>JBJMUA010000014.1:0-24814 GCA_045811425.1 Sphingomicrobium sp. | reverse complement strand
CCGACGGTCGCGTCTGTTTCCGCGATGGCAAGCTTGGCCGCAAATACGTCCATGTCGAAGCCATTATGCCGGAGGCAGCTGAATAGGCGGGATCGGTCGATAAAGGGCCGCTCCCGGGAGGGGGCAGCCCAGATCAGGTTCTACGGAATCCGAAAAGGGAGAAGAGGGCAGCCCCCTCTCCTCCCTTTTTCATTTTCTTCTCCCGAAACTGCAACAGAGCGGCCCTATCGGGCGGCTCGAGGGAGAAGGAAGTTGAACATGTTCGCCCGTACCGAGCGACTGTTGCTGAGACCCGGCTGGGCCGAGGACGCCCCTGCGCTGGCGCGCGCCATCGCGGATGAGCAGGTGGTGCGCAACCTGGCGACGGCGCCCTGGCCGTTTGGGCTGGAGGACGCCGAGGCTTTCCTCGCGGCACCACGCGATCCCGCCATGCCGAGCTTCCTGATCACAGAGCGGACTGACGGCGAACCGCGCCTGGTGGGCGCCTGCGGGCTTGGCCGGCGGCCATCCGGCGCGGTCGAGATGGGCTATTGGATTGGCCGTGTGCACTGGGGCCAGGGTTTCGCCACCGAAGCCGGCCGAGCGCTGATCGAGATCGCGCGCGTGCTTAAGCTGCCCCGGCTCGAGGCTTCCCACTTTCTCGACAATCCGGCCTCGGCCCGCGTGCTGGAGAAGCTGGGCTTCCTGCCCACTGGCCTCAGCACCACGCGTTACAGCTGCGCTCGCGGAGGCGAAGCGATGGCGAGCCTCTATCGGCTGCGGCTGGTCGAGCGGCAGGAGGCGCTGGCGGCCTAGGCTGCATCGTGAAGGATGATGCCGAGCGTGTGGCGCCGCCCTTCGCGAAGCGGGCTGACGCCGTGCCGCATGGCGACGCGGTACGTGCCGCGTGTGCCCTGCACGGGGCGATGATTGACCGCGAAGATTACAGCCTCGCCTGCCTTGAGCGGTACGACCTGGACGCGCGACTGCATGCGCGGCCGCTGCTCGGTCAGTACGAGTTCGCCGCCTTCGAAATCCTTGCCCGGCTCATTCAGCAGGAAGGCAGCCTGCAAGGGGAAATTGAGCTCACCGTACAGGTCCTGGTGCAGGCAGTTATAGTCCCCCGGCCCATATCGCAGGACGAGCGGGGTCGGCCGGACCTGGCCGGCCGCATGGCAACGGTCCAGATAATCGGCATGCTCGGCTGGGAAAGGTTCTGGCACACCCAATGCACCGCGCCAGCGATTGGCGAGCGGCACCAGTCTTTCATAAAGGGCCGTTCGCAGCTGCTGCACAATCGCTGGCAGGGGATAGGCGAAGTAACGATATTCGCCCTGCCCAAAGCCATGGCGCGCCATCACTACCCGGCTCCGGTACAGGCGGTCGTCGTCATAGGATTCGGCCAGTGCCGCGCACTGACCCCTGCCCAGTAACGAGCCCGTCGTCGCCCAGCCGCGCTGGTCGATCTCCCGTTCGATCCGGTCCCAGTCCAGGCCGGCAATGCGTTCTTCTATGGACATGCCGGACCTTCGCCGATCCGGGGGTCTGCGGCATCCCGTAGCTTGTGATGAAACTAGGCTGCGGCCCGCCGAACCTTTTTTACGCTCGTCGTGCCGAGGGCTGCTTCTTCCTCATAGCGCCGGATGAGGTGGCGGTCGTCAATCTTCCAGGGATGGAATCCGGGCAGGAAATAGGCGGCCCATGCATGGAAAATCTTGCGCATCATGCCGGGGCTGAGCCACATGAACTTCAGCAATCCCAGCCACGCCCTCGCCCCGGTGATCCCGTCCTGGCGAAGCAGCTCGATGGCGCCCCGCGTCCGGTCGACGGTGAAGTTGCGCGTTGCGAGCATCATGACCTTGGCCTTGACCTTCCACCGCTTCCAGCGTGGCCAGTGGCGCGTAGCGTGCAGCCAGGTGTCGTAGGCCACGCCCTTATGCTCGATCTCCTCGATCGCATGCCAGCGCCACATCGCCTGGGCCTCGGGCTCGGCACCGGCAAGATGCCGGGGATCCGCCAGCAGTTCGTGGGCGAAGATGGCGGTGAAATGCTCCAGCGCCATGGTCGAGGCGAGTGACGCGATCGGTGGCTTGGCGCGGATGATTTCGAGCCGGTATTGCACCCGATCTTCAAGCGGCTTGAGGTCGTAGCCGGCATCGAAGGCCGCCTTGTTGAAGGCGTCATGCTCACGGCTGTGGATCGCTTCCTGCGTCGTAAATCCCTTGATTTCCTCCGCCAGCCTGGGCGGCGCACCATCGCGGAATTGCCGGACGCTCTCGACGAAAAAGGCCTCGCCCTTCGGAAAAGTCGCGGAAAGCGCATTGTAAAAGGCTGTCGCGAACGGGTCTTCGCCATGCCACCAATGGCCGGGCTTCCGCTCCCGCGCGAAGCGCCGGTCACGCGGGGTAATGCTAAGGTCGGTGGGCGTCACACTTGCGGCGTTCATCAAACCACTCCAAGGACTGCGAAGCACTTTCTCGCGATAACTGACATAAATGTCAATAAGATTGCAAATCCGTAAACGCCTTTCGCCGCAGGAAAGTCGCGCCCTGGCGGTTGCCGCCGCCCGCGAGCTGCTGCGCGACGAAGGCGTGGCCGCCGTTACCTTGAAATCCGTCGCCGCGAAGATCGGCCGGACCCACGCCAACCTGCTCCATCATTTCGGGTCGGTGGCCGACCTCCATCGGGCATTGGCGGAAGATATTGCCGCGACCGTCTCCGCCTCCATCAGCGAGGCAATTGGCAAGCGACGCCGCGGTGAAGCCGGCGAGCGCTATGTCGTCGACGCCATGTTTGACGCATTCCGCACGGAGCGGGTCGGCGAGCTGATCGGATGGATCGCCCTCACCCGTCAGCGCGAAGCGCTGGAGCCTGTGATTGAGACGGTCCGGACGATCGTCGAGGATTTTCGAGCGGCCGGCGATACGCGGCCGATGGACCGGGTTACGCTCGGCCTGGTGCTGATGGCCATCGGCGACAGCCTGGTCGGAGAGGAGATCGCCGGGGCCAGCGGCCTCAAGCGCGAGGCCGTACGCGACGACGCCGTCGGGCTAATCAAGGGCATTGTCGGAGACTGAGGCGGGCTCGGGCAAGCTCCGACTCTCCAAAGCGCAGGACAAGCGGAGCTGACGCCGCTGCCCTTTCGCCACATTTATCGTTAAACGCCCCGCCATGCATTTTCTCGACCAGGCCAAGATCTTCATTCGCTCCGGCGCGGGCGGCCCCGGGGCTGTCAGCTTCAGGCGTGAGAAGTTCATTGAATATGGCGGCCCCGACGGCGGCAATGGCGGCAAGGGCGGCGACATCGTGTTCGAGGCCGTGCATGGTCTCAATACGCTGATCGATTTTCGCTACACGCAGCATTTCCGGGCGCCGCGCGGCAAGGGCGGCGCCGGATCGAACATGACTGGCGCGGGCGGCAATGACCTTGTCATCAAAGTGCCTGTGGGAACCCAGATCCTGGCCGATGACGAGGAGCGGACCTTGCTGGCCGACTTCACCGAGGAAGGGCAGCGCATCCATTTCCTGAAGGGCGGCGACGGCGGACGGGGCAATGCCAGCTACAAGACGTCGACCAATCGTGCCCCGCGACAGCATGGCACTGGTTGGCCGAGCGAGGAAATGTGGGTGTGGCTGCGGCTTAAGTTGCTGGCCGACGTCGGCCTGGTAGGCCTGCCGAATGCCGGGAAGTCGACTTTCATCAACGCCGTCACCAATGCCCAGGCCAAAGTCGGCGCTTACGCCTTCACCACGCTCCGGCCGCAGCTGGGAGTCGTCAAGCATCGCGGCCGCGAGTTCGTGGCTGCCGACATTCCCGGTCTTATCGAAGGCGCGGCCGAAGGCGCCGGCGTCGGCGATCGATTCCTTGGGCATATCGAGCGGTGCCAGGTGCTGCTGCACCTGGTCGATGCCAATGACGAAGATGTCGCAACCAGCTATCGCGTCGTGCGCGATGAGCTGGACGCCTATGGCGCGGGGCTGGCGGACAAGCCGGTGGTCCTGGCGCTGAACAAGATCGACACTCTGGACGACGAGCTGATCGAGGCGCTGTCGGCCGAGCTGGCCGTGGCCAGCGGAATGCGGGTGCTTCCTTTGAGCGCGGCAGGCAGCATCGGCATCGAGCCGGTACTCGACGCGCTGCTCGAGCGGCTTCACCGCCAAAAGGTCGAAGACGAAGGGCCCGCCGTGCCGATCGAATGGTCGCCGATTTGAAGCTGGCGGTTACCGGGGCGACCGGCTTTGTCGGCGGCCGGCTGCTGGAGCTTGCGTTGACGGCGGGACATGAGGTTCGTGCACTGACCCGCCGCCCGCAAGATCCACGCCAGGGGATTAGCTGGGTGCCGGGCGCACTCGACGATCAGCAGAGCCTGGATCGACTGGTCGAGGGCGCGGATGCCGTCATCCACGTTGCTGGCGTCATCAATGCCCCCGACCCGGCTGGTTTCGAAGCGGGCAACGTGACCGGGACCAGCGCGGTGCTCGCCGCTGCCGAGAAGGCCCAGGTCAAGAAATTTGTCCATGTTTCATCCCTGGCCGCGCGCGAACCCGGGCTGTCCGTCTATGGAGCAACCAAGGCCGGGTCCGAAGCGCTGGTCAGCGCTTCCCCGCTCCCTTCCGCGATCGCCCGGCCGCCGGCGGTCTATGGTCCGGGCGACAAGGAGACGCTCGAACTGTTCCGAATGGCGAATCGTGGCTTCGTGCTGCTGCCTCCCGAGGGCCGGCTGTCGCTGATCCATGTCGATGACCTGGGTCACTTGCTGCTGGCGTTGGCCGATCCGGGAGCACCGAAAGGATTATTGGTCGAGCCGGATGACGGAAGGCATGGCGGCTGGAGCCACGCCGAGTTCGGCAAAGCCCTTGGCAAGGCCCTCGGACGGACCGTGGTGACCATCTCCATGTCCAGGCCGATCCTCAACCTTTGCGCGCGGGTCGACCGCCTGGTTCGCCGCGACCGTGCCAAGCTCACCCGCGATCGGGTCGCCTATTTCTGCCACCCGGACTGGATGGTCGATCCCGGCCGCGGTGCGCCCGAAGGCTTGTGGAAGCCTAAGGTCGACACCGAGCAAGGCCTTGCCGAGACCGCGCGCTGGTACCGTGAGTCCGGCTGGCTCTAGTACATCGTCAGCTGGTAAATGACCGCTCCGGCAGTCAGGACCATGCCGAGCAGGAACAAGGTGAAGCTCCAGTAGAGCCAGCTGAACTTGTCGTCGCGCAAAACCTTGCCATGATCGTAGAGGTCGGCGGTCAGGCGCCGATAGGTTTCCTCCTCGGATGACAAGACCTTCATCATCTCCTCGACATAATCCTCGCGCTTGGCGTTGGTGTAGCTGCCGAAGAACAGGATGTTGATCTTTTCGGCCGGTATCGGCGTCTTGGTGACGACCATCTTGTTCGGCCGCACGGTCAATACCCCGAACACCGTAGCGACGAATGAGAAGAGGGTCAGGACGAGCAAGGGAAGGCTCGCCTTGCCCTCGGAAATGTCGCTGATCGACATGGAGAAAACCACGAAGCTGGCGCCCATCAGGATCGACGCCTTGGTGTCGGCCATGCCGGACAGGGTGATGTTGGTCGCATTGGCCGCGACGAGGAGATTGTGGACTTCCTTCGGGAAAACCGGATCGTCCGGATTCACCAGCTTTGGCTCGTTGCTTTCGCTCATCGCCTTTTCCCCTGCGTGGCTTCGAACCATGCAAGCTCGGTTTGCGCTCGGACGCAACCCCCGACATTTTTAATCGTATCCGCTTTAATCGTGCTTGACACATCTTCGACTCGAATGTAGATAACTCGCATCCGATCTAATCGGCTACGATTTAAACACTGAAGGGAATGAACATGACTGCCAAGACCATCTATTCCGGAACGACCCACAATGTCGGCGGCGCCAACGGCTATACCCGCAGCGCTGACGGCTTCCTCGACCTCCAGCTGGCCGACCCGCACCCCGCCGCGGAGAATTTCTTCGGCGCCGCATGGTCGGGCTGCTTCATGGGCGCGATCGGCGTGGCCGCGGCTCAGAAGAAAATCGCGCTGCCGCAGGCTCCTTCGGTGGACGCCACGATCGACCTGGTCATGGAAGGCGCCGAGTTCTTCCTGCGCGCCAAGCTGGACGTAACCATACCCGGCATCGACATCGAGCTGGCCCACGAACTGGTCCATCTGGCGCACGAGATCTGCCCATATTCGAAGGCGACCCGCGGCAATATCGACGTCGAGACGAATGTGCTCGAGCCCGCCTACGCCTGACCTCGACCGACCGGCCGGACGGCGCTCAGCAATGGGCGCCGTTCTGGCCCTTCCGATTCAATCGGATGCGCTTTAGACCCCACGAACTCGTCTACGGGAGCAGGAATGATGGCGCGTACCCCAAGCCGCGAAAAGCCCGCCAAGCTAGGCGATTTCCTGTGCTTCGCGGTCTATTCGGCCAACTTGGCGTTTGGCAGGGCGTATCGCCCGATCCTCGACAAGCTGGGCCTGACCTACACCCAATATGTGACCCTGGTCGCATTGGGCGAGGATGACGACCAAACCGTCGGCGAACTCGGCGACAAGCTGTTCCTCGAATCCAATACGCTGACACCGATCCTCAAGAAGCTGGAGCAGCTAGGGCTGGTCGATCGCCGGCGCGATCCGGCCGACGAACGGCAGGTCCGGGTCAATGTGACACCAGCGGGCCGCAAGCTGCGGCAGCAGGTTGAAACCAGCGCTTCCGGACTGTTCGAGGCAACGGGCCTTGGCGACGACTTCGCCAAGGTCCAGCAGACGATATCCAGGCTGCGCGACAATATGCTTCGATCCGCCGAAGCATAAGCAGCCGCCCGCCCTCTTTGCGCCCCATTAGATTGCGAAAGCCCGCGCTCACCACTAGGACGCGAGCATGACCGACCGAGCCGAGACCCATGCGAAGGTGAAAGCCCTCATCGAGCCGTTCAACAAGAAGGGGATCGAGGTCACGGACCAAACCCGCTTCGCCCAGGATCTGGAGTGGGACAGCCTGACGGTGCTCGATTTTGTCGCCAATGTGGAAGACGAATTCGACATCATCATCACCATGAACCAGCAGGCGGAGATCGAGAACGTTGGCCAGCTGGTCGACGCGGTCGGCAAGCTCAGGGGGTAATGCCCATGTCCACCAATGCCCTTCGGGATACGCCGGGCGAGCATATGTCGGACGGACCGGCCGACTTGTTTTCGAAGTTCGATCCGCTGATCCAGACCCGCGAACAACTGCTTTCGACAGGCGTCACCGACCCGTTCGGCCTGGTGATGGAAGAAGTGGTCAGCCCGACGGTCGCCATCTGCAACGGGCGCAAGACGATCCTGCTCGGCACCTATAATTACATGGGAATGACCTTCGACCCCGATGTGATCGCGGCGGGCAAGAAGGCGCTCGACGAGTTCGGCTCGGGCACCACCGGAAGCCGCGTCCTTAATGGCACCTATGTCGCCCACAAGGCGGTCGAGGAGGCACTCAAGGACTTCTACGCCATGGATCACGCCATGGTGTTTTCGACCGGCTACCAGGCGAATCTTGGCATCATTTCAACCATGGCCGGCAAGGATGACTACATCATCCTCGATATCGACAGCCATGCGTCAATCTATGACGGCTGCGCGCTCGGCAATGCCCAGATCGTGCCTTTCCGCCATAACGACATCGATGCTTTGGAGAAGCGGCTGAAGCGGCTGCCCGCCGAAGCCGGCAAGCTGGTCGTGCTGGAAGGCGTCTATTCGATGCTCGGCGACATCGCCCCCCTGAAGGAGATGGTCGCGGTATCGAAGGCCCATGGCGCGATGGTGCTGGTCGACGAGGCCCATTCGATGGGATTCATCGGCGAGCATGGCCGCGGCGTCGCCGAGGCCCAGGGCGTGATGGACGATGTCGATTTCATCATCGGCACATTTTCCAAATCGGTCGGCACCGTGGGCGGCTTCTGTGTGTCGAACCACCCGAAGTTCGAAATCCTGCGGCTCGTCTGCCGGCCCTATGTCTTCACCGCTTCCCTCCCGCCGAGCGTGGTCGCCACGGCGGCGACTTCGATCCGCAAGCTGATGCACGGCAAGGCCAAGCGCGACCATTTGTGGGAAAACAGCAAAAAACTGCATGGCGGCCTGAAGGCGCTCGGCTTCACCCTCGGGACCGAGGAGCCGCAATCGGCGATCATCGCCGTCATCATGCCGGACCTGGAGCGTGGCGCCGCGATGTGGGAGGCATTGCTGCACGAGGGGCTGTATGTGAACCTTGCCCGCCCGCCGGCAACCCCGGCCGGAATGACCCTGCTGCGCTGCTCGCTATGCGCCGAACATTCGGGCGAACAGGTGGACGAAATCCTCGGCATGTTCGAAGCCGCGGGCCGCAGGACTGGCGTCATCGGCTGAGATCGGGCGGGACCTTTTCAGGGTTTCCCCGGAGGAATCGCGCGTTTACACTGGCGTCATGACGCCTCATGACGAGCAGCTGTTCGATTGGCGGCGGGGAGGAGCTGCTGCGATCGCCTTGATCGCCACGCTGGTCCTGCTCGGCATGGTCGTTCTCGTCGCAATGACCAACAACGCTCGAGACGAGGCTCTGGCGACCGAGCGTCATGCTTATGACGTTACCTTGCTCACCCGCACCATGGATGCCAGCATCGCACGGGCGGAGGCGGCGGTTGGACGCTATGCCCTGGACGAAGACGCCCGGTCGAGCGGCAGCCGCTATTATGCCCAGTGGCGTCTTGCCGGACAGCAGCTTTCGCAGCTCGAACGCTCGGTCTCCCGGGATCCCGACCAGCGGCGCCGCGCTGCAGAGCTTCGTCAGCTGTTCCTCCAGCGCGGTCAGCAGTTCAGCGACGTCGCCAGCTACATCGCCGGCCGGAAGAAGGACTATGGCCTGCGCTATTACTACTCCATCTCGGTAAAGCAGGGTGAAGAGGCCGATGTCGGCACCAAGCTAAGAGGCAAGCTGGCCGAGATCGCGGGTGCGGAGCGCGCCTCGCTGTCCGAGAAGATCGAGGAATCCCAATTCTTCTCGGCGGAGGCCAACCGCCTGACCGATTATCTGAGCTGGCTGGGTGTGATCGTCGGCCTGTTCGCGATCTTCATGGGCTATGTGGCCGTCCAGGCCCTGCGCCTTAACGCCGCGTCCCGCAAGGAAGCCGAGACCGAGGCCGAGCGCTCCCAGCAGCTCGAGGAAGCGGTGCGAGACCGTACCCAGGAATTGTGGGAAGCCAATCTGGCGCTCAAGGCCGAGGCGATCGAGCGCAAGGCTGCCGAGGCGCAGCTCCGCCAGGTGCAGAAAATGGAAGCGGTTGGCCAGCTGACCGGCGGTATTGCCCATGATTTCAATAATATGCTTGCGGTCGTGGTCGGCGGAATCGATCTCGCTCGCCGTCGGCTGAGCGGTCCGCGGCGGGAGGTAATGACCCATCTCACCAACGCGATGGAGGGCGCCACGCGCGCCGCTGCCCTGACTAGGCGCCTGTTGTCCTTTGCCCGCTCCGAGCCGCTGATGCCGGAACGGCTCGATAGCGCGATCCTGGTCGGCGGGATGAGCGAATTGCTGGACCGGACGCTGGGCGAACGGGTCAAGGTGGTAACCGAATTGGCCGACGAAGCCTGGCCCGTGTTTGTCGATCCGCACCAACTCGAAAACGCCATCGTCAATCTCGCGGTGAATGCGCGCGATGCCATGGACGGGACCGGCACCTTGACCATCCGCACCCGCAACCTGGTGATGGAGTCCAACCAGGTCGGCGACATTCGCGCAGGCGAATATCTTGTCCTCGAAGTCTCCGATACGGGTTGCGGCATGACCCCGGAGGTCAAGGAGCGGGCGTTTGAGCCATTCTTCACCACCAAGGCGATCGGGAAGGGCACGGGGCTCGGGTTGAGCCAGATCTTCGGCTTTGCTCACCAGTCCGGTGGCGAGGTCGGTATCGAAAGTTCGGTTGGGAGGGGCACAACCGTATCCATTTACCTTCCGCGCACCGATGCTCAGGCTAGCAATGTCCGGACGCATCCCGCGGTTCAATTGAGAAATGAGGATGAAATGACCGTGCCCGGCGCGCGCATGCTGCTGGTCGAAGACGATCCGCGCGTTCGGACGGCAACCGTCGGTGCGCTCGAGGACCTTGGCTACGAGCCGATTGCCTGCGCGAGCGGCGCCGAAGCGCTCGCCCTGTTCGACAGCATGGAATTTGATCTCGTCATTTCCGATGTGATCATGCCGGAGATGACCGGTCCGGAATTGATCCGCGAGCTGAAATCACGCCGCCCTGACATCGCCGTGCTGTTCGTTACCGGCTATGTCGGTGAGGGCGAAGGCGAGGACCTGGTCGGCTATGATCTTTTGAGAAAGCCGTTCACGGTCAACACCTTGTCAGCGGCGGTCGCCACAGCCATCACCCGCCGGCCTAGCGAATCGCGCCCGATCGGAGGAGCCGCGGCAGCAGGCTGATCGCTGCCAGCAGTGGATGGCGCTTTTGCCACGGCTTCAATTCGATGCTTGTCCCCGCGTGCCGGTTGATCTTCCAGGCGATATATTCCGCGCCGCCGGCATAGGTCGCGCTGGCCTTGGCCAGGCGGACAACCGACAGCAATTTACCCTCGATGCGCCGGCGCGCCCATCCGCCGCTGCCTGCCTTTGGCTCAATCGCCGCCAGGGCCGGTTGCGTGAATCGCCGATAGCGAGCCGGGTCTGTATCCACGATCGAACCGGAACGACCCTTTCGTTCCGCGCGAAGCTCGGCCGAATAGGTCAGCGAGAAGGCATGGCGCCACGGTTCCAGCTCATCCCCGATTGGGAAGGGCCGTGCCGAAGCCAGCAGTGCCGGCGCGGCGCGGGCGACCGCGTCGACCGCGCGCTGCCGGGCCTGTTCGTCGCGCACCCAGGCCAACCGCGAGGGCTGCGCAAAGCGGGCCCATACGGAGACGTTGCGGGTCTCCGGGCCATTCAGCCGGTGGAAATCCTCCTCGCTCAGCACTGCATATTTGGCCGCCAATGCATCGTGATGGAATGGAAAGACGTTGGGAGGGACCAGCGCATTGGCCGTGGCCAACCAGCGCTTGTCATAGGCCGCCTCATAGTTCGACACGATCAGGTAGAAATCGAGCATCAGTCCGTCGAGCTGACTTTCGCGCAGGCAGCTGCCGTAAAAGAGCACCGCGCGGCTCGCCGCACCATGCCGGGCGGCAATTGCCTCGGCCATCGCCGCGACGCGCGGGTCAACCGGCAGGCTGAGCTCCGCCTCGACCAGCTCGCGGAGAGTATCGACCATGGAATTGCGCCTCAGGCGGCGATGCGGACGAAGGACAGCGGCTGGGCCGGACGGAGGAAGATCGGCTTGCCGACCCCTGCGCGGAATGTTTCGCCGTCAAGGATCACCTGGCTCCGCTCGCCCTCGATGGCGATCTCATCAGCTTCCTCGACATGGACGCCGTCGAGCTTGGTGTGCCCCAAACGTCCGACCAGGCTGGCGCCGAAGGCGCGCAGCATCGACACCGGCTTCTGCTCGACCGCGACCAGTTTGAGCGGCCCATTGCCGTTCGCACCGACTTGTCCCGACAGAAGCAGCTTTTCGAGCGTCGTCACGAACAGGAAGGCGAAACGGCCCGTGATCGCACCGTCGCGACGGACGCTGACGCTGAGCGGCTGAGGCTCGGGTGGCAGGAAACTGGCCCGCAGGCCGAACACCTGGCGGAGCACCACGGCCACCGCGGTGATGAAATGGCTGATGCTGTTGGGCAGGCCCAGCGGGTAAACCCGCTCCCGGCAATAGAGCATGATGTCCGCCAATCCCGCCCCGCCGAGGAACATGCCGATTACCGGCGCGATGCCCGTCTCCCCGCCCGACAGCGCGATCAGCTCGCGTGCCACCAGATAGGGAACCAGGTCGGCCCGGGCGATATCGATCAGGCGCTGAAGCGCCTCGACCGGATCGCCGACGGCGCCAAGGTCCAGGGCGATGAGGTTCGTCTTGCCGCTGGGCAGCACGGCGACCGGCGGCGCCTGGTCGCCGAAATGGCCGCCATTGTGAATTTCAGTCAGCACCGCCTGGACGGTGCCGTCGCCGCCGTTGATGGCGAGCACGGCGGGGCTGATGCGGGCAATGGTGCGCATCGCCTCGCCGATCTGGTCGGCGCTTTCGACTTCATAGTGGAAGATATCGGGATGATCGGCGCAAAAGGCGCGGATGCGCGGCAGCTGGGCAAGGTTGCCCGTCGACTTCGGATTGCTGATGAGTGCGATCCGGGTCCGCGCCATCAGCCAGCCACCGGGCTTACGCCCAGGCCTCTGATATAGAGCAAGGTCACTCCCACCCGCGTAGGGCCATTGCCGACCCGGAACGCGGCCTTGGAAAAGGACGGCTTGGGATTGATCAGGCTGACTTTGGGATTGCGCGAATAGCCGCCCCCATCCTGGCGGTCACGCTGGCCATTGACGTTGAGGTCGTGATGGACGGCGAGCGCATAGCGGCCCGGGGCCGGCACCGGCAGGCAAACGTCCATCGTTCGGGCCGTCACCGGCACTTTGACCTTGCTGATCCGGCCGTCCTTGGCGAGCCAGCGGTGGGTATCGGACCCGTAAAGCGTAACTTTGACCTTGCCGGCCGCCTTCTTGAAGCCGGCAAGATGGACAATGACGGATGGCTTGCCCGGCGCGCAGTTGGTCGCGGCATGGACCGCGGTAGGAAAAGCGAGCGCCGACGTCGCCACAGCCAGGGCAGCGCCGCCGATCACCAAGGGGACCGTCGATTTCGACATGATTTTCCTATCCGCTTCGCTATAGGCACAAACGGCGCCGCGGCCCTTGTCATTCCCCCCTTCGCGGAATCGGCAAGGCCCGGCGCCCAGGTTTCCATGTCGGCTCGCTTTGCGGCCAAATCATGGTGCCGCGGAGACGAAAAGGTGCCCCTGTGCTGGCGTTGGTCGATCGTTATCTTGCGCGCAACATTGCCATCCCGCTGATTGGCACGCTGGTTCTGGCCGCCATGCTGCTGGTCCTGGAGAAGATGCTGCGGCTGTTCGACTTCGTGATCACGGCCGGAGGCCCGGTCAGCGTGGTATGGCGGATGCTCGCAAACTTGCTGCCCGAATATTTCTCGCTGGGCATCCCGATCGGCCTGATGCTCGGCATCTTGCTGGCATTCCGGAAGCTGGCGTTGAGCTCCGAATTGGACGCGCTGCGCGGCATCGGCATTGGCTATGGCCGGCTGATGCGCGTGCCGTACATGTTCGCGCTCGGCCTGCTGGTGGTGAACATCGCCATCGTCGGTTGGGTCGATCCCATTGCACGATACCGTTACGAAGGGCTGCGGTTCGAGCTCAAGTCAGGAGCGCTCGGAGCGTCCATCAAAGTCGGCGAATTCAACGAGTTCGGCAAACGCATGACCTTGCGCATCGATCGCAGCGAAGAAAATGGCACCAGGTTGATGGGCATATTTACGGCCCTAAACGACAAGTCCGGAACCCGCATCGCCGCGACCGCGGCCGAGGGGCAATTCCTGTCCACCGACGACCCGGACACGATCATCTTCCGGCTGAAGAATGGGCGGCTGGTCCAGGACAACAAGGGCTTCGCTGCCCCGCGAACCCTGTCGTTCGAAAGTTATGACCTGCCGATCAACCTGCCCTCGATCGATCCCTTCCGCGGCCGCGGCAATGAGATGAAGGAACTGGTCCTGCCCGAGCTGGTTTCGCGCGCCTATGGTGGTTCGGCCGCCAGCCCGCAGGACGAAATAGCCGCCAGGGCCAATCTCCATTTCCGCCTGGTCGAAATCGCGATGATGCTGATGTTGCCGATGCTGGCGATCGCCCTGGCCATACCGCCCAAGCGCAGCAGCAGCGCGCTCGGCATATTCGTCGGTATCGTGATGGTGGTCACCTACCACAAGGTGAACCAATATGCCGAAGGTGCTGGCGCCCAGGGGCGGCTTCAGCCAGAGCTCGCTCTGTGGCTGCCCTTCCTCGGCCTCGTCGCGCTGATACTGTGGATGTATCATGTCATCGCACACCATCCCGGAGGGCAACCGATCGGTGCCCTGGAAGCCGCCTTCGCCAAGGTTGGGAAGGTCGTCCGCAAGCTCTTGCCGCGGCCAGGCTTCCAACGGATTGAACCGGCGTGATCAACCTTGATTTCATGCCATCGCGCCAGCTGGCGCTTTATGCCGCCAAGCTGTTCCTGACCCGCAGCCTGGCGGTGCTGGTGGCGCTCGTGCTGGTGCTGATGACGCTCGACCTGCTTGGGGAGTCCAGCAAGATCCTCAAGGTTCCCGGGAATGGAGAGGCGGAGCTTTGGCGCTATGTCTGGTTGCGCATTCCGATGCTCGTCTCGCGCTTCCTGCCATTTTCAGTGCTTCTCGGCGCTTTGATCGCCTTCGTCGGGCTGAACCAACACAGCGAGGTCGTATCGATGAAGGCTGCTGGGCTTTCCGCCCACCAGATCCTGGCTCCAATGGTAGTGGCGAGCCTCGGCGTTGCCATTGCCCTGTTCGCCTTTAACGAGCTGATCGTGGTCAAATCGGCGGCAACGGTGAATGCCTGGACAGATGCCGATTATGAGCCGATCCCGCCCCAGACCGATATCCTGTCGAACGTATGGATCCGCGACGGAAGGGATTTGGTGCATGCCAGGCTGGTGGGCGGCCGGGGCAGAGCCACCCAGCTTCGCGGCGTAACCATTTACGAACGGGAAGGCGGCGCAATTGGCCGGGTGATCGAGGCCGAGCGGGGAAGCCAGCTGCAGGGTGCCTGGCGCCTCGAGAAGGTACGCACCTATGACGCCCAAATGAATATCGTGATGCGTCAGGATGAGATGACTGCTCTTGGCGGCGTCGAACCGAGCCGGTTTACCCTGGCCAGGGTCGATCCCAATGACCGCGATTTCGTTGCGCTGGGTCAGGCGATCGACGACCTTGCGGCGGCGGGCAGGCCAACCGAGGAGGCTCGAACCGGCTGGTGGCACAAGATCAGTGGGCCCCTTTCGACCGTCCTGATGCCGTTGTTGGCCGCCACGGCCGCGTTCGGCCTCGCCCGATCCGGCAAGGTGCTGCTTCGGGCGTGCATCGGCATGGCTTTGGGGTTTGCCTATTTCGTGGCTGACAATTTCAGCCTGGCGCTGGGCAATTACGGTGCCTACCCGCCGATCCTCGCCGCCTGGGCGCCGTTTCTGCTGTTCCTGCTGATCGGCGAGTTCGTGCTGATCCGGCAAGAAGAATAGTGGCAGGCAGCCAGTCGAGAAGACTGGCGATTACCACTGTCTAGCGGCTTCGATGCCAGCTCTTCACGGTCAGGGATGCAACCAGCTCCGGCAGCCCGCGATAGTTGGCCGCGAAATAGGGCGACTCAACTTCCAGCTCATCAGCAATCCGCCGGTGGGCCTCGCCCAAATTGTGATAGGGCAGCCCCGGCAACAGATGGTGCAATGCATGATAGCGAAGCCCAACCGGAGCCCAAAGGGCCGGAAGCAGGCCAGGCGGAGGGACATTGACGCTATCCAGATATTGCTCGGTGACGCTCATCGGCTCGCCATCATTTTCCCACAGATGCGCCACCAAGGTGCGCACCTGGTTCAGGAACATTGCGCCCGAAAGGACCACCAGAATGATCGCGAATTCGCGTAACGGAATGATGCCGGTCGCACCGATCACGATCAATCCGATCGCCCATACGCTGGCGCCTGCTTCCTGAAGCGCCCAATCGCGGGCGAACTTGCCCTCGGGCTTGGGCCGGCGGAACATCGGATTGATCTGCAATCCTGAATATTTGGCGATCACCGCTTCGCGCAGCCTCGGGAAAAGCAGCGACAGCGGGGTGAGCAGGCCGAAGCGGATAAGCAGGCCGATCGGCGCCAGCGCGGCGGCGATCAGGAAAACCGGGATGGTCCAGGGCTTCATCAACGCCAGCGGCAAATATTCCGGATCGTTGAGGGTGCCATAATAGGTCTTGGCATGGTGCTGGTTGTGGACGCCTTCGTACATGAACGAGGGGGCAAGCAGCGGCACCCCGATGACGAGGTTCCAAACCAGCCGGAACCCCGGAACCGCGTTCGGCTTCAGATGGGTGAGCTCGTGAATAAAGCTGCCTGCGCGATACAGGGACAGGATTGCGACGATCGCAGCAACGATGCCGAATGGCGTCGATGGCGCGAGCATCGTTGCGGCGAGCGCTCCGTAACCGAGCACCGCGCAGCCTAGCATATCGGCCCAGTAGATTGCCGGATTTGGCTGGTTGAGGTCGCGGGTCAGCTTGGCAGCCGTCTTGAGCATGGCATTGTCGTCACGGGGCAGTGGGCGCGCGGCTTCGACCGCCGCAGCTGGTGCCGCACCGGTCGCGCGTTGGAAGGTCGTCATATTGCTCATGGTTCAGGAGGCCGTTGGCATCAGATAGTGGCGCTATCGTGGCGTTACCAGTTGGCGAATATTCGGTTGCGTGGCCGGATGCTGGCTGTAACCAAGCGGCATGAGCGGGATTATCAGCATCAGGCCGGTCGCCTCCAAGGCCGACCGCAGGGCATTCGTCGACTTTGCTTGGGAGGTCTACAAGGATGATGCCAGCTGGGTTCCACCGCTCAAGGATGAAGTCCACGGCCTGCTCGATCCCAAGCGCAACCCCTGGTTCGGCCATGGCAAGGCCGCGCTTTGGCTAGCAGAACGCGACGGCAAGATCGTCGGTCGCATCAGCGCCCAGGTCGACGAGCTCGTGCAAGAGCATATGCAGCCCGGCACCGGACAATGGGGCATGTTCGAGGCGTTGGAAGCCGAAGCTGCACTTGCCCTGATTGAAACCGCTGAGGACTGGTTGCGCCGCCAGGGCATGGTAAGCGCGCTTGGGCCTATCTCTATCTCGATCTGGGACGAACCTGGCCTGCTAATCCAGGGATTCGATCAGCCGCCCATGGTGATGATGGGCCACCATAGGCCGGAATATGCCGGATGGATCGAAGCGGCTGGCTACGCCAAGGCCAAGGACCTCTACACCTACGAGCTCGACATCCGCGTCGACATGATCCCGGTCATCGACCGGTTGATCAAGGCCGGCGAGGCCAACCCGCGGATTAACGTCCGCACCGTCGACACGTCGCGCTTCACCGAGGAAGCCGCGATCATCCTCCATCTGTTGAACGACGCCTGGTCGGAGAATTGGGGCTTCGTCCCCTTGACCGAGGCCGAGATCGCCTATGCCGCCAAGAAGCTGAAGCCAATCATCTACGACGACCTGGTTCGCATCGCGGAATATGATGGGGAGCCGGTCGCCTTCATGATCACCATCCCCGACGTCAACGAGCTGATCCGCGACCTGAACGGCGAGCTGTTCCCGTTCGGCTGGGCCAAGCTGCTGTGGCGCCTGAGGAAGCCGCGGACGAAACGCGTGCGTGTCCCGCTGATGGGGGTCGCGAAAAGGCTCCAGGGCAGCAGGCTCGCTGGCCAATTGGCCTTCATGATGATCGAGCACACCCGCCGGGTATGCGTCGGCAAATATGGCGTAACCCATGGCGAGTTCGGCTGGGTCCTTGAGGACAACCAGGGGATGATGTCGATCGCGCAGCTGCCGGGCGCAATCATCAACCACACCTATCGCATCTATGAGAAGTCCCTCGCATGATGATCAATCTTGACCATGCCGTCCTGCTGCCCATCGACATGCAGCGAGCATTCGACTCTCCGCCCTGGCCGCGCCGATGGAATGACAGGGTGGATGCCAACGGCTTGGCCCTGCTCGACCTATGGCGCAGGTCGGACCGCCAGATCATCCATGTGCGTCACGATTCAGTGATCGACGGCTCGTCGCTGGCACCTGGGGCGGAGGGCAATCATTTCCGTCCGGGATTCGAGCCGCGACATGACGAGCCAATAGTCAGCAAGAGCGTCAACAGCGCCTTCATCGGCACCGATCTCGACCTCAGGCTGCGGCGCCTCGGCGCTCGCCAGGTCGTCGCGTTCGGAATTTCGACCGACATGTGCGTGTCCACCACGGTTCGCACCGGCGCCAACATGGGCTGGGACATGGTCCTGGTCGCCGATGCCTGCGATTGCTTCGACTTGCCGGATGGAAAGGGCGGAAGCTTGTCGGCAGAGACGGTCCAGGCGGCTCATGTCGCGACCCTTGGCTTCGAATTCTGCAAGGTCGTCTCAACCGAGGAACTGATCCAGACCTGAAAAGCGGCGCCACTCCCTAGGCGAGCTCAACTGCCACCGGCGCGTGGTCGCTGGCTTTCTCTTCCGCCCGCGCCCATTTGTGGACTTCGGCCACCTGGAGCCGGTCGGCGGCCTGCGGTGAGCAGAGCAGGTGGTCAATGCGAAAGCCAGCATCGCGCGGCCAGGCGCCGGCGGTATAATCCCAAAAAGTGTAAAGCCGGTCTTCGTTCGGGTTCAGCGCCCGCAGCGCGTCGGTCCAACCCTGGTTGACGATCCTGCGGAATGCCGCCTGGCTTTC
The DNA here is from genome assembly GCA_045811425.1 of Sphingomicrobium sp. Lineage (GTDB taxonomy): Bacteria > Pseudomonadota > Alphaproteobacteria > Sphingomonadales > Sphingomonadaceae > Sphingomicrobium. The sequence goes on along the minus strand of JBJMUA010000014.1, from coordinate 6,421 downwards.
AGGCTGGAACAGGGCATCATTGGCCATCGCCCGGCGCGAAAAAGTGTCGCGGTCCTCCGGAATGACATTGAAGTCGCCGGCCAGCACCGCCGGCTGCTCCTCGGCAAGGATCGCCGCCGCCCGCTCGCGAAGCCGGTTCATCCACTTGAGCTTGTAATCGAACTTCTCGGTCCCGATTGGATTGCCGTTAGGCAGGTAAATGGAGGCCACGATCAAGCCGTCCACCTCTGCCTCGATGTAGCGGCTGTGGGTGTCATCCGGATCGCCGGGCAGGCCGACCTGCCGCAAGGTGGGCGCACGCTCCCGAGCCAGGACGGCGACGCCATTGAAGCCCTTTTGGCCATGCCACACGGCACTGTAGCCGGCCCCCTCGATCTCGCCGATCGGCAGGGCATCGTCCGCGCACTTCAGCTCCTGCAGGCAAACCACGTCCGGCCGCTCCCGCTCCAGATATTCGATTAGCCGCGGCAGCCGCGCCCGAATGCCGTTGAGGTTATAGGTGACAAGCTTCATGCCACCCCGCTTAGCTGCACTCGCCTAGCAGGGGAACAGGGCGAAACCGTTGTTTGTGACGCGGTCGACGCAGGCGCGATACTCGTCGAAGGCCGGATCCTCGCTTCGAATCACGCCGAGCTGCGGCTCGCCGCGACCGGCCATTGGCACCAATACGATTGGGACCGCGGCCGGAATCAGCTGTGCGCCCTGCCCGGCTGCCAAAGTCACCAATATCCCGCTGATCGCCCCGCCGCTGGCCGGCCGGTTGAGCAGCCCCAGCCGATACTGGCCGTCGCTGATCGTCACGAGATAGATGGCGCCCGAAAGGTTGGGAAAGGAGACGAAGCCCTTTTGCTCATACTGGCTGTCGAGGCGGCCTGCCTCGCTGAATACCAGGTGGCCCTTGCCGTCATCCCAGGAAATTTCCGTCAGATAGGCGAAGATTGCGCCTGCCTCGCTGAACGAAGGGCGCAAGGTAAGGTAGCCGCCTTCCAACCATTGTACCCCGGGGCGGCCATAAGCGCCCATGGATTCGGGTGCGTAAACATGGGCCAATGGGGCCGGTATGCCGCGGAGGTTGGTGCCAAGGGCATCTTCAAGCCGAACGACCGTTGCCAAAGTGAACGGCCGGCGGCCGGCCAATGCCTTTTCCAGGGTGGACAGGCTGACCCGAGCCTCGTCCGCCAGCCATTGCCGCGACAGGCGGCGCCGGGCGAGCTCCTCGCGGACGCGCAGCGCGATCGCCTCACCGCCTTCAATCTCGACATCGACATGCATGGACCGAGTCTCACCCGTGCGTTCTGCCCATATCCGCACATATCCGCACATTTCGTCAACAAGCCACGTGTTGACGCAGGTTAAGTTGCCGCAATTTGCCGCATCTTCCCGTGGAACCAAACCGCTGATTGGATCAAACGGACAGCTGGCGGCCGTGCCGCCGGAAAGGGCAAAAATGATGCTGACCGCTCGTGTGACATTCGGCCTAAGCGGCTTGTTGCTGGTCAACGTGGTGCTGCTGGCGGTCCAGATGGCGCTCGGCGTCAATTACCTGCCCATCTGATTTTCTATCGGGGGCTAGCGGGGCGGCGACCGACAGGGGCGCCGCCCCGCGAACCGTTCAGATCGCGGGGGGTTCGCGCAATTCAACCCCGAACATCAGTTGTGAGCATGGCACGACCGATATGGCCGGCCATGGAAGCCATGGAGCACGCCAATGATTAGCTTATCGATCCTAGACGCTGAAGCTCGATCCGCAACCGCAGCCCGATGCCGCATTCGGATTCGTGACCTTGAACGACGAGCCGCCGAGATCTTCGACATAGTCGACCTCGCTTCCAGCAACGAGCTCGAGGCTGATCGGATCAATCACCAGGGTAACGCCGTCGGTCGTCGTCGCCGCATCTCCCTCTTCCGCTTCCCCTAACGAGAACCGATAGGAAAAGCCGGCACATCCGCCTCCGTCGACGGCCAGGCGCAGGACCGCGGGCTTGCCCTGCCGTCCGGCGATGTAGGCGACGCGCTTGGCCGCGCTCGGCGAAAGGGTCAGGGAGGTCACGTGGAGAAGATAGGGTCGCGGACCCTAAGCAGCAAGATTAGCGCTTGCCGGTGGCCGGGCCGCCCAAGGCAACCGCGTCCATCGAATGGGTGCCGGCGCCGTTGCGCTGCATGGCAACCAGATATTCGTTGGACTTCATGAAGGGGATCGGGTTGACGGCGCGTCCGTCGATCCGCACCTCATAATGGAGGTGGCTTCCGGTCGAGCGGCCGGTCGAGCCCATGCGGGCAATCATCTGGCCACGTGCAACGCGTTGGCCGGCGCTGACAAGGATCGCCGACAAGTGACCGTAGCGGGTCTCAATGCCCCGGCCATGGTCGACCTTGATCAGGTTGCCGTAGCCGCCATTATTATATCCGGCGTCGCTGACGATGCCGTCGGCGGTCGCATAGATCGGAGTGCCGATCGGGGCGGCGAGATCGATCCCGGCATGCCGGGCTGCGCCGCCGCGGAAGGGGTCCGACCGAATGCCGTAGCCCGACGTGAACTCGGCCGTCTTGACCGGCTTGTCGGACGGGACGGCGATGGCGCCCTCGGTGAGATTGTCGAGCTTCTTCCAGCTGGTGAACAGCGACTTGAAGGTCGGGTCGGCCGAGCTGGCGGAATCGAACGGCCCGCCCTTGGCGGCGTGGGGCGACAGGTTTTCGGTATAGCCGAGCCTGGCAATCACGTCCGGCTCGACCTCGCCGCTGGCAAGCATGGCGGCGAGCAGCTGCTGGCGCTCTTCGATCTGCTGGACACGGGCCTCGGTGGCTGCGGCAAGACGGGCGATATCCGAAGAAACGGCCGCCGGAGCGGCCGTCTGGGAGAGTTGGGTGGGAGCGGCAAACAGTCGAATTGCCGAATATGCCGACCACGTCAGCAGGAGGATCATGGCGACGAACATCGCCATCTGCGCCGGCGCCGAAAGGCGCATGCGGCGAAGATGGTTGCCGTCGTGAACAAACAGGTCGCGCGTTTGAAAAATCTTGCTCGTCGCGATAGCTGTCATGGCTCCAGCAAACTCCTCATGCCACCGGACCAGCACAACAGGCCCAGTGCATTTATTCATCAGTTGTGGAGCTCCCCAGCCCCGAATGCCTGACGAGCAAATGCCCATCGCTCGTCGACAGGTTGAGGTTGAGCGCGACTGGTTAATCAATTCAACCTTTGGTTCCTCTACCTAGGGTGAAGTGCTTGCAGTCCACGACGAACCGTTTTGTGACCTTGCGTTAGGTTAATATTTTAACCGGAATTTACTGGCGCGCCGCTGCGAATGGTTCGCAAACGAATCTATTATTTGCCTGTTGCAGCGCAGCACTTTCCACTTGTCTCGGGGCCAGCTAAGGCCATCGACGGGCCACGCCGTCCCAACGCGGCGCGTGCTCTCTGTGAGGAGAGTTTATTGTGACGAACACACCGCCTGCGGTGCGCCCCAAGCGCCCGCATTTTTCTTCCGGTCCGTGCGCTAAGCCGCCCGGCTGGTCCGCTGAACAACTCGATACCCGAATCCTCGGCCGCTCGCATCGCAGCGCCTTGGGCAAGGAGCGGCTGAAGCTGTGCATCGACCTGATGCGTGAGATGCTGCGGCTGCCCGACACCCATCGCATCGGTATTGTCCCGGGGTCCGACACCGGCGCATTCGAAATGGCGATGTGGTCGATGTTGGGCAGCCGGCCTGTCACCTGCCTCGCCTGGGAAAGCTTCGGCGAAGGCTGGGTGACCGACGCGGTCAAGCAGTTGCGGCTCGATCCGACCATTATCCGCGCCGATTACGGCGACCTGCCCGATCTTGGGAAGATCGACTGGTCGAACGATGTTCTGTTCACCTGGAACGGCACGACCAGCGGCGTACGCGTCCCCGACGGCGATTGGATCGCCGCGGATCGCGAGGGCCTCTCGTTCGTCGACGCGACCAGCGCGGTCTTTGCCTACGACCTGCCATGGGACAGGATCGATGTCGCTACCTTCAGCTGGCAGAAGGTACTGGGAGGCGAGGGAGCGCATGGCGTGCTGATCCTCGGCCCGCGCGCGGTGGAACGATTGGAAAACTACGTCCCGGACCGGGCGCTTCCGAAGATCTTCCGCCTCACCAAAGCGGGCAAGCTGATCGAAGGCATCTTCACCGGCGAAACCATCAACACGCCGTCGATGCTGTCGGTTGAAGACGGCATTTTCGCGCTGGAATGGGCGAAATCCATCGGCGGACCAGTTGGCCTCATGGCGCGAACCGAAGCCAATGCCGCGGCGCTCGATCGGATTGTCACGGCGCGCAACTGGCTGGGCCATTTGGCGCAGGACCCGGCAAGCCGCTCAAAGACCAGCATCTGCCTGACGGTCGACGGGGCCGACCATGATTTCATCAAGCGCTTCGCAAAGCTGCTTGAGGCCGAAGACGCGGCATATGATATCGCCGGCTACCGCGACGCGCCGCCGGGCCTCCGCATCTGGTGCGGCGCGACCGTCGACACCGCCGATATCGAAGCACTCGGGCCGTGGCTCGATTGGGCGTGGAGCGAGCTCAAAAGTTGATCGTCATCCCCGCAAAAGCGGGGACCCAGCTAAACCACCGCGAGCGCCGGGACTGGGTTCCCGCTTTCGCGGGAATGACGAAAGTTTTCAGACATGACCAACCCCAAAGTCCTGATTTCCGACAAGATGGATCCCAAAGCCGCGGCAATCTTCCGCGAGCGGGGGATCGAGGTCGACGAGATCGCCGGCCAGACGCCGGAGGAGCTGAAGGCGATCATCGGCCAGTATGACGGTCTCGCCATCCGCTCCGCGACCAAGGTGACGAAGGCGCTGCTGGAGGCTGCCGATAAGCTGAAGGTCGTCGGCCGCGCCGGGATCGGGGTCGACAATGTCGACATACCCGCCGCCACGGCGCGCGGCGTGGTGGTGATGAATACGCCGTTCGGCAATTCGATCACCACTGCCGAACACGCCATCGCGCTGATGTTCGCGCTCGCCCGCCAGCTGCCCGAGGCCGATGCTTCGACCCAGGCCGGCAAGTGGGAAAAGAACCGCTTCATGGGCGTCGAAGTGACCGGCAAGACGCTGGGCTTGATCGGCTGCGGCAATATCGGCTCGATCGTCGCCACGCGTGCCCTGGGCCTCAGGATGAAGGTCGTGGCATTCGACCCCTTCCTGACTCCGGAGCGGGCAGTCGAACTTGGTGTCGACAAGGTGGAGCTGGACGAATTGTTGAAGCGCGCCGACTTCATCACCCTGCATACGCCGCTGACCGACCAGACCCGCAACATCCTGTCCCGCGAGAACCTCGCCAAGACCAGGAAGGGGGTGCGGATCATCAACTGCGCACGAGGCGGCCTGATCGATGAGCAGGCGCTGAAGGAGGCGCTCGATAGCGGTCATGTGGCAGGTGCGGCCCTCGACGTGTTCGAGAACGAACCTGCAACCGCCTCGCCGCTGTTCGGTACGGCCAATTTCATTTCCACGCCGCATCTCGGCGCGTCGACCAGCGAGGCGCAGGTCAATGTCGCGATCCAGGTTGCCGAACAGATGAGCGATTATCTGCTGCTCGGCGGGGTCACCAACGCGGTCAATATGCCGTCTCTGTCTGCCGAGGAGGCGCCGCGGCTGAAGCCCTATATGGCGCTGGCCGAGAATCTGGGAAAATTGGCCGGCCAAATTCTGGGCGAGGATGTGCGGTCGGTCTCGGTCGAGGTCGAGGGGGCGGCGGCGCAGCTGAACCAGAAGCCGATCACCGGCGCGGTGCTGGCAGGCCTCATGGGCACCTATTCGCAGACGGTGAACATGGTGAACGCGCCTTTCCTGGCGAAGGAGCGCGGGCTCGACGTCAAGGAAATCCGCCACGACCGCGAGGGCGACTATCACACCCTGGTCGCGGTCGAAATCGACACCGCAAGCGGCAAGCGCCGCGTTGCCGGCACCTTGTTCGGCAATAAGGCGCCGCGGCTGGTCGAGCTGTTCGGCGTGGAAGTCGAGGCCGAGCTTGCGGGCACGATGATCTACATCGTCAACACCGACACGCCGGGCTTTATCGGCAGGCTGGGAACCGCGCTGGGCGACAAGGGCATCAACATCGCAACCTTCAACCTTGGCCGCCGTCAGGCGCTAAGCGAGGCCGTTGCGCTGGTAGCGGTCGACGGCGAGGTCCCACTCGACGTGGTTGCGGCACTGGCGAAGCTTGAGGGCGTTCGCGACGTCGTACCGCTGCGGTTTTGACCTCCCTGCTGGACGCCTCCGCCTTCTATCAATAGGAGGCCCGCTGAACCGCGGCCAGCCGCGTCAGCTTAAGGAATTTTGAGTGGGCAACGTCACCGTCATCGGCGCGCAATGGGGCGACGAGGGCAAGGGCAAGATCGTCGACTGGCTGGCCAGCCGGGCGGACATGGTGGTGCGCTTCCA
>JBJMUA010000013.1:0-25562 GCA_045811425.1 Sphingomicrobium sp. | reverse complement strand
AAAGGACGTTCTCGTGGTAGCCGTCGTTCCACCACAGCGACAGGTCCAGTTGCACGTTCTCGCGCTCGCCGCGCACCACGATCGGGGTCTTGATCAGCGGCGTCTTGGCCTTGTCCAGGTGGCGCACGAAGGCCTCGATGCCGCCGTCGTAGTGCATGACCTCCTCGAACGGCTCTGCGCCGCGGTGGTCCTTGAGCCAGATGGTGACGCCCGAGTTCAGGAAGGCGAGCTCGCGCAGCCGGTGCTCCAGCGTCTTCAGGTCGAAGTCGATGAACTTGAAGGTCTCGAGCGACGGCAGGAAGGTGACCTCGGTGCCGGTCAGCGGCTCGCCGTTCTCGCGCATCGGCGACTTGCCGGTGATCACCAGCGGCGAGACCGCGTCCCCCAACCGGAACTCCATCTCGTGGACGTTGCCGTTGCGGTGGATCTTCAGCTTCAGGAACTCGGAAAGCGCGTTGACGACGCTGACGCCGACGCCGTGCAGGCCGCCGGAGACCTTGTAGGAGTTCTGGTCGAACTTACCGCCGGCGTGCAGCTGGGTCATGATGACCTCGGCCGCCGATACCCCCTCCTCGGAGTGAATGCCGGTCGGAATGCCGCGGCCGTTGTCTTCGACGCTGACCGACCCGTCCGGGTTCAAGGTGACGAGGATCCTGTCGCAATGGCCGGCCAGCGCCTCGTCGATCGCATTGTCCGAAACCTCGAACACCATGTGATGCAGGCCAGAGCCATCGTCGGTATCGCCGATGTACATGCCGGGGCGCTTGCGCACCGCATCCAGGCCCTTGAGGACCTTGATGCTTTCGGCGCCATATTCATTCTGATTGGGATCGGTTGCCATAAGCCTCAGATAGGGAGGAAAGTCACAAAAGTCTCGCTCTAACGCGCGCACTTGCGCGTGCACGCGCGCGCGAAAGGCAAGAAGCCATCCGCCGCGAATGGCAGATGGCTTCCAGCATTGAAAGACGCGTCAGCCCTGGGCGCGGTTGAAGCGGCCGGGGCCGCCGCGGCGGCCATTGAATGGACGCTTGCCCCCACCGCCCTCGGGACGATGGGCGGGGTGGCCGCCGGCCCGCTGCGGATGGCGCTGGCCCTGCTCGGCACGCTGGCCCTGCGCGGGACGCTGCCCGTCATGCCGTCGTGTATCATCACGGCGGCGCTCTCCGGTTGGCTGGATCGCCGCGCGGGGAGCAGAAGGCCGGCCATGACGATGCCCATTGTCACGGCGCTCGCCACGGAATCCGCCGGCGCGACCGCCACGCTCCTGGCGCTCAGCGGTCGGTAGCTTGAGCGCCTTGAACGCCAGGGCGGCGGCAACAAAGCCCTCGGGCAATGGCGTTACCGGCAGCGTCTGGCGGGTCAGCCGCTCGATATCGCGCAGGTTGATGCGCTCGTCGGGGCTGCAGAAGGCGATCGCGGCCCCATCCGCGCCGGCGCGCGCGGTGCGGCCGATGCGGTGGACATATTGCTCGGGAACGTCGGGGAGGTCGAAGTTGACGACATGGGCGACACCCGGGATGTCGATCCCACGCGCCGCGATGTCGGTCGCGATCAGGACCGGAGCCTGGCCGGACTTGAACGCGGCAATGGCGCGCTCGCGTTGCGGCTGCGACTTATTCCCGTGGATCGCGGCGGCAGCGATGCCTGAGGCGGCAAGCTGGCGGACGATCTTGTCGGCGCCATGCTTGGTCCGGCTGAATACCAAGGTCCGATCGGAGCCGTTCTTCTGCAGGAACAAGGTGAGCAGCGCCGACTTCTCAGCCTGGTTCACATGGGTGACGCTCTGGTCGATCCGCTCGACCGTAGTTGCGGCCGGAGTGACCGACACTTCGGCCGGGTTGGTTAGATAGGCGTCGGCAAGCTGCTTGATCGCTTTCGGCATGGTCGCCGAGAAGAACAGGGTCTGGCGCGTCTTGGGGACGAGCTGGACGATCCGCTTCAGCGCATGGATGAAGCCAAGATCGAGCATCTGGTCGGCCTCATCGAGGACGAGGATTTCGAGCCGCGACAGATCGACCGCGCGCTGATCGACCAGGTCGAGCAGGCGGCCGGGAGTGGCGACGAGAACGTCGAGGCCACGAGCCACTTCGCGGACGCTCTTCATCGGCGCGGTGCCGCCGAAGATGACACCGGTGGTGAGGTTGATGTTGCGCGCATAGGTGCGGGCGCTTTCGGCGATCTGCGAGGCGAGCTCGCGGGTCGGGGCGAGCACCAGCATCCGCACACGCTTGGCAATCGGGTGAACGCGAGGAGTCGCGAGCCGATCGAGCGAAGGCAGCATGACTGCCGCGGTCTTGCCGGTACCGGTCTGGGCGATGCCCAGGAGGTCGCGGCCGGTCAAAACGGTCGGGATGGCCTGCGCCTGGATCGGTGTGGGCACGGTGTAATTCTTGGCCGCAAGCGCGTCCAAAAGGGGCTTCGAGAGCCCGAGGTCGGTGAATTTGGTCAAAATTTGAGTCCAATGTGCAAGGCGAACGTCCGCGCCTTGATTGGCACGGACCCGCCGGGGTTTGGTTGAGCACCCCGCGTGAAAGGAGAGCATGAAAGCTGGGTCGAGACGCGGGCCGGGACCTATGTGCCTATTGGCGCAGAGACCGATCACGCCGCTTGCAAGGCGCCTCGTGTTGCAGTGCAATATAGAGGCAATTCGTTAAAAGTCCACCCTAGGCGGGTGAAATCGTTCCAGCTTCGACATGAAATCGCTTTGCGGAGCCGCCGATTGCGTTGAATAGCGCTGCTTCCGTTGCTGTCATCCACACTTGGCCGCGCCCTTCGAGGCGGTCGAACAAGGCAGCGCGGCGATCGGGATCGAGGTGCGCGGCAACCTCGTCGAGCAGCAGGATTGGCGGGGCACCGCGCCGATCGGCGACCAGATCGGCATGGGCCAGCACCAGGCCGAGCAGCAGCGCCTTCTGCTCGCCGGTCGAGCTCCGCGAAGCTAGCTGGCCCTTAGCGACATGGGTGACGATCATGTCCTGACGATGAGGGCCCTCGATCGCTCTCCCGGCCGCTGCGTCGCGATTGCGGTTGGCAAGCAAGGTCGAACCCAGGTCGCCGGCATCCCAGCCTTCCAGCGACAGCGCTCCCAGCGGGAAATCGCCGGTTGGCCGATCGGCCAGGGCTCCGGTCAGCGCGGAGACGGTTCGGCGCCGGGCTTCGCCGAGCGCCAAGCCATGCTCGGCCATCTGCGCCTCCAGCGCCGCCAGCCAGGAAGGATCGGCCTCGGCCGGCTCCGCAAGCAGCTTGTTGCGCGACCGCATCGCCGCCTCGTAGCGCGCGGCATGGTGGGCATGGCCCGGCTCCAGTGCGAGGGTCAGCCGGTCGAGAAATCGCCGCCGCCCGCCCGCGCTCTCGGTGAACAGTCGGTCCATTGCCGGCGTGAGCCACAGCACCGCCAGCCGCTCGGCGAGCGAGTTGACCGCCATCGGCGCGCCGTTGATCCGCACCTGCCGGCGATCGGGTGCAGCCGGTGTCGTGCCCGTGCCGATCTCACTCTGATCGCCCAGCCGCGCCGCCACCGCGAAACCGCCAGGTCCGCCGCTTCCGGCCATCTCCGATATCGGCACCTGCCTCAGGCCGCGCCCCGGTGTCAGCAGCGATACTGCTTCCAGCACATTGGTCTTTCCGGCGCCATTGGGGCCGCTCAGGAGCACGAATCCGTCGCCAGCCTCGATCAGCGCGTCGCGGTGGTTGCGGAAATCAGTCAGGCTAAGGCGGGTGACGGCGGTCATGCGCCGCCGGGCTTAGCCGCCCTGTTCGCGACGGTCGATGACCTCATAATGAGCCGCGCGTTCGTCGAACCTCGTGAGTACCGCCTGCGCAGCCGCCGGAACGTGGCTGACCGCATAATCCTCGCCCATGAACGTCTTGATCGCCTCGAGGCTGTCGAACCACATCAAGGTCTGGAACTCGATTTCCTCACCAAGGTCGCGCTTCATCAGGTCGATGTGCCGGAAGCCGGGAATATTGCGCGCTTCGATCCCGGGAATAACCTCGCCGCGGACGATCCGCTCATAGGCCTCGGCATTTTCCGGTTTGGTCCAGCCTCGCCACAAACGGCAGATCACCTTCATTGTCCTTTTTTTGAAGCGAGGCTGGCGTTTAATAGCTGTAAGGGCGTTTGGGAATTGGGCAGGCTTCAACCGGCTCCGGCGCGGTCATTTTTGACGACAGCGTCCAGCATTCTTCGAAGACCGAGCAATAGCATGCGGTGACGACGATCCGCTCATCATCATAGGCAGCTGCAAATTTGCGGGCTTTGTCGGTGTCTGAATCTGCAGCAAAATCCAGATATGTAATGGTGTCGCCGGCCCTTACCATTCGTCCCATAAGTGTCGAGGTCAGGAGTCGAGGGCCGTGTTTTTCATCACAGCATCTCGTGAGCAACTCCGCGGGATTGCTGACTGGCCTACCGTCGACCTTTATTTCCACCGATTGGATTTTGGCGGGCCCCACACCGCTGTTGGTGGCCATGAACCTCCAATGCACGCCTCCAGTGGGCGTCCCATTGCTGTATCCGAGCTCCAGATACGGAAGCGAGTTGGCCCGCACGAGCTTCGCATTCTGGTCGACGAGTTGCTTCATCACCTCGCCATGATGCCAGGCGATGAAGATCGAGATCAGCGAAATGAACAATGCGGAGACCGGAATCGCGAAATCGATCCAATGGCCCGCTTTGCGATGGTGCACATGCGGGCGTTCGACGTCGACATCCATGGTTTATGAGGGCTCGATCACATCCGCAATGAATGAGAACCTAAACCGTCACCAATCGGCCGCTATCAATTCCTTCGCCTGCCTAGCCCGGACTCGGAGCTAGCGCGCTTTCACACCCGCATCGGCATCAGGACATAAAGTGCCGAGCTCTTGTCATTCTCGCGCAGCAAGGTCGGCGCGGCCGCGTCGGCCAGGTGGACCTCGACCGTGTCGCCCTCGATCTCATGGAGAATGTCCATCAGGTAGCGGGCATTGAAGCCGATCTCGAGGCCGTCCGAGCCATAGTCGGCCGGCAGCTCTTCGGTTGCAGTGCCGCTTTCGGGCGAGGTGACGGATAGCACCACCTTGTCGCGGTCCAGGTTGATCTTGACCGCCCGGGTCTTCTCGCTGGCGATCGTCGCAACGCGGTCGACGCCCTCCATGAAGCTCTTCGGATCGAGCTTCAGCAGCTTGTCGTTGCCGGTCGGAATGACCCGGTTATAGTCGGGGAAGGTGCCGTCGATCAGCTTGCTGGTAAGTACTGCATTGCCAAGGCCGAAGCGGACCTTCGTTGGCGACAGGGAGACCTCGACGGTGCCTTCCACTTCATCCAGCAGCTTGCGCAATTCGCCGACGCATTTCTTGGGGATGATCACGTCCGGCATTCCGTCGGCGCCCTCGGGCTTGTCGACGGTGACCCGGGCAAGGCGGTGCCCGTCCGTTGCCGCCGCTTTCAGCTTGTCATCGGCGACGTGGAAGAAAATGCCCATCAGGTAATAGCGCGTTTCCTCGCTCGAGATGGCAAAACGGGTCTTGTCGATGATCTGGCGCAAGGTCTGGGCGGGAAGCTCGAAGCGGGTCGGCAACTCGCCTTCGGCGATGACCGGGAAATCGTCACGCGGCAGGGTGGAAAGGTTGAACCGCGAGCGGCCGGCGACGACCTGCATCTTGCCCTCGGCGGCGGACAGCTCGACCTGGCTGCCTTCGGGCAGCTTACGGACGATGTCGAAGAAAGTGTGGGCCGACACCGTGATGGCGCCTGCCTGCTCGACCTGCGCCGGGACGCTTTCGTCGACCTGCAGATCGAGGTCGGTCGCCATCAGCCGCAGTGAGCCATCCTCCCTGGCCTCGATCAACACGTTGCTGAGGATCGGAATGGTATTGCGCCGCTCGACCACCGACTGGACATGGCCCAGGCTCTTGAGGAGGGTCGCCCGTTCGATCGTCGCCTTCATTTCAGCCCCTTCGCGCGTGATTGCATGTCGTTATAGCGAGGCTGCAACCGCGCGGAAGGGGGAATGAGAGATTTGGTAATGCCCGGCGGCATTACCACTGCCAGTCAGGCCAATTTAAGCCGCCGCCTTGCCCGGGATCAGCACCGCGTCGACCCGATGGACCACGCCATTGGCGAGCGTTTCATCGCTGGCTGCCATGGCCGCCTTATGCCCATCACTGTCCGTGAGGATGATCTTGTCGCCCTCTCGGGTAGCGGTGAGCGTTCCGCCGCCCATGGTCGCCAGGACCGCCTTGCCCTTGCCGTCATCGATGGCCTTGTTGATGTCGGCCGCCAGCACGGTGCCCGGCAAGATGTGGTAGGACAAGGTCCTGGTGAGCTCGGTACGAGCTTCCGGTTTCGTCCAGCCATCGACCGTGCCTGCCGGCAGCTTCTCGAACGCGGCGTCATCAGGCACGAAAACCGTATAGGGGCCCGGGCCAGCCAGAGTGGCGTCCAGGCCGGCGGCCTTGGCCAGGGTCAGGAAGCGGCTCTTCTGGTCCAGCCCGGCGGCGATTGTCTTGTCGCCAGCCTTCTTGACCGCCTCTGTGCCCTGCTTGGCGCTGGCTGACTGGTCATTGCTGTTGCAACCGGAAACGGCGATCAGCCCCATTGCGAGAGCAAGCGATATGGTGCGCTTGATCATATGACATACTCCTATTTCAACCGGTCCTTCCGACCGGGGCAGGCTCGCGGATATCCAGGCTAGACGACCACATAGGCGACGTTGCGCACCATGCGGCTGCCCGGATCGACATTATAAATGTAACCATTGTCATAGCGGTACCAGGTGTCCGGCGTGTCGAAATAGCTGGATCGATACGCTAGCGGCACGTTGTACGCGCTGTAGCCGACCGGCAACGGCTGGCCGACGGTCAAGCCGCCAGTCAGCAGCGCCGCCACGGCTGAGATCAGGGACGTGCCCCGATCGACCTGGTAGATGGCTCCCGGCGCATAGCGGTAATAATAGTCGTTATTGTCCGCGAAGGAGCTCCGATATGCATAGGGGACGTTATAATAGCTGTAGCTCGACGGCAGGATCTGCCCGATGCCATAGCCATTGTCGTAGGTAGGGATCACGTCCTCGACCAACCCCGTCATGCAGTCCGTTTCATACACATAGCCAAAGCCATAGCGGTAACAGTCGTACGGCGAGTTCGGATAGAATGCATTGAAGTAGGACGGCTGGTAGTAGTTGTTCAGATAGTTAGGCTGAAGCGGCTGGCCGATCATGGCCGCACCGAACAGCGGGATCATCGACGCGATCAGGTTATCGCCGCGATCGACACGGTACATATAGCCGCCGCCATACTGATAATAATAGTTGGGGTCGTCCATGTAGAGGCTCTGCATCGACAAGGGCAGCGGGGCGAGGGCTCCGAAGCGGCTCGCCACCGCCAACGGCTCGCCAACCAGTTTCGCCGCCTGGCCCGGAGGCATGCAGGGGACCGCCTTCTTGGCTAGCCCCGGCGGGCAGCCACCGACACCGAAGCCGGCGCGTTGTACGAACAGGTCGTCGCGATCCACGTCGCGCATGCGAACTACGCCGCGGTCGAAGTCTCGGACCCGGACGATGTCATTGCCATCCACGACGGCGAACCGACCCTTGCCATTGGCGCGGATAGCTTCGCGGTCGACGTTGACGGTGCGGATATGGTCGCGGCCGCCGCCTTTGTTGTTGGCATGCACGGCGCCAACCCGATCGATCCGTGCCTGATCCTTGCCGCGCGCTTCGATCCTCGCGCTGTCGCGTCCGCGACCACGCTTCTCGGTCTGGGCGAACCGCATCTGGCGCGATTGTGCCTTGCCTCCGCCGCGCGTGCTGGCGGCCATGGCGTGGCTTTTATGGCCACCACCGGACTTGGCGGTCTGGGCCTTGCCTCCGCCGCGCTGAACCTGGGCGGTCTGTTTGCCGCCGCCACGCTGGGCTTGGGATTTGCCGCCGCGGTCGGTTTTTTGGGCATGGGCCTGCTGACCCCCGCCCTTGCCGCCAGGTCCGGCGGCCAACGGGGCTGTAACGGCCAAGGCCGCTACGCCGGCTGCGAGCATCCATTTCATCATGGAATCTCTCCTTCTCAACCCCTCAAACGGCCAAAAAGGGAGGGCGTTCCGCCGTTTAGCTGGCGTTCAGCTTTGTCAGGCGGGTCAAGGGCTGACCTCTTCAACCCAGTCCTGCCTGAGGCGCCGCGAAGCAAGCAGCATGAGGAGGGCGGCGAGCAGGTAAAAGCCAAGGCACGATACGGCGGCGTAACGCAGCGCGTCGTCACCGAAACGTTCCTTGAAGGTGTCCGACAGCGCGCCCATCAGCAGCGGGCCAACGCCGAGGCCGATGAAATTGTTAATCAGCAGGAAGCTGGCCGATGCGGTCGACCGCTGGTGGCGCGGCACCAGATGCTGCACGGCCGTCGTCACGGGGCCGAGCCAGAGGATATTGAGCGCGTTGGGAATGAGCAGCAACGGCCATGCAATCCAGGCGCTGGGCGACATCAGCCCGAAGAAGAAGGTGGGCGCGGTGATCAGCCAGGCGATCGCCGGCAGCCTGGCGTACCAGCTGCGGTCGGCCTGTCCGAGGCGATCGGCCAGCCAGCCACCCGCGAACACGCCGACAGTGCCGCCGATCAGCACCAGGGACGCGAAGAAATGGGCGGTGTCGATGAGGTTGAAGCCGAAGCTGCGGATCATGATCGAGGGGGTCCAGAGCGCAAGGCCGTAACCGCACAGCGAGCTGCATGACGCCGCGGCCGCCATCAGCCAAAAGGTCGGCTTGCGCGCGACCATCGGGAATGTCCGCAGCAAGGGCTCCGCGCTGGCTGCTTGCGCCTCCGGGCGCGGCAGGTCCCGGACGAAGATCAGCATGATCGGCGCCAGCAGGATGCCGGCGATGCCCATCACCATGAAGGCCGCGCGCCAGTCGATCCACGACGCGATATAGGCGCCCGCCAACGTGCCCCCTGCCAGCCCCAGCGGGATGCCCAGCGAATAGATGGCCAAAGCGCGAGCCCGGCGCTTCGGTTCGAAATAATCGGCGATCAACGCGTAGGAGGGGGCGACCCCGCCCGCCTCGCCGACGCCAACCCCGAGCCGGAAGAAGAATAGTTGCGCGTAAGTGGCGGCCGTGCCGCACAGCGCGGTGAACGCGCTCCACACGGCCAGCGCGCCGGCGATCACCCAGCTGCGGCGGGTGCGGTCCGCAAGCAAGGCCAGGGGCACGCCCAGCACCGAATAGAGGAGCGCGAATGCGAGGCCGCCGATCGCGCCGAACTGGGCGTCGCTGAGCTGAAGGTCGGCCTTGATCGGGCCGGCCAGGATGCCGAGGATCTGCCGGTCGAGAAAATTGAAGATGTAAGCGAGCAGCAGCAAGGCGAGCACGACATTGGCCCGCGACGACGGCTCGGCACCCGGCTCCTGCTCACTCATACCATTTCCTTTATCTAGGTAGCCGCTGCTTCCTAAGGCACCGTTCGCAGGAACTTGTCGATGGCGTCAACCGCAGCTGGCTCGGTCAGCATGGGCGCATGGCCGACGTTGGGAACATCGACGCGGCTCAGCCCGGGAGCCATGCGCTGCATTTTCGCGGCAATGTCGGGCGAGATGATGTCGGATAGTTCGCCGCGGATCAGCAGGGTCGGCCGCTTGCGTGCAAGCCGGCGGAACAGCAGCCCGGCGATGAAGCCGGCCAGCTTTGGCGGGGGCTTTTGCAGGGCGACGGCGATTGCGGCGTCATAATCCAGTTCGGGCCCGACCTTCCCCTGGCGGAAGGTGCGCTGGGCAAATTTGTGCCAGTCCTCGTCGCCGAATCGGGGGAAGGCCACGCCATTTGTGTGGCGAACATAGTCGGCGGCGTCGTTCCAGTCGCGTACCTCGATGGGCTTGCCGGCATAGCTCAAGATACGGGCGATGCCTTCCGGCGCAATGGCCGGGCCGACATCATTGAGGATGGCGGCGGCAATGGCCTTGGGCCGGGTGGCCGCGATGGTCATGGTGATGAGGCCGCCCATCGACGTGCCGAGGAAAACAGCCCGATCTATGTCGAACTTCGCCATCATCTCCAGGACATCGCGCGCGTAAATTTTCGGCTGGTAATTCTTCGGATCGGGGTCGCGGTCGGACTGTCCCCGCCCACGAACGTCCGGCGAAATCACGCGCCTGCCCCACCCGGCAATCAGCGCCGCGATATCCTCGAAATCCTTTGAGTTGCGCGTCAAGCCATGGAGGCAGATGACCGGAAGCCGTGCCTCCCCGCCCGCGGCCGGATAGTCGCGGGCGAAGAGGCTCAGCCCGTCGCGGGACGTCCAACGCCGATCGACGCGAGCGGACATTCTATCGGCTCCCGGCCGGCGCCCCCGCGCCTAGAACTTGGCACCCAGCGACAGGAACACCTGGCGGGGGTTGCCGTAGAAAGCGCTGAGCACGCCTTCCCGCCCGAGCGTCGGCGACAATTGCGCCGGCGTGGTGGCTGGTAGGCCTGCGTTGGTGTTCTGGATATATTCGCCCGTGTAGGGATTTTGCAGCAGGAAGACATATCCCGACGTCTTGTAACGCGTGTCGGTTAGGTTCTTGCCATGTAGGCCTATCGACCAGCGGTCGCCGGCCGAGCGCCAAACGATGCTGGCGTCGAGCAACGCGAAACCCTTTTGATCGATGCCGGGCGCGGCAATCTCGAACTGCTGCGACTTGCTACGATAAGATAAGGTCGAGTTGAGGTTTAGCCGTCCGCTCGACAGCGGCGTATCGTAATTGAGGGTGCCGCTCATGGTCCATTTCGGCGTATTCTGCACCTTGCGGAAGTCGGCCAGGTCGACCTCGGCCGTCGTGCCAATTGGCAAGAGCCGCGCGCCGGTCTCATCGCGGTTCACGACGGTGAGGAACTCGCGATATTTGGCATCGAGGTAGCCAAGTGAACCCGACAGGTTGAGGCGATCTCCCGACGTCGCCAAGTCTTCGGTTATCGCCCAATTGGCTTCGACCTCCACGCCCTGGAAGCGCGCCTTGCCGGCGTTGGTTGTGACTCCGACAAACGTCGGTACGCCGCCAGCCGTCACACCGCCGGCCGATCCTGGCACCTGGACGTCCTTGTAGTTGGCGCGGAACAGCGCGACCGCCGTCCTCAGCCGCTTGTCGAACAGCGCGCCTTTCCAGCCCAACTCATAGCTGTCGACCGTTTCCGGATCGAACGCCATGAAGTCGTAGATCTCATCGGCGGTGGGCGGAACAAGCGGGGTCGCCGGATTACGCGGCGTCGCGGTGGTCAGGCCACGCGGGTCGAAGCCGCCGCCCTTGAAGCCGCGCGAGTAGCTCAAATAGATGTTGTGATCGTCGTTCGGCTTGAAGCTGACCGAGGCACGCGGCGTGAACGCCGTGTCCTTGCGCTTGCCGTCGAAATCCGAAGTAACACTGAGAGCGGCATTGGGAAAAGGAATGCCAACACCAAAGCCGGCATCACCACCGAGGCCGGGCTGCCCCCCCAGAATGAGGTTTTGACGGAAGACCTTCGCGTGGCGCTTGTCGTTAGTGTAACGGCCTCCCAACGATACGCTCCACTGGTCGGTGATGTCGTAGGTAAAGTCGCCAAAGACTGCCCAGGTCTTGGTATCGACGTCGCCTTTTGTGACGGCAGTTAGACCCGGCAGCAATGCGTTGCTCGTGTAAAGCCTGACGTCGAAGATATTGGCGGCGTTTGCGTCGAGAAAATAGGCGCCGACGATGCCGGCCAGGGGGCCGCGGTCGACCTCGAGCTGAACCTCCTGGCTGAACTGATGGTCCTGGTAGATCGCGGGGACGTCAACGTCGATCTCGGGCAGCGCATCGAAGTCGATCGGCGTGTGGCTCTTGCTCGACCGATAGGCGGTGATTGACTTCAAGGTGAAGCCGTCCGCCAGGTTGACGTCGAGGTGTCCGGCAATGCCGCCCCCCCGCACCTTCTGTTTGGGATCACTCAATCCGCCCAGCGTATCGAACTTGTCGTCGAGCACCGGGTAAGCGGTGTTGCAGGCAGGAACGGTGCACAGATTGGGGAGTATGCGGTGGCCGCCGCGGGCATTGCTGTCGTCCCAGGTCCAGTCGCCCGAGAAGCGGATCGACACCGCGTCGACCGGTTCCATCTCGATTGAGCCGCGCACCGCCCACATATCCTTGTCGTAATTCTCCTCCCCGGTGGTGAGGTTCTTGCCGAACCCGTTGCGCGACAGGCGCGCGACCGATCCGCCGACGCGGAAGCCTTCAGTCAGGCCGCCGCCGGCGCTGATGATGAGGTCCTTTTGACCATAGGTTCCTAGATTGGCCCGGACCTTGACCTCGGGGTCATCGGGCAAGCGCCGAGTGACATATTTGATCGCGCCGCCAACCGTGTTGCGGCCGTATAGCGTTCCCTGCGGACCGCGCAGCACTTCGATCCGCTCGACGTCGTAAATGTCCAGGACGGTGCCTTGGGGACGGTTGAGGTAAACGTCGTCGAGATAGAGGCCGACGCCCTGTTCGAAGCCGGCGACCGGATCCTGCTGGCCGACGCCGCGAATGAAGGCGGTCAGCGTGCTGTTGGTGCCGCGCGACGTTTCGATCGTGACGTTCGGGGTAGTGTCGCCGATATCGGTGATGTCGATCGCCCCCTCGCGCTCGAGCTGCGTGCCAGAATAGGCAGTCACGGCGATCGGCACGTCCTGGAGCAATTCGTTGCGGCGGCGTGCGGTGACGACGATTTCGCTCGAATCCTCAGGGACGGCGTCGCTGGCCTGGCTATTTTCCTGCGCGGCGACTGGCTCCGCATCCTGCGCCCAGACGGGCTGCGCAAAGATCATCGCAGCGCTCGCGAGCAATAGGCCGCGAACAGCGGTAACGGTCCGGTACGACATGAATTTCCTCCCCATGATCCCCTATTCCTGGCCTGTCGCCGATCGCTTCGGTCTACGGCCTTGTTGCGTCCATAATGAAAGTTGAACCGAGTTTCAACTTATGAGAAAAGCAATGCCGATGGGGGGAGTTGTGGACAAGCCCGGGCGTGTGGCGGTAGCGGATGGTTCCGTGGGGCGAACGACTTCTCCGGCCAGCAAGGGCAAGGCGCCGCGCACTGCGCGCGGAGAGAAGACGCTTCGCAAGATTCTCGACGCGGCTCTGCTTGAATTCGGCCAGCACGGATTCCACGACAGCTCGATCGTCGGCATCACCAGTCGCGCCAAGGTCGCGCTGGGCACATTCTATACCTATTTCGACAGCAAGGAGGCGGTGTTCGCCGCCCTGGTCCGCGATATGTCACGGCAGGTCCGCGACTATGTTGCTCCCGCCATCGAAGGGTCGATCGACGAGATCGATCGCGAGCGGCGCGCCCTAGCTTCCTACCTGCGGTTCGTGCTCGATCATAAGGAAGTCTACAGGATCATCGACGAGGCGGAGTTCGTCGATCCCGCCGGCTTTCGCACCCATTATGAGACGGCGGCGGCTCGCATTGCCGCTCGGCTCGAAGAAGCTACCGCCAAGGGGCAGATGCGAAACGACGGCCCCCTTGCGACCGAAGTGCGCGCCTGGGCGATCATGGGAATGAACGTCTTCCTGGGTCTGCGCTTCGGGGTATGGGGCAGGCAGGACGCGGATCTTGTGGCGGCTCATGCGAACGAGTTGATTTCGCGCGGGCTGAAGCCCTAGGTCAATTGCTTCGCCAGGGCGGCGAACGCATCGACATCTTCTTCGTCGTGATAGAGTCCGAAGCCGATGCGCAGCACGTCGCCGCGGACATCGGTGACGCAGCCTCTGGCCATTAGGTCGCCACACCATCTCTGCGCGCGCGAGTCCCGCAACGCGAGGAAGCGGGCATGCGAGCCCTCGCTGGGCGGGTTCAACAGTTCCGCATCCGCCAATACCGTCCCTGCCAGGCCGCCTTCAACCATTTGCCCTTGAAGCGTGGCGACCCTGGCGGCCACCCGGCCGGTGGTAATCCCATTTTCAATCAGCATCCGCTGGATGGCGTTGAAACGATACAAAGCGGAAGGATCGAACGTCGCCCCCATGAACCGCATCGCGTCCCTGGTATAGCCGACCTCGCTCCCAGGCGGTGCCGTCAGCTCCCCGAACTCGGCGAACCAGCCGGTGATCGGAGGCCTTGCGCCAAAGCCTGCGGGGCAATGCATGAAGCCCATGCCTTCCCCGGCCATGGCATATTTATAGCCGCCTCCAAGGTAGAAGGCTGACGATGCGACCGCCGCATCGATCGGGGCTTCAATCGTCATGAAGGCGTGATAGCCGTCGATCACGACCCACGGTCCTTCGGGCCGGGCCAGCGCGGCAAGCGGGGCAACTCCATCGAAAATGCGGCCGCTGTTGAAGAGCACATGGCTGACCAGGATCAGGTCGAATTCGCCCGCGCCGGCCGTGTCGAGAAAACGCGAGGAGAAATCGTCGAACGGCTCTGCTGCGATCTTCGTCAGCTGGATTTCGTCCGACTCGGCCCATCGCCCCATTTGCCGCCGCGCCGAATGAAACTCACCATCGCTCATCAGCACTCGCAGCGGCCCGCCGGCGCGTCGCGGGCAGGCCGCGACCAGGCGAATCAGGAAATCATGCGTATTGCTGGCAAAGACGATCGCGGTCGGGTCGCCACCGCCGAGCTCGGCCGCGACATGGCCCTGCGCCTCGGGCCAGACCTCGTCCATCACCTTGTCCCATTTGGTGTCGGCGAAGCGTGCCGCGTCTTCCCAGCATTGGACCTGTCCCTCGAACGAGGCGTCGGGCCACAGGTGATGGCTGTGCGCGGCGAAATGCAACCGGCCGGGCGCCGCGCCAAGGCTCTTGGCGAACAGCGGCTTGAAGCTCAACGCCTCAAACCCCTCACAATTCGGTCCTCAGGGACCATAGTTCCGGAAAGGCGCGCTTCGACAGGGTACTCGCCAGATAGGCTGCCCCTTCCGAGCCCCCGGTGCCCTTCTTCATGCCGATGATCCGCTCGACGGTCAGCATATGCTTGTGACGCCAGGCGGCGAGCGCGTCATCGAGGTCGACCAGCTTCTCGGCCAATTGATAGAGACCGAAATACTCCTCCGGCCGGCGATAGATTTCCAGCCAGGCATCCTTCAGCTTTCCTTCACCCTCGATACCGAATCCGGCGCGGACCAAGGCCGCACTGGCCTCCTCCCACAGCGAGCGGTCGGCCAGCGCCTTTTCGAGCCGGGCATGGCCCTCGCTGCCGCCTTCGTAGAAATTGAGGAATTTGGGATCCTTGATCCCCAGTCGAAATTCGAGCTCGCGGAACTGGGCGGATTGGAAGCCGGACGATGTGCCCAGCACACTGCGGAAGGCGGTGTAATCGACCGGCGTCAAGGTCGCCAGCACGTCCCATGACAGGGTCATGATCGTCCAGATCCGGCTGACTCGCGACAATGCCTTATAGGCTTCGGCAAACTTGTCCTCGCGCACCAGCTGGCAGGCAAAGCCAACCTCATGGAGCATCTGCTTCAGCCAGAGCTCCTTCGTCTGGTGAATGATGACGAACAGCATTTCGTCATGCAGCTCGCTGAGCGGCCGTTGGGCAGACAGCAGCGTGTCGAGCTGGAGATATTCGGCATAGGTCATGCCGGCTGGGGTCGCGGTCATGCGCGACGATTAGGCATGTGCGGGAGCCGCGACAAGCGTGGGCGCGCTGCTCCCGCGCAGCTTACTGGCGCTGGCTGCCCGGCAGGCCCGGCTGCGAGATGGTGCCGATGTTGCCGAACAGCTCCTCGAAGAAGCTGCGCTTGCGGCCCAGGGTCGGCGTCTTGTCGCCCGACGGGTCGACCTGCGCGATCGTTTCCTTGCCGGTCTTCTGGACCGACGTGACATTGCCGGCCCGGTCGAACTGCACATGAAGCACCGTCTGTTCCGTGACCTTGGGGTCGCGGAAGGCCAGGGTCGCGGTGTTGCGCGAGACATAATACCAGTCGTTCTGGTCGAACTGGCCGGTGAAGGTGGGGCGGCCCAGGGTCTTGGTGACCGATTCCTTGTTGTCGATCCCCACCTGGATCGACTCGGTCAGGGTCGGGTCGAGCACGAACCCCTTGTGATCGCGAGAACCGGCGCAGGCCGAAAGCGCAAGTACCAATCCGATCACCGCTACTACACTGCGCTTGGCCATTTGAGTTCGTCTCCGAAAAGGATCGCGCTTGTCCACTGGCGCGTGGAGGCTCAATATGCGGAGCGGCGCGGCTGGCGCAAGTCGTTGCCCGCATGAGGAGAATGGCAATGCGCTCGTTGATGGCAATGTTGCGTCCCAAGGCGCCCGATGCCGGAGCGCTCTACGACGCTGTTGTTTCCGAAGCCCGGCGGCCGGCCTGGTACCGCGAGGGCGCGGTCGGAGACTCGCTCGACGGCCGATTCGCCGTGCTCTCGAGTCTCGCCGCGCTGGCCATCCTTCGCCTTGAGGATGGCGATGAGGATGCGGTGCGCCATTCGGTCGCGCTCACCGAAAGTTTCATCGCCGACATGGACGCGCAGATGCGCCAGGCCGGATTCGGCGACCCGTCGATCGGCAAGCAGGTGCGATTCATGGTTGGTGCGCTTGCCACCCGAGTCGACTGGTGGCGCCGCGCCCGGTCGGGCGAGCTCGACTGGAATGACGCAGTGCGGCTCAGCATCTACCGAGACGACCCGCCCGAATCGGAGGCGGCGGTGACGTTCAGCTCCGAAGCGTTGAAGCGCTTCGACGAGGGGTTGAGCGGATTCAGCGACCGCGAGCTGATGGAAGGCCGCGTCGGTTGAGCGATTTCGCGCATCGCCTGCCGCTGGACCAGATTCGCGACGGGGACCGGCTCGACGTTTGTGCGGACGATGCCGAACGCCGCGCCGTGGCTGACCGGCTTGGGCTGTTGTCGCTGGATCGGTTCGAGGCCCATGCCGTCCTGTCGCGGGACGGGCAGAAGGTTCGGGCGTGCGGCCGGCTAAAGGCATCGCTTGAGCAGGCTTGCGTCGCAACCGGCGAAGCCATCCCGGCCCGCATCGACGAACCTTTCGAGTTGCTGTTCGTGCCCGAGCCCAAGGCGGGGGGTGGCGACGAGGAAGTCGAGCTGACGGGAAATGAGCTGGATATGGTGTTCCATGACGGGGCCGCGATCGATCTTGGCGGAGCCGTGGCGGATAGCCTGGCGCTGACCCTGGATCCCTACCCGCGCAGTGCGGGCGCGGATGCCGCGCTCAAGGAAGCCGGGGTGCTGACCGAAGAAGAAGCCGGCCCCTTCGCCGCGCTCGCCGCGCTCAAATCCAAGCTGGGCGGCGGCGGCCCTTAGAAGGGGACGTCGTCGTCGAGGTCGGTATCGAACGCGGCCGGCTGCGGACGCTGTTGCTGCTTGGTGCCGCCGCCAAAGGATGAGCCGCCGAAATCATCGTCGCCGAATCCGCCGCCGCCTCCGCCGGCAAAGCTTCCGCCCGACCCGCTTTCCCGGCTGTCCAGCAGAACCAGCTCGCCACGGAACTTCTGAAGGACGATCTCGGTCGTGTAGCGGTCGTTGCCCGACTGGTCCTGCCACTTGCGGGTCTGCAACTGGCCTTCCAGGTAAACCTTGCTGCCTTTGCGCAGGTAATTCTTGGCGACCTTGCCGAGGTTCTCGTTGAAGATCGCCACCGAATGCCACTCGGTCCGCTCCTGCCGGTTGCCGTCCCGGTCCTTCCAGTTTTCCGACGTCGCAACCCTGAGGTTGACCACCTCACCGCCGTTGCTGAAGGTCCGCGCTTCGGGGTCCTGGCCAAGATTGCCGACCAAAATCACCTTGTTCACGCCCGCCATGTCGCTCTCCCAAATTCGCTTTCGATATCAGCGTTAGGACGGGCAAGGCTGGCGAGCAAGCATCACCGGCACTCAACTTATTCGGCGGCCATCGGGACCGGCTGCCGCCGCTGCGCCGAACGGAAGCCGATCACGACCGCAGATAGCGCCAGGACCTGCGCCGCTATCGACTCGAGGGTCGGGAACAGGCCGAGGATGGTGATCCGAGGCACTCCGGTTAACGGCGTGATCGTGATGAGGCCCGCCTCTTGCAATGCGCCGATTCCCTTGCCGGCCAACACGACGGTCAGCACGGCGATGAGGATCGCGCTGTAACGAAAGAACTCGCCAATCGGCAGGGTGCGGCTGTAGCGCAGCATCGCCCAGGCGATGGCCGCCAGCAACGAAATCCCGGCGACCGCTCCGGCGAGAACCGTCATTCCATTTTCCGGCGTCGACAGCGCGGCATAAAACAGGATGGTCTCGAACACTTCGCGGTAAACGACGATGAACGCCAGGCCGAACAGGAACCAGGCCGAGCCCTTGGATAGGGCGCCCTGCATCTTTTCGCGGATATAGCGGCGCCATTCCTCGGCCTGGCTCTTGCCATGCATCCAGATGCCAACGGACAGGAGGATGACCGCGGCAAGCAGCGACCCAAAGCCTTCGGTAAGTTCGCGGCTCGCACCGCTGATGCCGATTGCATAGGTGGCCACCGCCCAAGTGGCCGCGCCGGCCAGCAGCGCGGCGACCCAGCCGCCATGGACATAGGGCAGCGCCTCGGCCCGGTCGGCCTTCCTCAGGAATGCGATCATCGCGATCACAACCAGCAGCGCCTCAAGCCCTTCGCGAAGCAGGATGGTGAAGGCTCCGAGGAAGGTCGACACGTCGGTTTCGGCCTCGGGCGCGAGCGCCGCCTCGGCATCGTCGAGCAATCGGTCGACTTCGGCCAGTTTGCTGCCAAGGGAAGCCTCTGGCTCGTTTCGAGCGATTGCGACGCGGAAATTGCTCATCGCCTGCTCGACTTGCTTCATCAAGCTGCCGTCGCGCGTCGCCAGCACTGCCTCTACCGGCTCGAACCCGTCGAGATAGGCAGACAGCGCAAGATCCTCGGCGCGTTTGCGGTCACCCGCAACATAGGCATCGAGACTCTCTTTCAGTCGATCGCGCGCCAGCTGCAGGGAGGCTGGCTTGGCGGCGACCAGCGCCCCGGGATTCGCCCGGAGATAGGCGATCACCGCCCGGGCTTTGGCGGGCCCGATCCTGGCTTCGAGATCGGCCGGCGTAATCGCCACCAGGCTAGCCATGTCCGGGACCAGTTGGCGAATTGACCTGTCCTCGCGCCAGATGCGCTCGCCCTCTTGGACATCGCCATAGGCTAGCGAGCCGGCATGGAAGGCCAGGGCCCAGCGATCCTCCTCGGGCATCGCCGCGAAACTTTGCATCGCAGTGCCCTCAAGGCCTTGCGATATGACCTGGTACAGGCCGAAGACGCTCCGCTCCCGGGCCCGATCCTGGTCAGCAAAGGCAATCGGGGGCGGATCGAGCTGGGCCATTGCTCCGCTCGGGCCTTCGCCCTTGCCGCCATGGCAGGAGGCGCAATTCTCCGCATAGAGCGCCCGGCCGCGCGCCGGGTCGGGGATGGTCGCCGGCGCCAACGGCACGGGATAGGCGGCGAGCAGGTCCGCCGCGAGCTTTCGGGCGCGGGCGGACACATCCGACGGCTCTGCTTTCGCGCGGATTGCATTACGCAGGGCTTCCGATCCCGCGAGCAACTGGTCGCGCTTGGGATTGGCAGGCAGGCTTTGCAGCCTCTGATCCACGGAAGCCGAGAATTCGGACATTTCCTGATACTCGGCCGCGTTGACGACCTTCCCTGCCCGCACGGCTTCGCGATAGTCGACCGCGATGTAGTCGAGCAGCCGCCAACTGGTTTGAACTTGCTCACGTTGGGACGCCGCTTGCGCAGGTGCCGCCGCCAGAATGGCAAAAGGTGCAATCGCCAGCAGCTGCAGCAAGGCGCGGATCAGTCTTCGGAGCACAGGGGACATGCCCCGGGCCATAGCATAGTGCGAATGATTATCAATAACTGGAGAGGTGATTTAGCGCGCGGGGTAGCGCAGGCGGCCCAGGAACCGGGTCAGGCTTGGCCGATGCAGATCGCTCCCGGCCCAGCTCGCCTTCCATTTTTCGAACCGCATGACCCCGGCCAGCCTGCGGTCGAGGAAGGCGCTGGTCTCGGCCCAGTCCTCGCTCTGGTCGTCGAGCCAGGCGAGGAGAGTCGAACCGTAGACGCCGGAGAGGATCAGCCGCTTGCTATAATGGTTGTAGTCGGTCGCCGTATCGCCCGCGATCCGCCACATCAGGTCGGCCGAGCGCCAGGCAATCCGCAGTCCGAGCGCCACATTCCGCGGCATGGCGAGGATCGAAAGGCCGGTGCGCACCGCTTCCCGGGCCGGGCCCATCACCTCCAGCCGGTACCAGATCAGCGCCCGGATCCGCTCCCTCACCTTGAGCGCCGCGACCCGATCGGGGGTGAACTGCGCTTCCAAGGCCGCATCCACGCCTTGAATATAGGCGTCGACCATTTGGGCTGGATCCTTCGGGAAGGCCAGTTTCGCCTGGGCCATGTCGATGCCGGCCTGCGCCGCGGCGCTCTCGACTGCCTTGGCGGTCCATCCGTCGAAGGCGGCATTTTCGCCAACCGGCAGGGCTAGCTTCAGGCGCAATTTCTCAAGCGGAGTCGGCATGCGCGGCCTAACTGGGCGCAACCGCCGGTTCGTGCAAGCTCGGCTCGCCTCTGTGGCGCAATCGCACCAGGATCAGCGCAACGACGATCATCGCCGCGCCCATCCAGTCGCGCGCGGTCAGCAACTCGCCATAATAAACCCAGCCAAGCAAAGCCGAGAGCGCGGGCTGGGTCAGCATGGCGATCCCGACAACCAGCGGAGGGACATGGCCAAGGGCATAGACCAGCAGCCCCTGGCCGATGACCTGGCTGCACAAGGCGAGTGCGAACAGGCCGGTCCAGTCATCAGGCGTGATCCGCTCTCCGGCGGCGAGCGTCGCGGGCAGCAGGAACAATGCCCCAAACAGGCTCGCCAGGAACAACAGAGGCAGGGGCTGGAGCTGGCCGCGGGTCCGTTCGACCAGGATCAAATAGCCGGTGTAGAGCAGCCCGGCCATCATCGCGAGCAGGTCGCCGCGCAGATTGGCCGCCGAAAGCTCGGCGCTTCCCCACATCAACAGCCCGCACCCAGACGCGGCCAGGCCCAGCGCCAGCGCCTGGAGCGGCGACGGCCATTTGCGGACCAGCCACAGACCCCAGGCGGCGAAGAAGAAGCTGCTGATATTGCCGAACAGGGTGGCGTTGCCGAGCTTGGTCAGCAGGATGCCCGTGTGCCAGGACGCAAGGTCGGCGGCGAAGAAGAAGGCGGCGAGCGCGATGGCCAATGCCAGGCGCTTTTTCGGCCAGTGAACCGGCTGGCGGAACATCCAGGCGATCGCCCACAGGAAGGGCAGTGCCAGCGCCAGCCGCCAAAGTCCGGCTGCAACCGGACCGACACCGCTGTTGCGGACCAGGAACGGGCCGCCGGCAAGAGCCAGGTTGCCGATCAGCAAGGCGGCAAAGGCCAGCGGCTGGGATTTGGAATGGCTCACACGCCGCCAATAAGGCCAATTGGGCAGTCGCGGAAGGGGGAAGGGGACAATTGTCCATAAGTAGAATTTATGGCTTTCACTGCAATTCCCCGATTGAATCCTGATCGGTAGCAACTATTTTCCGCGGCGGCGCTGGGGAACGCCTGAAATTGCAGAAAGGACCTCAATGCCCAGCCTCTTCAATCCGCTCCAGCTTGGAGCGCTCGAGCTGCCCAACCGGATCCTCATGGCTCCGCTGACCCGTGCCCGTTCCGGGCGGGACGGCGTGCCCAACGAGTTGATGGCCCGCTATTATGCACAGCGCGCCAGCGCCGGCCTGATCATCTCCGAGGCCACCGGAATCACCCGGGAGGGCCTGGGCTGGCCGGGCGCGCCCGGTCTTTGGAACGACGCGCAGGTGGATGGCTGGAAAATCGTGACCGACGCCGTGCACGCTGCCGGTGGACGGATTGTCGCGCAGCTGTGGCACATGGGGCGGCTGGTCCATCCGGACCTCGGCGGCGGCCAGCCGGTTTCATCGTCGGCGACCACGGCTCCCGATTTCGCCCACACTTATGACGGCAAGAAGCCCTATACGGAGGCGCGTGCCGCCACCCTCGCGGACATCGATCGCATCCTCAACGATTATGCGCGCGCCGCCCGAAATGCGATCGCCGCCGGCTTCGACGGGGTCCAGGTGCATAGTGCCAATGGCTATCTGGTCGACCAGTTCCTGCGCGATTCCGCCAATTTTCGCGACGATGACTATGGCGGCTCGATCGGCAACCGCATCCGCTTCGTCCGGCAGGTGCTGGAAGCGGTCGGCGGCGAAATCGGCATGGACCGGGTCGGGATTCGCTTTTCGCCCAACATCCAAGTCCAGGGCGTCGAGGATTCGAACCCGATCCAGCTTTACGCCGAGCTGGCGAAGACCCTGGAGGAACTAAGGGTTCCCTGGATCGAGCTTCGCGAGCCGGACAAGGTGACGTCCTCGGGGTCGGTCCCGACCGCTCCGGTCAGCCCGGCCATGCGCCGCCACTATTCGGGCAAGATCGTCATCAACAGCGATCATGACTGGACGGACGCTCGCGGCCGGATCGCGGCGGGCCACGCCGACGCGGTGAGCATCGGGCGGCTGTTCATCGCCAACCCGGACCTGGTGAAGCGTATCGCGCTCGATGCGCCGCTCAATCCGGGCGATCCAGCCAGCTTTTATGCGGGCGGTGCCCAAGGCTACACCGACTATCCGGCGCTGACGGAACAGGAAGCCGCCTGACCGGTTCCTCCTGCCAAGGCAGCAGGAGGAAACATCATGCGCAAGGGTGTGCTGGCCGGCGTTGGCGTCGGCGCGGCGCTGCTTGGTGGCGCGGCACTTTATTATTTTCGCGAGAGGGCGGCTGAGGAGCCCGATTTTCGCGCTTTGGAAACCGAGGGCAGTCATCAGATCCGCGACTATCCCGCGCTGACCGTCGCAGAGGCGGTGGTCGAAGGGCCGCGCAAGGATGCGCTCAGCGACGGCTATCGCATCCTGTCGGACTATCTGACCGCCAGGTCCCGCGAGGGGGAAGCGCTGCCATTCGCCGTGCCGGTCATGCAGGATGGCGGAGACCCGATGGCAAGCGACCCGCCATTGTTCGACGACGGCCTGGAAGGCGCCTGGCGTACGCGTTTCATCATGCCCTCGGCATCCGACGATACTGGCCTGCCCGATCCACCCGAAGGGGTTGAGCTGGTCGAGCTTCCGGCGCGCAAGGTGGCGGTGGTCAGTTTCTCCGGCCGGCCTACCGATGAATTGCTCCAGGAGCAGGAGGACCGGCTTCGTGGGTGGCTGGCCAAGCGCGGCGTGAAAACGGCTGGGGAGCCCGAATATGCCTTCTACAATTCGCCGATGATCCCCGGCCCTCTCAGGCGCAACGAGGTGTGGCTGGCGTTGTCGTAATTTCTTCCCCGGAACGGGGAGGATCCTAGAACCTCCGCTTCAGCTCCAGCAACGCCAGCGCCGCCTCGGCCGCGCCGCCGCCCTTGTTGGCGTGTTTGGGATTTGCGCGCACGATCGCCTGCTGCTCATTCTCGACCGTCAAAATCCCATTGCCGACCGCCAGTCCGTCCATGGTCAGCGCCATCAGCCCCCGCGCACTTTCGCCGGCGACGATCTCGAAATGATAGGTCTCGCCGCGAATGACGACACCAAGCGCGACATAGGCATCATATTTGCCGCTCTCGGCAGCCAGGGCGACCGCTCCGGGCAATTCCAGCGCACCGGGCACGGTGATCGTTTCGTGCGTGTGGCCGGCCGCCTCGATCGCTCCGCGCGCGCCCTCCAGCAGCATGTCGTTCAAATGCGCGTAGAAGCGGGCTTCGGCGATCAGGACGTGCGCCAACCTACTTCTCCGTTCCGGCGATGCAGCGTTCCTCGACGATCGCCAGCCCATAGGCCGACAGGCCGACCGGCGAGTGGCGCGTGTTCGACAGCAGGATCATGTCGTGGATGCCGAGCGCGGCGAGGATCTGCGCGCCGATGCCATAGCTTCTCAAGGCGGGCCCCGTCTCGGCCGGCACGCCGGAGCGAAGGTTGGCCGACAGCGACAGCGAACCCGGCGCGGCGGCGTGCAGCGCGACGATCACGCCCGACCCTTCCGCCTCGATCATCTTCATCGCGCCATCGAGCAGCCCGCTGCGCTCCGACCGCTCGCCCAGCACGTCGGCGAACAGGTCCAGGCTGTGCATCCGGACCAGGGTCGGCCGGCTCGGGTCGATCGCGCCCTGGACCAGCGCCAGCTGTTCCTCGCCGCTGGCCTTGTCGCGAAATACGCGGGCGGCCCAATTCCCGCCGAACCGCGAGATGAAGCGGGTCTCGGCGACCTGCTCGACCATATGGTCCTTCTTCAGCCGATAGGCGATGAGGTCGCGGATCGTGCCGATCTTGAGGCCGTGCAGCTTGGCGAATTCCATCAGATCGTCGAGCCGGGCCATGGTCCCGTCCTCGCGCATGATCTCGCAGATCACGCCGCTCGGATTGAGCCCCGCCAGCCGCGCGACGTCGACCGCCGCCTCGGTATGGCCGGCGCGGACTAGCACTCCGCCCGGCCGAGCGACCAGCGGGAAGACATGGCCGGGCGAAACGATCGTGTCGGGCCCGTTT
The DNA here is from genome assembly GCA_045811425.1 of Sphingomicrobium sp. GTDB lineage: Bacteria > Pseudomonadota > Alphaproteobacteria > Sphingomonadales > Sphingomonadaceae > Sphingomicrobium. The sequence continues at coordinate 1,097 of JBJMUA010000013.1, read as the reverse complement.
GCCGAATCGATCGCCACGGCGATGGTCCGGGCCCGGTCGGCTGCGCTTATGCCCGTCGTAACCCCGTCGCGCGCCTCGATCGACACGGTGAAGGCCGTTTCCATCCGCGTGCCGTTGATCCGCGCCATCGGCTCCAGCCCAAGCGCGTCGACCCGCTCCTTGCCAAGCGCAAGGCAGATCAGCCCGCGGCCGTGGCGGGCCATGAAGTTGATTGCGTCGGGGGTCGCCATTTGCGCCGGGATGATCAGGTCGCCCTCATTCTCCCGGTCGTCGTCGTCGACCAGAATGAACATCCGCCCGTTGCGCGCCTCGTCGATGATCGCTTCGGCGCCGACCAGCACCTCCTGCACCCCGCCGTCGAGCAATTTCTCCAAGCGCACCAGCGTGTCGGCGGTCGGGTTCCAGTCGGACGCGCCGAGCTTGCGCAGCGAGTTGGGGTGAAGGCCGGCCGCGCGCGCCAGCCCGCTGCGGCTGGCTTCGCCGCTATCGACCAGTGCGGTCAATTTATCGATCAGGGTGGTAGACATGGTGCGGCCGGTATCACACCAGAATGTGATAATCTAGTCAGAATTCGCCGGCTGCAGATGGCAAATCACATTATGCGCTGGTTGTTTCCTGGCTGGCTGTGAAAACGGCAAGCTGATCCTCGAACGCCCTTTTGAACGCGGGCCGCGCCTCGCCGCGCGCGATATAGGCAGCCAGGTTGGGAATCTCTTCGGCAAGCGTTCGCCCCGCCGGGCGGCGCAGCACGTTGATCATCAGCAGGTCGCCGGCGCTAAACTCCCCATCCAGCCAATCGGCATCGCCCAACCGATTAGACAAGGCAGCCAGCCGCGCACGAACGCGCTCGTCGAGCGTCGGCAGCCGGTGTTCGTGCCACTCCTTGTCGCGCTCGAACAGGATGGCGGCCTCGCGCTCGACGATCGGCGCCTGCACCGTCGTAAGCGCGGCAAACATCCAGCTGATCGCCCGTGCTCGGGCATTTGAATCGTCGGGAAGCAAGCCCGGGTGCCGCCCAGCGATGTGAAGAACAATCGCGCCGGATTCGAACAAGGCCAAGTCGCCTTCCTCATAGGTCGGGATCTGCCCGAACGGCT
>JBJMUA010000012.1:0-13879 GCA_045811425.1 Sphingomicrobium sp. | reverse complement strand
GCCATTCTCCCCATCGCCATAGGGGCCGATCACGATCACGCGGGCGCCGACCTTGTCCATCCGCTGGATCAGCCGGTTGGGCCAGCCCCAGAAAGCCCATTGATAGTTCAATGGCACGAACAAGGTGCCGTCCCGGCAGCTCTCCGGAATAATCGAGGTCCAGCCAAAGAGTAGATAGTCCTTGGTACAGGCCTTGGCGCCTTCCTTGGTCCACGCCCAGGCCTTGGGATAGAGCTGCTTGATCCGCTCGATCGGCCCCGCCGCGCCGTAGAAGGCGTCCCGCCGCTCGATCACGTCCCGTTCCGCCGCCTTCAAGGCCGCGGCCAGCCTCTCGGCTTCTTTGGGGTCATTGCTCTTGAAGTTGAACAGGATCGGCGTGTTCTGCAGGGCCGCCAGCGCTTCCTCAAGGCTCGGAATCCGGTCCTTGCGCTTGCCCCTCAGGGGGAAGCTCTTGCCGCGGTCCGCCGTGTAGCCATAGCCGGGATCGAGCGCCTGCAGCTGGGCCAGGGTCTTGGCGCGCGTCTCGCCCTTGCCTTGCGTCCGGCAATCCACCGTCCAGTCGTGGAAGACGGCGATCCTGCCGTCGGCCGTCGGCGCGATGTCGATCTCGACCATATCCGCGCCCATCAGCGCGGCCGCCTGCATCGATCGCGGCGTATTCTCCAGATAGTCATGGACCGGCGGCTCGATCCGCGTCGCCGTGCATGTGTCATTGTCGACGCCTTCGCGGCTGAATTGCTGGGCGATGCCGCGATGCGCGATCAGCTTCACCCCGCCGACCGGCTTGCCGGCGATCCAGCTGGCATTGACGAAGGTCAGCAGCAGAATTGCCACCGCCAGGAACAGGGCCACGCGGCCCAGCCAAAATTTCATGCAAGAAGCTCTTTCGTTTGGGCTGCGTCGCGCCCGATTTGCGCCACCAGCTCCTCGATCGTGTCGAATTTGGCCTCGGGGCGAAGATAATGGTGCAGCGCCACTTCGAGGTGCTGGCCGTAAAGATCGCCCGAAAAGTCGAACAGATGGGCCTCCAGCAACTCTTCCGGTTCGAACATCGGGCGATGGCCCAGGTTGGCGACCCCATCATATTCGCTCTGGTCCGGCAGGCGGACGCGGACCGCATAGACGCCATAGGCTGGCCGCAAGTACGGGCCGAGCTTCATGTTGGCGGTCGGCCAGCCGAAATCGGCTCCTCGCTTGTCGCCGTGGACCACTTCGGCCCGGATCGCGAACGGCCGGGTGAGCTGTTGGGTGGCGGCATGAGGGTCGCCGGCTCGCAGCGCGTCGCGGATGCGGCCCGACGAGATCCGCTGGCCGCCGAGCAGTACCGGAGCAACCGTTTCCGCACCGATACCGTAGTTTGCCCCGATCTCTCGCAAGACGCCGATGTTGCCGCCGCGCCCTTTGCCGAAGATGAAGTCCTCGCCGGTCACCACCCCAGCCGCGCCAAACCGTTTCGCCAGCAGCCCGGAAATGAAATCCTCCGCCGTCGTACTCGCCAGTTCGGCGCCGAACTTGAACACCATCATCGCATCCGCCCCGGCATGAGCGAACAGCTCTTCGCGCTGGTCCAGGGTGGTCAGGCGAAAGGGCGGCGTGTCAGGCTTGAAATGACGCACCGGATGGGGATCGAAGGTGGCGACGATCACCGGCCGCCGCTCGTGCGCTCCCCGCTGCACGGCCCGGCCGACGACGGCCTGGTGCCCAAGATGGAAGCCGTCGAAATTGCCCAGGGCGATGATTGCGCCGCGAAGCTCTTCCGGGATCGGCTGGTCGTGGAACAGGCGCTTCATCGCGCGCCCCTTTGCACAGGCGGCGGCATCGGCGCCAGCCCGGCGCGGATCACCCGCAGCGCATTGCCGCCCATGACTGCCCGGATGTCTTGTTGACTGAAGCCCTCGTCAAGCAGCGCCTGGGTGACCTGGACCAGCTGCGACGCGTCGAACCTGGTGGTGGTCGACCCGTCGAAGTCGCTGCCCAGGGCGACATATTGGGCGCCGACCAGGTCGCGGACATGGCGCATCGCCTTGGCCACCGAGCGCGGCGAGGTGTCACAGACGGCGCCGTCCCAATAGCCGATCCCGATCACGCCGCCAGTTCGCGCGACGCCGCGAATTTCCTCGTCGGTGAGGTTCCGATTGACCTTGCAGGTCGCCTGCGCACCGCCATGGCTGGAAACCACGGGGCGGCGGGCCATCGCCAGCACATCCGCGACGCAGCGGTGGCTGCAATGGGCGATGTCGACAATCATCCCCTTGGCTTCCATCGCCCGGACGATCGCCCGGCCGAAGGGGGTAAGGCCGCCCTTCTTCTCGCCATGCATCGATCCGGCCAGTTCATTGTCAAAGAAATGCGTGAAGCCGGCCATGCGGAACCCCGCGTCATAGAGCCGATCGAGATTTTCTGCCTTGCCGTCCAGGTCATGCAGCCCCTCGACGGTCAGCATCGCGCCGACCGGCTTCACGCCCGCGCCGGCACGCTCGGCGAGCAGCGCGTCGAGCTGGGTTGCGGAGCCGACCTTCTTCAGCCTGCCTTGAGAAGCAGCGACCGCCCGATCGAGCTTCTGGCTGTGCCACAGCGAACGTTCGAGCAACGAACGCCACGTTCGCACCGGCTGCAGCTGGGCGATGGCTAGCAGGGTGATATCGTCGGTGGCGCGGGCGCTGTTGCGGTCATAGTTGAGGCCATGCGGAGACTTCGTCACCGACGAAAACAGCTGCAGCGCGACATTGCCGTCGCTGAGGCGCGGCAGGTCGACATGGCCGCGCTTGGCTCGGTCCAGCGGATCTCGCTTCCACAGCAAGGTGTCGGTATGGAGGTCGACGATGGTCAGCGAGGCATGGAGCGCCTTCGCTTCTTGGCTGACTTGAAGCAACGGCTTGCCGTCGATCTGATTCTGACCACGTTCGATCCAGCCCGGCAGGATTGCCGACGCGGCGGCAACCAGCAGGACAGCGGCAACGACTGCCCAGCCTAGCTTGCGCATCGATGCATGCTGACGCGAAGCGCGGCTGGGCTGGAAAGGGGACCGGTGCTGCATCCGACGTGCCTAATCGAAACTTGCGGAGGAGCAAGGCCGCCACATCCGCTATCCGGTGGCCTGCGCTTGGCTCGTAAATTATTCGCTTTCCTATTTTCGAATTTCATGTTCCATACTGGTTCATGACAAATCATAGTAACGAACCAAATACGTCCGCGCATCTGTCTGCGGTGACCAAACAGGCAGAGCTTGACGCCCACGGTTACGACCCGGCGGATTATAAATGGGTGCCTGTGCTGAGGCGACAGCGCGCTGATGGCTGGACGCCCGATCGCCAGGTCAAATTCATCGCGGCACTCGCCGATTGCGGTTGCGTCGAGCAGGCAGCGGGCGAAGTCGGCATGTCCGCGAGGTCATGCTATCGATTACGCCGGGCGCCCGGCGCGGAAAATTTTGCCGCTGCCTGGGATGTGGCAATCGCGCAGGCGATTCGAAAACTGCTCGACGTTGCCGTCGAGCGAGCATTCAACGGATCCGACGAGCCTGTGTTCGACCGCAATGGCAATTGCGTCGGGCGGCGAATGCGCACCAGTGATGGGATGGCCAAATTCCTGCTTCGAGGCTTCATGCCCCATATCTTCGGCCAGGCGTGCAGCGGTGCACCTTACTCGGCTGCGGAGCCGGCGACGCCTGAACTATTGGCCGACGCATTGAAGCGGCTGGCACCGGTCCCGCCCGACGCGCCGCACTTGCTGATGGCGCCGGACGAGCTCGATACCGCGCTGCAGGTGGCGGATGCGCTTCAGGGAGAGCTTCCTCATTGGCACCGCGGCCGAGCGGAATATGACGAAGCGGGCCAATCGTACATGCCGGAGGAATTTGAACAGGCACTTGCCGAGGCAAAGAAGGAGGCTGATGCCTCCGCTGGACTGCGGAGCGTCGACGCGGACGAAGATGAGGCCTTCTAGGGCTGACTTTTGACTGACCTTTCGCAAGATGGGCGGCCTATCCTGAGCCCTTGACTCGTCGGGGACCCGCACCTACATGGCCGCCATCCCGTTTCACCGGTTGACCGGCGGCGTATTCGTGCGCGCGCCGTTTTTCCTTTGGAGGGATTTACGCTTTGAGATGGGTCGGTCGGGTGCCCGCCGTCCCGTGGAGCTTAGGAGATAATATTACATGGCACGTATCGCCGGGGTTAATCTCCCGACCAACAAGCGCGTTGTGATCGCGCTGCAATATATCCACGGCATTGGTCCGGCCAAGGCCCAGGAAATCACCACGAAGCTGTCGATCGCGCCGGAACGCCGCGTCCAGGACCTCACGGACCAGGAAGTGCTGCACATCCGCGAGACGATCGACGCCGACTATAGCGTCGAGGGCGACCTGCGCCGCGAGACGGCGATGAACATCAAGCGATTGATGGACCTCGCCTGCTACCGCGGCCTGCGTCACCGCAAGGGCCTCCCGGTTCGCGGCCAGCGCACGCATACCAATGCGCGCACCCGCAAGGGCAAGGCCAAGCCGATCGCGGGCAAGAAGAAGTAGCAAGCGCATGATCGTCCGCGGGACGATCGCGAGACGCTACTCATTCGAGCCTCGACAAAGATTTAGGGATTTCCAATGGCACAAGCACCCCAGCGCATCCGCCGCCGTGAGCGCAAGAACATCACTTCCGGCGTCGCGCATGTGAACGCCAGCTTCAACAACACCATGATCACCATCACCGACGCGCAGGGCAACGCCATCGCGTGGAGCTCGGCCGGGATGATGGGCTTCAAGGGCAGCCGCAAGTCGACGCCGTACGCGGCGCAGGTCGCGGCCGAAGACGCCGGCCGCAAGGCCGCCGAACATGGCGTCCGCACCCTCGAGGTCGAGGTCAAGGGCCCGGGCTCCGGCCGCGAAAGCGCGCTTCGTGCGCTGCAGGCGGTCGGCTTCCAGATCACGTCGATCCGCGACGTGACCCCGATCCCGCACAATGGCGTGCGGCCGTCGAAGCGCCGCCGGGTTTAATATCCTCGGCCAAAGCATTACTTTGGCCGAAACGTCTTTAAAATCAGGAGTTTAGCGGGACGCCGCAACTCCGCACTGCCAAGGAAGAAACATGGCCGTCAACGCAAAGAACTGGCAGGAACTCAAGAAGCCCAACGCGCTGGAGCGCAAGCCGGGCACCGACGTCCGCCGCAAGGCGTCGTTCGTCGCGGAGCCGCTGGAGCGCGGCTTCGGCATGACGCTCGGCAACTCGCTGCGCCGGGTACTGCTGAGCTCCCTCCAGGGCGCCGCCGTCACCTCGATCAAGATCGAGGGCGTGCTGCATGAATTTTCGTCGCTCGCCGGCGTCCGCGAGGACGTCACCGACATCGTCCTCAATATCAAGCAGCTGTCGCTGAAGATGGAAGGCGAGGGCCCCAAGCGCCTGCAGCTCAGCGCCACCGGCCCGGGCGAAGTCACCGCCGGCCAGATCGCCACCGCCGGCGACATCGAGGTCACCAATCCGGACCTGGTCATCTGCCACCTGGACGATGGCGCGACCTTGAACATGGAGCTGACCGCGGACATCGGCAAAGGCTATGTGCCGTCGCAGTCCAACCGCCCGGCCGACGCGCCGATCGGCCTGATCCCGGTCGACGCGCTGTACAGCCCGGTCCGCCAGGTCGCCTATAAGGTGGAGAACACCCGCGTCGGCCAGGAACTGGACTATGACAAGCTGACCCTGACCATCGAATCCGACGGCACCGTGACGCCGGAGGATGCGCTGGGCTATGCCGCCAAGATCCTGCAGGACCAACTGCAGCTGTTCGTCCACTTCGACGACAGCCAGATCCGCATGGCCCCGACCGCGGCGATGGCCGGCAGCCCGGGCATGGCGGGCACGCCGGAAGGCACCGCCGCGGACACCAACCAGCTCAACCGTTACCTGCTGAAGAAGGTCGACGAGCTGGAGCTGTCGGTACGCAGCGCCAACTGCCTGAAGAACGACAACATCATCTACATCGGCGACCTGGTCCAGAAGACCGAGGCCGAGATGCTCCGCACACCGAACTTCGGCCGCAAGAGCCTCAACGAGATCAAGGAAGTCCTCGCCTCAATGGGCCTGCGCCTCGGCATGGACATCCCCGGCTGGCCGCCGGAGAATATCGAAGAAATGGCGAAGAAGTTAGAACAAGAACTTCTCGGCTAACGGCCGAGGCTGCTGAACCGTCATCCCCGCGAAAGCGGGGACTGGAGCAGGAATTGCTGGGGTAAGCCGCATTTCTATTTCAGAAGGCGCAAAGGCCGTCCCGAAAGGGGCGGCCTTTTCATTATCTTATGCAGACACTCTCATGTAGCCGCTCGCGAGGGGCGCGCGGCGGGCTTGGGCCATGTCATGCTCGCTGAACGGGATGGGGGCCTTCATGGCTTTCAGATGCTCGACATAGGTTTCGACCAGCTGCAGCCGGCGGACGCGGGCGGCGTCGGTCACGGCGCGGGAGGCGGCGGCCATCTCCTCATGCGCGCGGCGGCGATAATAGCGAATGTCCGATTCCACTCCCCGCTCCCCTCAAAGCGTCGCGTTAACTCGCGATTCGGAGCGGGCAATTTAACGAAAGTATAGCGGAGGTCGAGTCTGGGCGGGAAGGGAAGGCGGTCAGTCCCTGGGAGCAACTTTCGCATAGGTTTTCCACACGTCCCGCCGGTCCTTCTCGCTCTCCTCGACCACGCCGCCCTTGACCGGCCAGCGCAGGGTGGAGCCATAGTCCGCGCTGTAGGCGACGATCTGGCTCTGGTCGCGTGAGGCGATCTCGTCATATTCATATTTGTTGCCGGTCTCGTTGACGATCCATTTGTCGCCCTGCTGCTCGATCTCCACGCTGCCGCCTTCATACTTACCGTCGTCGTAGAGGTCGCCGCGGAACAGAACCGGCCGCGCCGGGGGCTGCTCTTCCTTCGGGGCCGCGGCGGGCTGGGCGGGCTGCTCCGCGAGGGCCTGCTGCTGCTGCGGCTGCTCGGCGGGCTTGTCGTCGGTGATCGCCTTGTAGGCGGTGACGAGGCCGCCGGTGGCGACGACCAGGCCGGTGAGGCCGGCAATGACGCCGTTGATGCCGGTCAGGAACCTGGGCTTGCCGTCGGCGCCTGATGCCGGCCTGGCGGGATCCTGTTTCATTGGTCGCCCCCTCGATTGAACGGGGCAATCTATGGCATGGAAAATCGAGGCCGCAAGCTTGGCTTCCCGCAAACTTGACTCCGGCGCGCATTTCCGCTTGAGGGCAGCGCGACGGCGGGGCCGAGGCCTCGCCATTGCTTTTTAATCCCCGCTTTCGCGAGGACATGGGGAAAAAGGGCGGCTCCCACCAAGTCCGCCTGGCTGGGTTTACCTCATACGGAACCCTGACGAACGAAGGAAGAAGACATGCGTCATCGCGTCGCCGGCCGTAAGCTGCAGCGTACCACGGCCCACCGGAACGCCCTGTTCCGCAACATGGCAGCCGCTCTCGTCAAGCATGAGCAGATCACCACCACCCTGGCCAAGGCGAAGGAGCTGCGCCCCTACGTCGAGAAGCTGGTCACCCTGGCCAAGAAGGGCGGCCTGTCGAACCGCCGCCTGGCCCATGCCCGCATGATGGACGACGTGCAGCTGGTGAAGCTGTTCGACGTCATCGCGCCGCGCTACGCCGATCGCAACGGCGGCTACACCCGCGTCGTCAAGGCCGGCATCCGCGCCTCCGACGCAGCGCAGATCGCGATCATCGAGTTCGTCGACCGCGACGTCTCCGCCAAGGGCCAGGATTCGGGCCCGGTGATGGTGGACGAGGAAGTCGAGGCTTAAGCACTTCCCGCTCAGGGTTGAGCGAGGCTTGAACAGGGTCGCGGCTTCGGCTGCGGCCCTTTTTCGTGTGTCGCGGCTATCCGCCCACCAGTCCCGAAGCTGAACAATCGGCATCAACCATATTCAGCGAGCATGCATCCGCATGGCCATAGAAGGCGTTCTACAGCTGGACGTTGTGCGTTCGGCGCACCAGTTTGAGTAAGGGAGAATGTCATGTCGGTGAAGTCGAGGATCCTGGCCGGAGCGGCCGGAATTGCGGCGGTCGTGGGTTTCGCAACCCCGGCAGCGGCGCAATATTACCCGGGCCAAGGTTACCCCAGCCAAGGCTACCCCAGCCAAGGCTACGGCTACCCCGGCTATGGCTATGGCAATAACAATGTGGTCGGCGGGATCGTGAACTCGATCCTTGGCTACGGCCGCTATCCGTACGGCAACCAGGGCTACAACCAATATGCCAACCAGAGCGGAGTGGTGGACCAATGCGCCCGCGCGGTCGAAGCGCGCCTCGGCGGGTACCAGGGCGGCTATTATGGTTATGGCAATAGCGTCCCCTATGGCGGGCGCTATGGCGGCTACAACCAGGGCTACGGCTACAACCAGGGCTATGGCTATAATCAGGGCCATGCCGGCGGCCGCGTGATGGGCGTCACCCGGGTCGACCGCAAAAGCTATGGCCTAAAGGTCTATGGCGTCGCCAGCTCCGGCTATAATGGCTACCAGGGTTATGGCCAGCGCAGCTACGGTAGCTACGGCTACAATGCCGGCGCGGACCTCAGCTTCAATTGCGAAGTTCGCCATGACGGCCGCATCCGCGACATCAATATCAGCCGCCGCACGGCCAACTGGCGCGGCTACTAAAAAAGTTCCCCTTTCCGGGGGAATGGGGTGAGCGGGAGCTTTCGGGCTCCCGCTCATTTTTTGCCTTCGGTGGCGCTCGTTTCGCCTCCGTTATTTCTCCCATGTGAACAAGCGCGGCTGGGGACGACCGACCGTGAGTCGTTGGCGACGAATGAAGGGCCGCGCCCGCTGCCCCACGCGTTTTATCCGGCGAGTGGTTTAGACAAATCCAAAGGAGAGCAGCCATGCTTATGGCGAGAATCTTGACTGGCGGCGTCGGCCTTGCGGCACTTGCAAGTGCGGTCCCGGCCACCGCCCAATATTATTTCCCGCAGCGGATCAGCACGCAGGCGGCGGTCAGCCGTTGCACCGCGGCGGTTCAGCAGCGGCTGAGCTACAACAACGGATATTCGGGATATTCCGGCTATTATGGCAATTACGCCTCCCCGCGCGTCGTCAGCGTGACGCGTGTCGAGCCGCGCCGAAACTCGGTGCGGGTCGCCGGTCTCGCGAGCAGCGGCCGGATGGCCTATAATTACGGGCCCTTTGGCATCGGCGCCTATGGATTGCTGGGAAGCAATTACAACCAGGCGGCTGACCTGAGGTTCGGCTGTTCGATCGACAGGCTGGGCCGGGTTACCGACCTCGACCTCAATCGACGCTAACTAGCGTAATATCGGAAACAAAGAGTGGCGCGGGTTTTCCCCGCGCCACTTTTTTCAGGGGTTCGTGCGCAGCGGCTCAGGCATTCGTGCGCAGGGACTGGGCATATTCCTCAAGCTGGCCGGCAACGGTGCCCCAGCCTTCGTTAAAGCCCATCTGCTCATGCTTTTCGCGGTCGGCCACATTCTTGTGCAAGGCCACGGCCTTGTAGGCGGTCCTGCCGTCGCCGGCGTCTTCGAAGGTGACGATCGCAGTCATCGGGAAGGATTCGCAACCGTCGTCCGCTAATTCGGCAGGGCGATAACCGGGCCCGAGCGCGCTGGTCCAGGCGAGCTTCCTGCCTTCGACCACCTCCAGCACGCAGCCGGCATTGCCATGACCGGTATCGAAGCCGTCGGGGCCGACCATGCGGATGCGCATGATGCCGCCCGGCGTCGGATCGAGCTCGCACTCGGTGATCTGATAGGGCCGCGGCGCGAACCACTGCTTCAGATGTTCCGGGTCGGTGTAGGCTTTCCACACCAGATCCAGCGGCGCGTCGATGGTGCGTTCAAGCACGAGGTCAAGCTTGTCGGTCATGGTCATTCTCCCTGTCCTTCAGTTGCATCACATATTCTTCAAAACGGTCGTGGCGTTTCTCCCATTCGGAGCGGCGGTCCACGAGCCATTGCTCGGCCGCTGCCAACACCCCCGGCTCAAGCCGGCAAGTGCGCACACGGCCCTTCTTTTCGCTTCGGATCAGTCCGCTTTCCTCGAGCGCCTTCAGGTGTTGCATCACCGCGGGCAGGCTCATCTTGAACGGCTGGGCCAACTCGCTGACCGACGCCGGTCCACTGGCCAGTCGGGCGAGCATGCCGCGGCGGGCCGGATCGGCGAGCGCCTGGAAGGCGCGATCGAGACGAGTCGAATCCTTAGGCATATGCTTAACTATCGAGTCGCCATTGGGGAGTCAAGTTAGTTTAGTAGATGCTTAAGTATGGGAAAACTTGTTAAATCGCGGCATCCGCCTAAAGTTCGCGGGCCCGCACAAGGGCAGGGGGCAGCATGACAAGTCCAGCGACGGACGTGTTCCTGTCATACAAGGCCGAGGACCGTGCCCGGCTAACCCCGCTTGTCGCCGCGCTGGAGGCCGAAGGCTTCACCGTCTGGTGGGACGCGCATATCGGCGGCGGGACCAACTGGCACGAGGACATCGAGCAGCATCTCGACGCTGCCAAATGCGTGGTCGTCGCCTGGAGCAAGCGCTCGGTCGGGCATGACGGCCATTTCGTGCGCGACGAGGCGCGACGCGCGCAGCGGCGCGACGCCTATGTGCCGGTGTGCCTCGATGGGGTCGAGCCGCCGCTCGGCTTCGGCGAGATCCAGGCGCTGTCCCTGAAAGGCTGGAAAGGCGATCGTTCGGACCGCAGGTTCCAGGCGCTCGCCGACGCCGTGCGAAGCCAAATCTCGGGCGAGCCCATTTCCCATGCCTATGCCCATTTCCGCGAACCCGGCGTCTCACGCCGCGTCGCGCTCGCCGGAGGCATCGGCGTTGGCGCCGTCGCCGTCGCCGGGGCCGGCGGATGGCTGCTGCTCAAGCCGGGCGCTGCATCGGGCAGCATTGCGGTGCTTCCGTTCGCCAATTTAAGCGGCGATCCTGGACAAGCCTATTTTTCCGATGGCATTGCCGAGGAACTGAGAAGCGCACTGTCGCGAGTGGCAGGCCTGAAAGTCGCCGGCCGGACGTCGTCCGAGATCGTCCGCAACGACGACGCCGAGACGGCCGCAAAGAAGCTGGGCGTGTCAAACATCCTCACTGGAAGCGTTCGCCAGTCCCCATCCGTCATCCGGGTCAGCGCGCAGCTGGTGGATGGCGAAAACGGCATGGAACGTTGGTCGCAAACCTATGACCGCGCGCCGGGCGACGCGATCAAGATCCAAACAGACATCGCAGAGAATGTGGCACGGTCGCTAAGCACTGCCCTTGGCGGTGTGTCCGGAGACACATTGATTGTGGGTGGAACGCAAAACGCGGCCGCACAGAATCTTATCCTGCAGGCCGAGCAGGCCGCAGACGAGGATACCCGGGCCGGATTAGAGCGATCCGTGCAGCTTGCCGATGCCGCCCTGCGGCTCGATCCGAACTATGCCGACGCCTATGCACGCAAGGCGATCTCCCTGCATCGGCTTGGCGGCGCATATGCGACCGGAAGCGCGGAAATGTTCCGCACCCGAACCGAAGCCTTCGGCGTCGCCAACAAAGCGATCAGCCTCGCCCCAAATCTCGCGAGGGCACATTATGCGCTGGGAAGGATCTACGAGGGCAATTTGGAAATCGCCAAGGCCGCAGCTGAGTATGCGCGTGCGCTCCAACTGGCTCCGGGCGACGCCGCGCTGCTCCGCCGATACTCCTATTTTGTCGCGAAAACCGGGAATTTGTCAGAGAGCCTCCGTATTTCCGACAAGGTCGTCGAGCTTGATCCTCTTAATCCAGATTCATACGAAAATCGTGCGGGCGCCCTGTTCGACTTGCGACGCTACGCTGACGCCATCAGCTATGCGGAAGAGGTTGAGCGGAAGTCGCCGGAACTGGTCGAGTTTCCGATACTTCTCGGCGACTGCTTATTGTTGCTTGGAAGGTACCGTGAGGCAGAAGAGCAGTATGCACTAGGAAAGCCCGACCAGTGGGAGCGGCTTACCGGCGAGGCGATGGTGATGGCCCGCACGCGTGACCGCGCCGGTGCCAGCCGCAAATTGCAGCGAATGCAGCAGCTGTTCGGCGATGCCGCCAGCTATCAGTACGGCGAGATTTACGCGCAGCTCGGCGACAAGGACCACGCACTGGCCGCGCTCGAACGCGCGTGGGAAATTCGCGATGGCGGCCTGATGAACATTCGTAATGACCCGGCACTCGACCCGCTCCGCAGCGATCCGCGCTTTGAGGCGATCATCAAGAGGATGAACTTCCCAAGCTGAAGCCATGCGAGCTTTACACGTGGCGGAGAGGCGCTAACGGGTGGCCATGACGGTCCAGCCCAACGAATCCATCCTTATCGTCGACTTCGGCAGCCAGGTGACGCAGCTGATCGCGCGCCGGGTGCGCGAGGCCGGCGTCTATTGCGAGATCGCTCCCTTCAACGCCGCCGATGAGGCGTTCGAGCGGCTCAACCCCAAGGGCATCATCCTGTCCGGCGGGCCCTCTTCGGTGCACTGGGAAGACAGCCCGCGCGCGCCTCAGCATTTCTTCGATCGCGGCCTGCCGATCCTCGGCATCTGCTACGGCCAGCAGGCGATGGCGACGCAGCTCGGCGGGCGGGTTGCGCCGGGCGATAGCAGCGAATTCGGACGGGCCTTTATCGACATCGTTGACGAAAGCGCGCTGTTCGACGGCCTGTGGAAGATCGGCGAGAAGCACCAAGTGTGGATGAGCCACGGCGACCGCGTCGAGCAGTTGCCCGACGGTTTCAAGATCGTCGCCCGGTCCGAAGGTGCGCCCTACGCGATCGCGACCGACGAAGATCGGCGCTTCTACTCGACCATGTTCCACCCCGAAGTCGTGCACACGCCCGACGGCGGCAAGCTGCTGGCCAATTTCGCGCGGCACATCTGCGGATGTTCGGGCGGCTGGACAATGGGCGCCTATCGCGACGCCAAGATCGCCGACATCCGCGCCCAAGTGGGAAAGGCTAAGGTGATCTGCGGACTTTCGGGCGGCGTCGACAGCGCCGTCGCCGCGGTGCTGATCCATGAAGCGATCGGCGACCAGCTGACCTGCGTGTTCGTCGACCATGGCCTGATGCGGCAGGGGGAGGCGGAACAGGTCGTTTCGCTGTTCCGCAACTCCTACAACATCCCGCTGGTCCATGTGGACGCGGAGGAGCTGTTCCTGTCCGGCCTCGCCGGCCTCACCGACCCGGAAGCCAAGCGCAAGTTCATCGGCAAAAGCTTCATCGACGTATTCGACGAGGAGGCGACCAAGATTGGCGGGGCCGAGTTCCTGGCCCAGGGCACGCTCTATCCCGACGTGATCGAAAGCGTCAGCTTCACCGGCGGGCCGTCGGTGACGATCAAGAGCCACCATAATGTCGGCGGCCTGCCCGAGCGGATGAACATGGCCCTGGTCGAGCCGTTGCGGGAGTTGTTCAAGGACGAGGTGCGCGAGTTGGGGCGGGAGCTGGGGCTTCCCGATGCCTTCGTCGGCCGCCATCCCTTCCCGGGGCCGGGCCTGGCCATCCGCATTCCGGGCGAGGTGACCAAGGAGCGCTGCGATATCCTGCGCAAGGCCGATGCGATCTATCTCGAGGAGATCCGCAATGCGGGCCTCTACGACGCCATCTGGCAGGCGTTCGCGGTGCTGCTGCCGGTACGCACGGTCGGAGTGATGGGCGACTATCGAACTTATGACAGCGTCTGCGCACTGCGCGCGGTGACCAGCGTCGACGGCATGACCGCGGACGTGTTCCACTTCGACGGCGAGTTCCTAAGCCGCGTCGCGACGCGCATCGTCAACGAGGTACTGGGCATCAACCGAGTGGTCTACGATTATACGTCGAAGCCGCCAGGCACGATCGAATGGGAGTGAAATAAACCGCTCGTGGATCACGGCATCCTGATCG
>JBJMUA010000011.1:0-8014 GCA_045811425.1 Sphingomicrobium sp. | reverse complement strand
AGTCGCGCTTGATCTCTTCGGCGTACCAGTCGAACAGCTGCGCGCTGCCCAGCACCTCCGCCTTGGCTTCGGCAAGGATCTTGCCCTGCTCCTGCGTCAGGATCGCGCCGATATGGTCGGCCCGTTCGCGCAGCAGCGCCGCCGCCTTGTGCAGGATCGCCCCGCGCTTCTCGACGTCGGTGGTGCGCCATTCCGGCCAGGCGCGGTTCGCGGCGGCGAGCGCCTCGTCCAGGTCCGCCTTGGTGGCATAAGGCACCTCGGCGATCGCGCTGGCGGTGACGGGGTTGACGACCGGATGGGCGTCGCGGCCTTCGCCGCTTTTCCACGCGCCGTCGATGAACAGTTGCAGGTCGGTGTCATAGCTCATGGGCTCGGAGATAGGCTTCTCCCCGCTTGTCGCCAACCCGCCACGTCGCTAGGCGCAACGGAAAGGCAATAGGAGAGCTCTCATGACCAAGTCGGAACTGCTGGCGAAGATGCAGGATTCGGGAGCATGGCTTCCGGGCAAGACGGTCAAGATCGACTTCGGCGGCGACGAGGGGGTGATCCTGCTGGACGGCGCCAACAACCTGGTCAGCGACAGTGACGGCGCGGCCGACACCACCATCAAGGTCAGCTGGGACGACTGGCAGGCGCTCGCCAGCGGCACGCTCGACGGCATGACCGCCTTCATGACCGGCAAGCTCAAGGTGGAAGGCGACATGGGCAACGCCATGCAGCTGCAGGGCGTGCTGTCGAAGTTGAGGAGTTAAGCTGTTCCCCGGCGAAGGCCGGGGTCCAGGCGGCGCTGCCGCGCCGTTCTTTGTTTTGGACTGGACCCCGGCCTTCCGGGGAACGGAGTGAAAATGCAGAAGATCTATCCAAGTGCCGAGGCCGCCCTCGAGGGCCTGCTGTTCGACGGCATGACCATTGCCGCCGGCGGATTCGGCCTGTGCGGCATCCCGGAGCGGCTGATCGCGGCAATCCAGGCGTCTGGCGTCAAGGAATTGACCATCGCCTCCAACAATGCCGGCATCGACAATGAGGGCCTCGGCAAGCTGCTCCGCACCCGGCAGGTCCGGAAGATGATCTCCTCCTACGTCGGCGAGAACAAGGAGTTCGAGCGGCAGTATCTGGCCGGCGAGCTGGAGGTCGAATTCTGTCCCCAGGGCACCCTGGCGGAGCGGATGCGGGCGGGCGGAGCCGGCATCCCCGGCTTTTACACCAAGACCGGTGTCGGCACACAGGTGGCGGAGGGCAAGGAAGTGAAGCTGTTCGATGGCGAGGAATATATCCTCGAGCGCGGCATCCGCGCCGATCTTTCCATCATCAAGGGCTGGAAGGCCGATGAGAGCGGCAACCTCATGTTCCGCAAGACCGCCCGCAACTTCAACCAGCCGGCCGCGGCCAGCGGCAAGGTCTGCGTCGCGGAGGTCGAGGAAATCGTGCCGGTGGGAACGCTCGATCCGGACTGCATCCATGTGCCGTCGATCTATGTGAAGCGCCTCATCCTCGGCGCGCCCTATGACAAGAAGATCGAATTCGTGACCACGCGTGAGCGCGAGGCGGTGTGATAATCCTGTTCCCCGGCGAAGGCCGGGGCCCAGGCGGCGCTCCGGCGCCGGTTTTTCTTTTGGACTGGACCCCGGCCTTCGCCGGGGAACAAGGAATTGCATGATTACGACGACGGGTGAAACCAAAGGCTGGGACCGCAACCAGATGGCGGCGCGGGCCGCGAAGGAGCTGAAGGACGGCTATTACGTCAACCTCGGCATCGGTATCCCGACCCTGGTCGCCAACAATATTCCGCAAGGCATGACCGTCACCCTGCAGAGCGAGAACGGCATGCTCGGCATCGGGCCCTTCCCCTATCCGGACGAGGTCGACGCCGATCTGATCAACGCCGGCAAGCAGACCATCAGCGAGCTGCCGAGCTCCAGCTATTTCAGCTCCTCGGACAGCTTCGCGATGATCCGCGGCGGGCATATCGACCTGACCGTGCTCGGCGCGATGGAAGTCAGCGAGGGCGGCGACATCGCCAACTGGATGATCCCCGGCAAGATGATCAAGGGCATGGGCGGGGCGATGGACCTCGTTGCCGGGGTCAAGCGTATCATCGTGGTGATGGAGCACACGTCGAAGAATGGCGATCCCAAGTTCATCCCGGCATGCACCCTGCCGCTGACCGGCAAGAATGTGGTCGACATGATCATCACCGATCTCGCCGTGTTCCAGCGGCCCGACCATGACAGCCCATTCAAGCTGATCGAGACGGCGCCGGGCGTGACGAAAGAGGAAGTCCGCTCCAAGACCACGGCCAATTACGTCGGATGAAGCTTGGGGCGGCACTCATCGCGCTTGCGATCCTGGCCGCCTGCTCGAAAGCGCCGACCATCATCGACGGCTCGACCCCCGCGGCCTTCGCCGAGACCACCGAAAAGGCGCGGCGCGACCTGCCGGTCAAGGATCGGCTGACGTTCGACGCGGCGCTCCACAACAGCGGGGGCTCGCGCTTTTCGACCAAGGATCCTGACGGCCAGGCCCGGGAGGCCTATCATGGCATGACCGCGTTCGACGTGGTCGCCGATGCGCGCGCTCGCGGGATCGAATAGGGGGAGGAAGTCCGATGAAAGCATTGCTCTCCCACGCACCGGGCGGCCCGGAAACCTTGCAGCTGACGGAATTGCCCGACCCGGTTCCCGGCGCCGGCGAGTTGCTGGTCCGCGTCCGCGCGGCGGCGGTCAACTATCCCGACGTGCTGATCATCGAGGACAAATATCAGTTCAAGCCGCCGCGCCCCTTCGCGCCGGGCGGCGAGATCGCCGGCGAGGTCGAAGCGGTCGGCGAGGGGGTTGAGCGCTGGACGGCGGGCGACCGGCTGATTGCAGTACCCGGCTGGGGCGGGATGGCCGAGAAGGTCGTGATTCCCGCAAAGTCAGCCATTCCCCTGCCGGACAGCCGCAGTTTCACCGACGGCGCTGCGCTGCTGCTGACCTACGCCACCTCGATCCACGCGCTGTACGATCGCGGCAGGCTGGAAGCCGGGCAGACATTGCTGGTGCTGGGCGCAGCGGGCGGAGTCGGGCTGGCAGCGGTCGAGCTAGGAAAGGCAAGGGGTGCGCGAGTGATCGCCGCCGTCTCGTCGGACGACAAGGCGGCCGCGGCGCGTGATGCCGGTGCCGACGAGGCGATCGTCTATCCGCCAGGTCCGTTCGACAAGGATGGGCAGAAGGCCCTGGCCCTATTGTTCAAGGACGCGGTCGGGCCTGAAGGCGCGCACCTCATCTATGACCCGGTAGGCGGCGATTACACCGAGCCCGCGCTGCGCAGCATCGCGTGGGAGGGCCGTTACCTCGTGGTCGGCTTCCCGGCCGGCATTCCGAGGCTTCCGCTCAACCTGACCTTGCTGAAGAGCTGCGACGTATGCGGCGTATTCTGGGGAGCATTTGCCGCGCGCGATCCCAAGGCCAATGCCGCCCATGTCGCCGAGCTGTTCGCGCTCTGGGACCAGGGCAAGATCAGCCCGCGCGTCAGCGCCACCTATCCGCTTGCAGACGGCGGCGAGGCGATCGCCGCGATGGCGGCGCGCCAGGTGATCGGCAAGCTGGTGGTGACGATCGACTAGTCCCCACTCGGATTTCCGCAGCCGGCGGCTATTTCGGCACCCCAAACAGGTCGCAGACCTGATCGACCACCTTGCTGACCCACTCGTCGGTAAGCGGCTGGGAAGCGACGAATTTGCGGAAATAGATCGGCCCGGCCGCCATGGCGAACAATTCGTCCCGATCTACATCGGCCGGCAGCTCGCCGCGCGCGATCGCGGCTTCGAACATCGGCGCTAGCTGCCTCTGCCGGCTTTCCCAGAATCGCTCCGCCTGTCCTGGCGCGACGCCCGACTGCAAGGTGCCCGCTGCTTCCATCAGCATGGGGCCGAGGCGACTGTTCAGCACGCGGGCAAGGTTTGACAGCGTCGCCGCCAGATCGGTGCGGAATGAACCGGTGTTGAAATTGGCGGTCTCGCGCTCTGCCATCTCGATGATGGCGTCGACGATGGTCGGCCAGCGGTCAGGGTTGCGGCGATAGAGAGTGGACCGTTCGATCCCGGCTCGTGCCGCGACATTCTGGAATGTACATGCGTCCAGCCCTCCCTCGGCAAGCAGCTCGAGGATCGCCTCGTTGATCCGGCGCGTGACGTCTGCCGTGCGTCCCCCAGGCCGCTTTTGGCGTGCCGGTTCACCAAGTTGCACCATTTCGGACAATGTTGACTCCACGACTCTGGCGGATTAACGCAACAGTGAGTTGCTTTAACAAATATGCCCCCGATCACCAAATGCAAGTCCCCTGGAAGGCGGGCGTCCGGAGAATGAATAATTGTCGAGCGACCGTCCACGCGTCTTGATCACCGGTGCCTGCCAGGGGGTTGGCCGCGAGTGCGCTGAAACCTTCGCGGCGCGCGGCGCCGAATTGATACTCGCCGATAACGACGCTTCGGCGCTAAGCGAACTGAGTCAGGCCCTGGGCGCGACCGGCCGCTATTGCGATGTCGCCTCGGAAGCGAGCGTAACCATCTTTGCAGCCGAAATCCTCGAACGGTTTCCAGAGCTGGACATGGTGATCAATGCCGCTGGCGGAGGCTATGAGCGGACCTTGGGCATGTACCGCGTGTCGCGTGCCTTCTTGCCGGCCCTGCGCAAGGGCAAGGTCCACAACATCTTGCTTAGCATCCCGCCCGCCGAAAAAGACGCCGGCACCGCCATTTTTCCTTACGCCAGCTCAAACCAGGCCTTCCAGCGGCTGTGCGCGGCACTGGCGGCTGAAACACGCGGCAGCGGGGTTCGGGTATTGATCGGCTGTCCGCACAGCGAGCATGTTTCGCAGGTGCTGCCGGATCCCAATGCCGGCCCCTGGGCCGATACATGCGAGGTCTCGCACAGTCAGGACGACGACGATCGCGGGCTCGTTTCGCAGATCGCCGCACTGTTCGAGCCGGCGGACATCGACGTCATCCCGTTCGACCGCAGGGACGTCGCCTGACCGGCAATCGCTGGACGTCGGCCGCTCGAGCACCTATCTCGCGGGCATGATCCAATCTGATGATCGCAACCCTGGCATCGAGGGCCAGTTCGACCGGGACGAGGAAATGATGTTTCGCATCATTGCCCGGCGCAACAAGCTGCTCGGCGATTGGGCGGCGCGGCTGATGGGTCTCTCGGAGGCCGAGGCCGAGGCCTATGGCGGGGACCTTGTTCGCGCCGACTTCGAAGGCGGCGGCGAGAAGGATGTCGTGCTGAAGCTGCTCGGCGACCTGACCGGGGCGGGGGTCGACATTGACGAGCTGCGCATTCGCGAAGCCCTCAAGCGCAAGCTGGTTGAGGCGCGGCGCCAGTTGATCGGATAGTCCCCATGCCAATGGCCGCCAGTGACATTGAAGCGATGATCCGGACCGCCTTGCCGGATGCCCAGATCGAGATTCGCGATCTCGCCGGCGATGGCGATCATTATGCCGCGCGCGTCGTTTCGGCGAGTTTTGCCGGGCTCAATCGCGTCCGGCAGCACCAGCTGGTGTACAAGGCGCTTGGGGGGCGTATGGGGGGCGAGCTTCATGCGCTGCAGCTCGAAACGGCAGTGCCTAACGGAGATGATGAATGACTGACGTGAAGGAGCGCATCGACGCCCTGGTAAAGTCCAACGATGTGGTGCTGTTCATGAAGGGCAGCGCATTGTTTCCGCAATGCGGCTTCTCCAGCCGTGCCGTGGCGATCCTCGACCATCTGGGCGTGCCGTTCGAAACCGTCGACGTGCTCGCCGATCCGGAAATTCGCACCGGCATCAAGGAATTTTCCGACTGGCCGACCGTTCCGCAGCTCTATGTGAAGGGCGAATTTGTCGGCGGCTCGGACATCATGATGGAAATGTTCGAAAGCGGCGAGCTGCAACAGCTGATCGCGGCGGACGCCTAAAAAGGGATCTGGGCTGCTGCGGCCCCCTCTCGTGCAGGGGGCGCGAGAGGGGGGCCGCCCCCGAAAACGCAAACTACTCAAAACTAAAAGGGGACGGCAATCGCGGGACCAGATACCGCTGTTGCCGTCCCCTTTGTGTTGGCGTGGAACCAAGTGGACGCGATTGATATTGCAACCGGCGTGCCAATTGCAAGAAACGGCTGTTTAGAGCCATAAATTCGTAAATGCGCAAAGCGCAGGACCCGCCCAGCGTAAAAAATCCCGACGTTTCACCAGCCGCCGCCAGATTTCGACGAACGGCTGTTTACAACTGTAGTCGCATCGCTTACACCTGTAATCGAAAGGACGGCCGATGGACGTACGGATCAGCGATGCCGAGCTCGATGTGATGGAAGCGTTGTGGGCGGCAAGCCAGCCGCTGACCGCTTCCGAAGTTGCGGAGCGGATCGACACCGCGCGGGGCTGGTCGCTGGCCACGGTCAAGACCATGCTGTCCCGCCTTGCCGCCAAGGGCGCGCTGACGCACCGCGAGGACGGCCGCCGCTTCCTTTATTACCCAGCGATCCGGCGCGAAGCTTATGTCGGCAATGAATCGCGGCGGTTCGTCGAACGATTGTTTGGCGGCCGTCTATCGCCGCTGGTCGCCCGGCTTGCCGAGGAAGATGCGATCGATGAGGATGATATCGCTGCAATCGAGGCACTGTTGAAGGAGCTGAAGTCATGACTGACTGGCTGCTTGGAACCTTGCTGGCTACCTCCGCGCTCATGGTCGCGGTGCTCCTCATCCGGGAGCCTGTCCGCCGTCATTTCGGCGCCCGCGTGGCCTATGGACTTTGGCTGATACCGGCGGCCCGCCTGTTGATGCCCACCTTGACCCAGACCGTCGAGCGGCCGGTCACCATGCCGGTGACGCCCAGGCTGCTCACGTCGCAGATCATGGCCGAGCCGATGCTGCTCAGCAGCCTATCGGCGCCTGAAACCAGCCTGATCGATCAGTTCGGCGGATGGCCGACGGTCCTGCTGACGCTTTGGCTTGGGGTTGCGGCGGGCCTATTCGCCGCGCGCATCCTTGCCTTCCGGCGCGATCGGGCGGTGATCATGGAGGGTTCGACCGACCTCGACTGGATCGGCTCGATCCTCATTGTCCAATCGCCCGACGTCCGCGGTCCGCTGGCGTTCGGCATCTTCGACCGCGTGATTGCGCTCCCGGCCGATTTTTTCGACAGCTATGCCCCCCATGAGCGCGGCCTGGCACTCGAGCATGAGCTCTCGCATCACCGTTCGGGCGATCTTGTCGCCAACTTCTTCGCCTTTGTCCTCCTCTGCCTCCAGTGGTTCAATCCGCTCGCCTGGGTCGCCCACGCCGCTTTTCGCTTCGATCAGGAAGCTGCGTGCGATGCCCGGGTGCTGGACAAGGCCAAGGCCCACGATCGCGCCGACTATGGCCGGGCGATCGCCAAGGCCGCTTCGGGAAGGGCGCTGCTGTTCGCATCCGCCCTCGATCGACGCAACACATTGCACAGGAGGCTCAAGTCCATGCTTACCAACCCCACCGCCGGCCGGCGCCTGACCGGGCGGCTGATGGTCCTCGCCACCGTCGCCGTCGCCATGCCGCTGACCGCGACGCGCGCGATCAACTATGTCGACGTCCCGGCTGCAGCTCCCGCGGCTCCCACACCGCCCGCCGCGCATCCGGTGACTGCAACCACACCGGCGCCGGTCGCAGCTGTTGCCCCGGTAGCTCCTGTTGCGGCCGCCCATCCGGCAACGTCGCTCCAGTTCGATGATGATCACGGAACGATCCACATCAATGGCCAGACCAAGCGTTGGAAGGACCTCACCCCAGCCGAGAAGGCAGAGGTTCGCGGCGCCATCCGCGAGGCGAAGGAGGAGCTGGCCCGCACCCACATCGACCGCGAGGAGATCCAGCGCGATATCCGCGAGGCGATGGAGGATGTGAAGATCGACCAGGCCGAGATGCGCCGCGACCTGCAGGACGCTCGTAAGGAAATCGAGCGGGCGATGCGGGAGGTCGATGCGCATGTCGTCGACATCCGCCGTTCGGGCCAGAGCCC
>JBJMUA010000010.1:0-28022 GCA_045811425.1 Sphingomicrobium sp. | reverse complement strand
AGGGCATGCGCAAGGTCGAGAAGAAGGGCGAGTTCAAGGCCGCGCTCGCCTCCGCCAAGCGCGAAGCGGCGGCGGCGTTCGGCGACGATCGCGTGCTGATCGAGAAATACATCCTGAGCCCGCGCCATATCGAAGTGCAGGTGTTCGGCGACAGCCACGGCAACGTCGTCCACCTGTTCGAACGCGACTGCAGCCTGCAACGCCGCCATCAGAAAGTGATCGAGGAAGCCCCCGCCCCCGGCATGGACGAGGCGACCCGCGCCGCCGTCTGCGACGCCGCGGTCAAGGCGGCCAAGGCGGTCGACTATGTCGGCGCGGGCACGATCGAGTTCATCGCCGATGCGAGCGAAGGCCTGCGCGCCGACCGCATCTGGTTCATGGAAATGAACACGCGGCTGCAGGTCGAGCATCCGGTGACCGAGGAGATCACCGGCCAGGACCTGGTCGAATGGCAGCTGCTCGTGGCCAGCGGCGAGAAGCTGCCGAAGAGGCAGGACGAGCTAAGCATCAATGGCCACGCGATCGAAGCGCGGCTCTATGCGGAGGACCCCGCCAAGGGCTTTTTGCCGAGCGTTGGGCGGCTCGAACATTTCGACCTTGGCGATGAAGGCCGCATCGAAACAGGGGTAGAGGAGGGCGATGTCATCTCGCCTTTTTACGACCCGATGATCGCCAAGCTGGTAGCTCGCGGCGATGACCGTGCCGAAGCGATTGGCGAGTTGGCCTCGATCCTCGACGAGATCGAGGTCTGGCCTGTGCGCACCAATGCCGGCTTCCTGTTCAATGCGCTGCTCGACGAGCATTTCGGCAGCGCACGGATCGACACGGGCTTCATCGAGCGCAAGCTGGATGAGCTGGTGCCCGATCCCGAGCCCGATGATGCGATCTGGCGCGGCGCGGCGGCGATCGCGACTGCAGAGGAAGAGGAAGGTTATGCCGCTCTGGCCGGCTTCCGGCTGAACGCGCTGGCCACTTCAGGAGTGGCGCTGGGCCGGGCGGGGCAGTTTCGGCTCATCGAGCTCGACGATGATCAGCCGATGGCGGCGGTCTCCGGCTTTCGTGACGATGAGCGGGTCGTCGCCTTTTACGAAGGCCAGGCCTATGAATTCGACCGCTCGTCCCGCGGCAGCGTCGGAGCTGCCGCAGGCGATGGCGCAATCCTTGCGCCGATGCCGGGTAAGGTGACCAGCGTCGAGGTTTCAAAGGGCAAAAAAGTTGTAAAGGGGCAACGTTTGTTGACCTTGGAGGCCATGAAGATGGAGCATGGGCTGACTGCGCCGTTCGACGGCGTGGTCGCGGAGCTGAATATAAAAGCCGGCGCGCAGGTGCAGGTCGACGCGGTGCTGGCCAGGATTGAGAAAGCGGACTGATCCTTTTTCGTCATCCCGGACTTGATCCGGGACCCCGCTTCCGTTTTAGGCGGTAATCAAGAAGCGGGGTTCCCGCTTTCGCGGGAAGGACGGGAGTGAGGTTATGAAAATCGACGGAACAGCCGCAGTCGTAACCGGCGGCGCATCGGGGCTGGGCGAGGCGACGGCTCGGGCGCTGGCCGCCAGGGGCGCCAAGGTCGCCCTCTTCGACCGCGACGCCGACAAAGGCGAAAAAGTGGCCGCCGACATCGGCGGCGTCTTCTGCGAGGTCGACGTGACCAGCGACGAGAAGGTCGCGGCCGCGTTCGACAAGGCGCGCGCTGCCCATGGCCAGGAGCGGATCCTGGTCAACTGCGCCGGCGTCGCCAACGCCGCCAAGACGGTCGGCCGCGACAAGGAAACCAAGGAACCTAAGCGCTACCCCATGAACCAGTTCGAGTTGGCAATCGGCATCAACCTGGTCGGTTCGTTCCGCTGCATCGCCTACTCGGCGTTCGGCATGGTGCAGGCCGACCCATTGGAGGACGGCGAGCGCGGCGTGATCATCAATACTGCGTCCGTTGCCGCGGAAGATGGCCAGATCGGCCAGGCGGCCTATTCGGCGTCGAAGGGCGGCGTGCTGGCGATGGCGCTGCCGATTGCCCGCGACCTGATGAACGACGGCGTCAGGGTCAACACCATCCTGCCGGGCATCTTCAAGACGCCGATGATGGCAATGATGCCGCCCAATGTGCAGGAAGCGCTGGCGGCTCAGGTGCCTTTCCCGAAGCGCCTTGGCACCGCCGAAGAATATGCCCGTCTGGCGGTGTTCATCGTCGAGAACACCTACTTGAACGCCGAAAGCATCCGCCTCGACGGCGGCATCCGGATGGCGCCGCGTTGATCGAAAACGAGAAGGCATTGCTGGAAGCCCTGGTCGTCGCCGCGCGCGCGGCCGGCGCGGAGATACTGAAGCTGGTCGAGAAGGGCTTCGAGATCGAGATAAAGGGTGACCAATCGCCGGTGACCATCTGCGACCGGGCGGCCGAGCAAATCATCCTGGAATTCCTTCGGCAGGCGGCGCCTGGTGTTCCCGTGATTGCGGAAGAGGAAGTCGCGGCGGGCCGCATCCCGGTCCATGACGATACCTATTTCCTGGTCGATCCGCTCGACGGGACGAAGGAATTCGTCCGTGGCGGCGACGATTATACGGTCAATATCGGCCTGATCGCGGGCGGCCAACCGAAGCTGGGCGTGGTCTATCAGCCGGCGCGCGACAGGCTGTGGGGCGGTCTGGTCGGCGAGGGTGCCTTTGTCGAGGCAGACGGCGAGCGGCGCTCGATCCATTGCCGTCCCCTCGGCGAGAGCCGCGCCGCGGTCGCGTCGAAATCGCACCTCACCCAGTCCACCGTCGACTATCTCGCTCAGGTGATGGGCCTTTGCGAGCATGTCTCGGTAGGCTCCTCCCTCAAATTCTGCATTCTCGCGGAAGGGAAGGCCGACATCTACCCGCGCCTCAGCCCAACCAGCGAATGGGATACCGCTGCGGGCCACGCCGTCCTGGTTGCGGCGGGCGGGCGCGTCGACGGCCTCGACGGAAGGGCCCTGGCTTATGGAAAAACGGCGTTCCTCAACATCGGCTTCTGCGCCACGGCGGGTTGGGAAGCTCCTGCGATCGGACCCTTCATGCAGCCCTTTGGAGGCGGCGGGGATCTTCCGGAAGGCATCTGAAGGCCAGTCAGGGGGCCGGGATAATTGTATTGCCGGCGGGGGCCGTCCCGGAATTTGGCCAGGTGGAGCTGACTATCCTGCCTTCGCCCGAAATGACCCGGTTGAGCAGGTCAAGCTCTGACCGCACGGCCTCCACCCGCAGCCGCAGGGGAACGGCCTCCCCGGCAAAACCGCCGTCGCTTTCGAGCATCGTCAGAAGCTTTTCGGCTTCGCTAAGGGCGGCGGTCAGATCGGTCAGCCATTGCGCACGCTTCAGCGAACTGGGAGTCGGGGTCTTGTGCATGGATTTGCGGCGTACCGCTTACCGATTACCGTCGCGTAGCCGACAATGCCATTTCGGAGGTAATTCATGCTGACATTCCTCCGCTTTTGCATTTAAAAGCCTCCTGCTCGGTTCAATTCGTCGCGAAGGCGCTGGACGATGAACGCGAGCACTTATCCTGATCTTTCGCCGAGCGATTATGCGGGACCGCCGCCCGTCCTGATCGCGGCTTCCTCCGATCAGGCGCGCGCCCGGGCCTCGATTATCGCCCAGGCCGCCGGATATCGGACCGCCACCGTTGAAATCGGAGCCGCCATCGAGCGGATCAACATCCAGGGGGCCGCGAGCGCGATCTGGGTGGAAATCGATCGTGACGGCGGGGCCGAACTGGACGAACTGCTTGAGCGGGTCGAACTGGAATCGCGCGAAGGCCGCATGCCCGCCGTTATTTCCGCCCCAATCGCGCTGATCGACCCGATCACCGCGCGCATAAGGGATTCGGCCATAGAGCTTCTGATCGACGGGTCGGCACCGGACCGGACGGCGGCGCTGGCGGTGGTCATCGCGCGGCGAACGATCGAATCCCGGCTGCACGATGTGACTCGGGATTCCAGCTCCGCACGCCTGCGCCAGCTGTCCGACGAGGTTGGCCGGATCGCCGCAACCCTGGCCCGCTTGTCCGTCGTGCCGGGCGCACCGACAGCTGAAGTGCCCGACCATCAGGCCGGAGAAGCGCCCCAGGTATCGCTTGAGCAGGTGCGGCAGGTCATCCGCGCCCGGCGGCTCCGATCCCGCTATTTCGACGAGGAGATGTTTGCGGATCCGGCATGGGACATGCTGCTCGACCTGCTGCAGGCGGAAATTGCCCAGCATCGCGTGCCCGTCTCGTCGCTGTGCATCGCGGCGGCGGTTCCCGCGACAACGGCGCTTCGGTGGATCAAGACGATGACGGATGCGG
Organism: Sphingomicrobium sp.; assembly: GCA_045811425.1. Classification (GTDB taxonomy): domain Bacteria; phylum Pseudomonadota; class Alphaproteobacteria; order Sphingomonadales; family Sphingomonadaceae; genus Sphingomicrobium. The sequence continues at coordinate 23,722 of JBJMUA010000010.1, read as the reverse complement.
GCTTGTTCAGGCGCCGCGCCGACCCGCACGACGGCCGTCGGGTATTCGTCGAACTGGCTCCCCAGGCGAGCGAGGCGCTGCGCCGCTATTTCAAGGAAGTGGGCAAGGTCGTCGTCGTCTAACCGGTGAACCACTTTGCCCCCGAGCGATGTTTGATATATCGGACAGTAGTGCCGGTCACGGCTGGATCAATCGGACATTGATCCAAATCGGACCTTGTTTGAGCAGGTCGCAATGGCAGACGAAGGATCGCGGCTCGTCGAGGAGCTGATGAGGTTCAAGCCCGACCGGCTGACTGCCAACGCCTGGGCCGTCCAGGCGGGTGTCAGCAGAACGATTTGGGCCGACCTCCGGCGGCACGGCAATCCGTCACGCAAAACGCTGGAGAAACTCTTATCCGCGGCCGGCTCGTCGCTGGCCGAATTCGAGGCACTTTGTGTCAGGCAGCCGGCACCCATGGCGGTGCTGCGGGAAGCGGGCCTGGCCGAAAAGGGACCTCGCTGGCGGCCGGCGCCGCTGAAGCCGATCCCACTGCTGGCATGCCGCCCGGCCGGTGAATGGGGCGAACCGGGAAGCGGCATCGAGCTATGTTCGATCCAGCCGATCGACGAGGTCGCACTGATCGATCGCCCCGAGAGCCTTGCAGCAGATGGGGACGCCTATGCAGTGACGGTGACCGGCCAGGCGATGTGGCCCCGCTTTCGCGCCGGCCGACGACTGCTCGTTTCCCCGGCCGCGCCACCAAGGGTGGGTGACGATGTGCTCGTGCAGCTGGCAAGTGGTGTGGCGCTGATCAAGGAAATGGTTCGCCGAACGGCGGGCATCATCGAGCTGCGCCAATTCAATCCGGATCTGGTTTTCGCTGTCGACGCGGGCGTCATTTCGGCGATTCACAAGGTGATTGGCGAAGCGATTTAGATCCGCATGCCGCCGGCCCTCGATGGTGGGCGCTGACGGGCTCGAACCGCCGACCCTCTCGGTGTAAACGAGATGCTCTACCAACTGAGCTAAGCGCCCGCGTATCGCGGAAGCTCGCCGATGCCACGGTGCAACTATCAGGGCAAGTGCGTGGGTGTCGAGAATGCCTGCTGCGGTCGAAGCTGCTATTCCGGCGCCGATGGCAGGAATGGGTGGAAGCGGACGTTCAGCGTGCGGCGGAATGTGTGGCCCAAGTGGTTGCCGGATCAACCCATTCAGGGAGGGGACGGTAGACGACGCCGTGGCCTAATCCGGTCTCCAGCCTGATTTCATCGAACCGTCCAATGGCCGGCGAGCGCTCAGCGATGGGGCGGCAGCTCTGGCCGATGTCGTCCGATGCTTCATAGATAGACAGGACGTCACCGGTGAAGCGTGGCGCGAATGTCCGTTCCATCCAATCATTGCAGTTGGCCAGGAAGACATAATGGACGCCATCGACCCGCAGGCGGGACGAGACGAGCATGGCAATCACGGCGCCCTTGGACGCGCCAACTATCGTGATGTCGGCAGCCGGGACGCCGCCATCGAGCCTGTCCCTGACCTCAGCGACGACCTTGTCAGCATAAGCTGACGGGTCAGTGTCCTTGGGCCGGACCTCGCTCACCACCGTAAGCCCGGCGCGCTCAAATGCCTGGATGATGCCTGGATAATCGTAGGCGCCAAATCGCGGGCTGACGCCGGCTGGCCCAAGATCCTCGATGATCTTCCCATGCAAATAATAGAGATATCGAGGGCCTTGCGTCGTCGCAGAAGGTGCAGCGGCACATCCTGTGAGCGCTAGCGCAATAGCCAGAAAAGAAGCAGCAATCTTCATTCCAGCCGGAGCATGATGCACCAATCCGATGTCCGCAATGGGTGGAAAGCTGCCAGTACGCGGCTAATGTCTGGAATGGGTAGAAAGCGGGCACCGGATGAAAGAAGGCCCGCCATCGCGGGGGCGGCGAGGCGGACCTTCAATTCCCCTTCCAGCGCTCAAACCGATTTCGATGCGCCGTTGAGGGGACGACCCTCAATGCCACCGATCATCTGACATTCGGACTCCACGGCAAGCGACCGGTATTTTTCCGCGAGCATCAGATGAATGGAGCGAACCTCTTCAAGGGTCGCTTCGTCAGCGCGGCCAAGCTCCTGTTCTTCACGCATGCGGTAATATGCCGCATCGCCATCCTGGATGCCCATTGCCGTCCCCAACGCTACTCTTCGCCAGCATCAATGCACCGATGGGGATTTTCCGCCATAACTTGGGTTAAACCCGGGTTCTTCACGAGCCAAGAAGGCATCCCTCGAAAGCTGCCATTACAGCGCTGGCAAGAAAAGGTGGAAAGGAGACGTCAGACCTGCGGCTTATCGGCGTTGTCGAATTTCCTTACCTCGACGGTGCTTTCGTCGAAATCGTCAAGCAGGCGCGCATTGATGCCCATCTTGCCGAAGTCCTCTCCGAGTGATTGCCAGTGGGTTCCACAGCCGCAGACCGGACAGTGGTGAATGCCAATCAATCGATCGCCCCAGACATAGGCTGTAGTCTCGCCCGAAATGCGTACCTGGTCCGGCGGAAAATAAGCCACGCGCCATGCGAGCCGACGGCAGAGGGAGCAGTTGCAGTCGGCAACCCAATCAGGACTATTCGGCAGGTCTATCCGAACATTGCCGCAGTGACAGCTACCTTGAACGCCCATGGTGACTTGTACTGTGCGGTTGGGAGCGTCCGCAATGGGTCGCGGGCGCTTCGCCGTCACGCGGTTATCATCACCGGCGTGCCAATCTTGGTGACGGCGTAGAGACGCTTGGCAAAGCCTTTCGGCAGGCGGATGCAGCCGTGAGATGCCGGGTAGCCGGGAAGGTGACCGGCATGCATTGCAACGCCCTTCCAGGTAAGGCGCTGCATGTAGGGCATTGGCGCATCGTCATAGGTACGGGATCGATGGACAACCTTCTTTTGCAGGATGGTGAACACGCCCTTCGGTGTCGCACGTCCTTTTCGACCAGTTGAAACGGTGGAGGCAGCGATGGCCTCTCCGTTGCGGTACAGCACGGCGCGCTGCGCGCTAAGATCGATAACCAGCCACAGATGTCCGGTCGAAGCGGAGTTCGGGGCCCAGACATATTGGCCGGGGCTGAGCCTGGCGGCTTTCGCGGCGACCGATAGGCCGCGATGCTGGGCCGGACGGGCGGCAGCAGAAATGGCCGCGCAAGCGAGCAATGCCAATCCAAATAGGCGCGTCATGGGTTACCTCGTTCAGGCAAATCATTCCCGAACAGGCCCCCGGCCGCGATACGCGCATTATCGTAGGAAAGGCAGCGGCCCCATCGGGGAAAATGCGGAAAGGGCAGATGTTGACCCCCGATGTCCGCAATGGGTCGAAATCCGCCCTTACGATCGGACCTCAACATTCATTTCTTGATCGGCTTGATCTTCGACCCCTCCAGGCCCAGCCCCGCCATCAGGCCCTTTTGGCCGAACGGAAATGCAATCACGTCCTTCTTGAGTGTCGTCGTGGTATTGCTCATGGCCGCGCCCTGGTCGATCACCACCACGCTTGGCCCGGAACCGATCGACCATCCATCGTTCTTTTTCAAATAGCCGAGAGCCTTGTCGTTCATCAGGAACAGCGCATAACTGAACGATTGTCCGCCGGCCTGGAGGCCATAGGACACGGCACTGATTTTGTAATAGCCAGCCGGCTTGCCGTGAATGAACAGGACTCCTTCGCCGCCCTGTCCGCCGATGACGAGGCCGACCTTGACGATTTTGGGAAATACCAGGATCGCGTAAGCACTTTTGCCGAACCCTCTTGCCTTGGACGACTGCCCATAGAGCCGGTTAAGCGCCGCCTTTCCATCCGCGTTCAGTTCCGTGGCCGTGGCAGCGCTGGCACTTTGGGAAAGGGTACCAAAAAGGCTGGCGAGCAGGAGGCTCGCCGCGAAGAGCCAATGCCGAATGCCGTTCATTTTCCCGCGCTCCCTGTGGGTCCATGTCAGCGACCTTAACCTCTCCGCCCGGGTTCAAATATCGGCAAATGAACTGACCTCGGGCTTAATTAGCGGCGAACGGTGCGCAGGTTGCTGACGATGCCGCCAAAATCGACGCTGCAGCTGAAGCTAAGGCCGTCCGCCGCTCCATAAACGTAGATTAGATTGTCGTAGACCGGGCCGTAGAGCGGATAGCCGGCTCGGGCGTCGATCAGGCCGGACACGTGAATTCCATATTTGCGGCGCTGAACTTCGCTGATCGCCGTGATGCGCATTTGTGCGGCCACATTTATGCCCTGGCCGTCGGGAAAACGCTGGAGATCGGATCGGTAAAAGTCGCTGTCTGGCCACGGCCAGTATTGGACCGCGGCTTGTTGCATCGCCGCGCTGCCACACCGCTGCACTGCGGCGCGCTCGGTTTCATCGAAGCCTGTGCCGAGCAGCTTGGTGATCATCGCCTCAACAGTGGGGTCGCCGGGCGTTATCTGGTGCGGATAGGACGGTTGAGCCGCAGCCGAAACGGAGCATTGTCCAACCATCGCTGCCGCAATCAACAGGTTTCTTAACAGCACCATGCGGATTTCCCATCGCATCCAGCGAGGGTAGATCGTCCACAACCGCATGCATATTGGTGTTTGTCAGGACCTTTGAGCATTGGAGTGTGGGGCGTTGACGCCCGCATGGGTGGAAAAGCGGAAATTTCATCGGTTGTCACGCGGCGTCACGGATAATGAAGTCCGTGTCGCGCCAAGCCAAGCCTTGAATGTCACTCCAGGCTAATCCCGCTTCCGGGCGGCTTTAAGATTTGCTGACGGGCAGTCATGGGATTCCAATTCCAGATCGCTCCGGCGTGCCCGCTCCGGCAATCAACTCCGTGAGGCTAAGATGATGCAAAACTGGGACGGGCCATCGCAGGTGGCAGCCGCCGAGGATGCCTATGTCGCGGCCGAAATGGAACGGCTGCAGCTGGTATGTAATCGCAGCCGGATGAACAAGGGCGAGTATCTGCGCGCCCTCGCCGCAGCGTGGCTCGCTTCCGTCGATGCGCTCGAAATTCTTACGTCTTTGAGGAACGCCGAGGCGGTGGAAAGACTGCGGGAGGCGGCCGAGGAATTGGAGGCAGCCTAACTTCGATCCTTCAAGAAGCGACCAGGGCACCCCATCTATGCTGTTCGTAGCGGGGCTGTGGCAAAGGAGTCCCTCATGCTGGGCAAATCGCTTCTCATAGTCTCCGCCTTCGCGCTGGCTGCTGTTGCCGTTCCGGCCGAAGCGCGCGATTCCCTTGCCGGCAGTTCTCAGCCCCGCAGCGAATTGAATAACCATTCGGACGACTATGGCTATTATCCCGGTCGCCGCAGCTTCTATGGTTACCCGCGGCACCGTCACATCGATGGCGGAGGCGATTTGGGAGGCTCCTCCGGCCAGCCCCTCATCGGAAGCTATGATGGTTCGCCCTACTACGACGGCAATTATGGTTCGCCCTATTATGGCGCCAACTATGGCGCGCCCTATCACGGCGGCGCCTATTATGATCGCGGCGTTTACTACCGGGAGCGGCGGGACTGAGCCACTTCAGCCCATCAGAGCCAGCGGCTTCGAGACGAAGGCTGCCATAAGAAAATCGGGCAACAACTTGATATTCTAAAGTTTTTTATTCCCCCCGGAACCATCGGAGCGTAGGCTGGCGATCGCTCGGGTTGAATGGCCCGCGGGGTAACGCATCATGGTTGAGTATCGGCGTGGCGTTCGAAGTGACCGAAAGGATGACTGCTGGCATTGGCATTCAGACTGCGAGGCATATCCCACCAGGTCGTTTGCAATCCGCCGGGACAAACCCTGGGATGGCGACCAGTGTAAAGAATGTGCGGCCCTATCCCGGGACTTTAGGGTCTCGGTCGCCCGCTTGACCTAACCCAGGCCATCTTCACATTGCAGACATGACCTTATCAATTGGCGGCAGGCGCCCCTATCGATTGGCATAGTGCTTGATCCCGATATGCAGCGCATGTGCTTCGTGAAATATGGTCTCATGGTTCTGACGACCGTGATACGTTGGCTCAATGCACCGCCCGCAACAGGGCGGCTGGCGCTGCTCTGCGGGATTTTTGCCGTTGCGCTTCCGACGGCCATTCGTGCGGCCATCGATGGCGTGGTAACGGGGTGCGAGTTCACGCCCTATCTCCCGTTCGTTCTGTTTTCCGCGGTCCTGTTGCGATGGTGGAAGGCCGGCGCTGTCGCGCTTGCGTCCGTCGCCATCCATGGTTCGATGTTTGTCGGTCCGCCGAGTGAATTTCTTGCGTCGGAATGCTTCCTGTCCAGCGCCGGAATATTCCTCGTTTCGTCGGCTTCGATGATAGGTGCCGTGGTTGTGATCAGGCGCGTCTCTGCCGCGATGCTGCGCCGGGATTTCGACGAGACTGCAGGCGGAATTGTCTTCAGCCTGAAGAATGAGGAAGTCTGGGCAAGCTGGTACGGCGCTGGCCCGCCCATGCGCCTGGGATCGCAAAACAGGGTCGAGATAATGATGGAAGATTTCCTGGCTCAAGGGGAGCTAGGCAAGCGTCTCACCCAGAAATCCAGCTAGGAAAGCCTGCCGCGAGCGTTTTCAATGGCTCGAAAGCGGTAATAGCGAGCGCGCGCGACCTCAGGCTAACCCTGATGGCAGCACCTCCCTTACTGTCCGAAGTTGATGTAGAGCGGGGCGTGCCAGGTCCGGGCACGCAGGAGGCGAGGACGCATGAGCTGCGGGTTTGTGCTGATCTGCGACGATGACCCGTTGCTGGCTGAGTTGCTGGAGCATCGCCTGGGCCTGCAAGGCTATGAGACGGCCGTCGCGCGCGACGGCGGCGAAGCGCTCGCGCTGATTGCCCAGAGGCCGCCCGATGCTATCATCATGGAATCCTTATTGCCCGCGAACGACGCGTATGAAGTGCTCCGCCGGATCCGCGAGAATGATCATTTCAAGAGCCTGCCGATAATCGTCTTGAGCGCACGCACTCACGCTCGCGACATTGTCGAAGCGCTGGAACTCGGCGCCAGCGATTATGTGACCAAGCCATTCATCCTCGATGAGCTCATCGCCCGGCTGGCGCGGCTCATGGGCGGCCGCCAGTGAAGCTGGCGGTCATGGCGCTGCCCCTGGCCATAATTGCATTTGCCGTTCCCGCAGGAGCGCAGACGGCGCAGCAGGACTATGAGGCCGGTGTCGCCGCCAGGCACGCCGGACATCCGGAGGAAGCTTTGAAGCGGCTTGTCCGCGCGGCCGAAGCGGAGCCTGACAATGCCGACATCCATTTGCAGGTCGGCTTTGCAAACCTCGCGTTGGGCCGCCTTGACCTTGCCGAGGCCGCATTTCGCCGGACCTTGGAACTCGCACCCGGCTATGCCGATGCGAGGCTCGGCCTTGCGCAAGTGGCGCAGCGGCGCGGCGAACGGGCGGAAGCCCTTGCCGAGCTCGACCGCATCGGCCCGGGGAATGTCGAGGCGGATCAGCTGCGGCGTCAGATCGCGGCCGCGGCGTCAGACCAGCCCTGGCGATGGCGCATTGACCTGGATGGCAGTTACAGTCGTGTCGAAGAGCTTCCCGACTGGCAGTCAGCGACATTGCTGGTCCAGCATCGTCCGGGCCCAAACGCGACCATTGGCGTAACCGCCGATACGACGCGTCGTTTCGACCACACCGATGTCTATGGCGAGGTTCGCGTAGATTACCGCTTCCTGCCGGGGGGAAATGTTTATTTCCTGGCTGGCGGCACTCCAGGCGCCGATCACCGGCCGGAGTGGCAGCTTGGTGCCGGCACGGCCATCCGCGTTCACAGCGGCCCTTATGCGACCATCTTGCGTCTGGATCTGCGTCAGGCGGATTATCCGACTGGCGATGTCCAGACAGTGAATCCGGGGGTCGAGCAATATCTGACCGGACGAGCCTGGATCACGGCGCAATGGATCAATGTCTGGGACAGCTCCACGCATAGTGCCGGGTGGCTTCTCAGGGGCGATGTCATGCCGACCGCCCGGCTGCGCCTGTTCGCCGGCGCGGCCGATGCGCCCGACCTCGATGCCGGCGTGGTCATCCGCACTACCAGCCTATTCGGCGGCCTGTCGATCGACGTCGGCGATCGGTACACATTGCGCCTGAGCTACACGCATGACGATCCCGCAGGATCGGCCAACCGCGCCACCATGGCGATAGGCATGGGGTATCGCTTTTGAGCGCGCTTACCCTCTTCTGGATCGTAACCTGGTCGATAAGCGGCATCGCCCTTGCGGTGCTGATTGGGCTGGTGGCGTATGCCAGCTGGGCCAAGGGGCGCGCCGCCACCCGCAAGCTGGAGCGTGAACATTATATCCAATTGTTGAAGGCCGGCGCCGAGCAAGCCGGCGGCGATGCCGCGATGCCTGCCGATGATGTGCTGACCGATCTTGCGGTTGAACTCCTGGAACTTGTGCGCGGCGAGGAAAAGACAAGGTTCGCGGAGCGGGTCGCAAGGGCAGGGATCGTCGCCAGGCTTCATGCCCGTCTCAGCCGAGGCAATGTTCGTACCCGCGTCCTTGCCGCCGTAGCCCTCGCCAATTTCAATGACCAGGCGACGCAGGCAGCGCTGGGCAAGGCCCTGGATGACCGCAACCCGAAAGTGGCGCGCATAGCGGCACTTTCCCTTGCGGCCTTGGGAGTGGCGCCGGCACCTAAGGATGTCTTCCGGCGTCTCCGTACCCGGGAACGTGAAGCATCGCTGCTGATCGTGATGCTGTTGGTCGGAATGGCGCGGTCCGATGTCGAGAGCGTAAGAATGTTGCTCCTCGATCCCGACGCGCCGGCGAATCTCAAGGCCGCCACTGCCGTGGCTCTGGCGCTGTGCAACGACGTTGCCGCGGTGCATGCCATCGCAACGTTGGCGATGGATGCCGATCCAGCGGCCAGCGAACTGCCACGCTATCTGGAGGCGCTGGCAGATATTGGGCACCCCGCCGCGTCCCCGGTCGTTTTGCACTGGCTCCAATCCTCCTCGGCACAAGTTCGGGCAGCCGCGGCCCGCGCGGCGGGGCGGATCGGGGTGGAGCCCGCCCTCGACAGGCTTGAGCATCTGCTCGGAGATTCCGACTGGTGGGTGCGATTTCAGGCTGCCCAGGCCCTGTTGCGTTTCGGCAAGGAAGGCGAAAGACGGCTCAAGCTTGCCGCCGCCCGAATTGATGAGCCGGCACATGAAACCGCGTCGCTGATGCTCGCCGAGCATGCCGATGCGGCCTGAAACCTGGGAGACGTTGCGGACCGCTGCCGAGGTTCTCGACTTTTCGGTCATTGGCCTGCTTACGCTCCAGCTCTGCCTGTTCCTGCTTATTTTCGTGGCCGCGAGCGTTGCCATGCACCGGCGGCCTCCCTTTGCGAGCCCGGCGCTATTATGGAGCCGCTACGCGCATATTGCTCCGCCGATCACGATCCTCGCTCCAGCCTTTAATGAAGCGGCGACCATCGTAGAGAGCGTCGAGGCACTGCTCGCGCTGGAATATCCCGCCTTCGAAGTCATCGTCATCAATGACGGTTCGGGTGACAACACGCTGGAAAAACTGGTCAACCGCTTCGATCTGCGACGGGCCGAACGACTGTGCGATCGGGCGGCTCCGCACGCGCCGATTCGCGGATTCTATACCTCACCGAAAGTTCCCAGGCTGCTGGTGGTCGACAAGGAGAATGGCGGCGGCAAAGCCGACGCAATCAATGCCGGAATCAACGCCTCCCGCACGCCCATCATCTGCATCACCGACGCCGACACGCTGGTCGAGCCCGATGCACTGTTAAGGGCGGTCTGGCCCTTCATCGAGGATCCGCTGACCGTCGCGGTGGGCGGCACGATCTGTATCGCCAACGGTTCAATTGTGGATCGCGGACGGGTCGTCGAGGCGAGGCTTCCGACAAACTTCCTCGCCTTAGTCCAGGCGCTGGAATATCAACGGGTCTTCATGGTGACCCGTGTCGGGCTCAGCCAACTCGGCGCCATGGCAATTGTTTCGGGCGCCTTCGGGCTGTTCCGGCGAGATGCCGTGATGGAGGTGGGCGGATACAGCCTCGGCACGGTAGGCGAGGACCTGGAGCTGGTCGTGAAGCTCCACCGGCTCTTTCGCGAAAGCAAGCGTCCTTATGCCATAAGGTTCGTGGCCGAGCCGGTAGTGTGGACGCAGGCCCCCGAATCCCTCCGCGACCTCGGCCGGCAGCGTGCGCGGTGGCAGCGCGGTGCCCTCGAAACCATCTGGAAACACCGGTCCCTGGCACTCAATCCAAGTTACGGCACAGTCGGCCTGATCAGCTTCGGCCAGATCCTGTTGCTGGACGTCATCGGACCGCTCGTCGCCGTGACGGGCTATGTGTTCGTGCCGCTGAGCTGGGCTGTCGGGCTGCTCTCCCATATGCATTTCATGGCGTTCCTCGCGGCGGTTTTCAGCCTGGGCATCTTGATGAGCGTCCTGAGCCTGCTGTTTGAACAAGTTGTACTTGGCAAGATTGAGCGGTCGCGAGACCTGGCCATCCTGGGCGTCGTCGCGGTGCTGGAGAATTTTGGCTACCGGCAACTGTGCAACCTGTGGCGCATCCAAGGCTGGTGGCAGTATCTCAGGAAGCATGAGCAGTGGGGGCCGATGACCCGCCAGGAATTCAAGCGCGAATGAGCTCGTCCAGTGCGAACCGACCAGCGGTCATTAGAGCGCTCTGACCAGCCTCACCGCTACCGCCGCCCATGGCGGATCGGCGACGATATTCTGGCGCCCCCCGGCCCCCGGCGGGAGCAGGTGGAGCTTTCCGTCCTCACGGCCAATCAGTCTGCCGAACAGGAAGCGGCCCGCCGGCCGCGGAATGAGAATGTCGCGGTTGAGGGCGCTGCCATAATCGTCGGGCTGCAGCCGCTCGCACCATATCTCGTCGCCTGCCCGATAGTCGCCGATGCTGGCCGAAACGATCATGGCGATCTGTCCCGCTGACGGTCGGGGCGGGACGACCAGTGCCTGCCTTTTGGGCGCGATCGCTCCATTGGCGCCGAGGATCGCGACAACCGGCAGCTCACTGCGATCGGGATGATCGACTAGATCGGCGGCATCGACACCCAGTGCCTGGGCAATGCGATTGAGCCAGCCCACCGAGACGGTACGTGTTCCCGTCTCCAGGCGGCCAATGGTTTGGGGAGTGGTCGGCGGAACGCAAGCCTGAGCTACATCGTCAAGCGTCATGCCGCGTGCGCGGCGAACCTCGCGGATTCGCGTGATCATAAGCGAGCCCCCATACGTCACTGACCCATGAGGTCAACTAATTAACTAACCAATGTGGTTTTGCGCTGTCCTACAATTTCTCCGTTGTGGCAAGAACAAATCGACTCAACTGCTGGAGAGCCGCATGACCGTCGATCGTAACCCAAAGCCCCGCCTGCTCGCCGAACGACCCATCCCAGGCGAAACGTCGTCCAGTCCGGGCGGACGTCGCCCAGCCCGCTCGGTCACGGTAAACCTCGCCGAAAGTCCGCTTGGTTGGCTCTATGCGCGCGGGCATGTCACCCGGCGCCAATTTGATGCCGGCGAGCAGCTCCGGACGGATTGGGAAAGGGGGCAGCTTTCGCCCTCGGTGACCATGACCTGGAATGCAGCTCCTGTTGCGCGCAATCGCGGCGGATCCGCCGGCGCAGTCGATCGCGGCACTGCGCAGCTCGACGCGAAACGGCGGTTTGAGGAAGCCGTGAAGGAGGCAGGCCCCGGACTTTCAGACATATTGTGGCGCATTGTCTGTTCCGGTGAAGGAATGCGGGAGGCGGAATCTGCGCTGGGCTGGCCGGCCCGGGCCGGCAAGCTGGTGCTCGGCATCGCGCTCGATCGCGTGGCGGACTATTACCGGATGCGCTAGGCTGGCAACTGGCCATTACCCCGCCAGGAGAGCAACGATGATCCTTTACGGCTCGACCATGTCGCCATTCGTCCGCAAGGTTGCTGCCTATGCGGCAGAGAAAGGGATCGAGATCGATCTCCAGCCGACCGGATTTCCCAATTTCACGCCGGAATTTCGTGCAGCCAGCCCGTTTGCGAAGATGCCGGCCCTGGTGGACGAAGACTATCGATTGTCGGATTCCAGCGCGATTATCCATTATCTTGAGGCCAAATTTCCCGAGCCCGAGCTCATCCCGGCCGATCCGCGCGAGCGCGGAAGGACGATCTGGTTCGATGAGTTCGCGGACACCTTGCTGTTCGCCTGCGGCGCGAAAATCTTCTTCAACAAAGTGGTCGCGCCACGTTTCCTCGGCCGGGAGGGCGATTTGACGGCCGCCGAAACCGCTGAGCGCGATGAGCTGCCACCACTGCTCGACTATCTCGAGGGGGCGATTCCGGAGAGCGGTTATCTGGTCGGCGGCCGGTTCACCTTGGCCGACATTTCAGTGGCCGGCCCCTTCGCCAATTTCGGGCATTGCGATGTAGCGATCGATGCGGCGAGCTATCCCAAGACCACGGCTTATGTGCGCTCGATCCTGTCGCGGCCGAGCTTTGCCCAATATGTCGAGCGGGAAGCGGCCTATCTGGCCAAGGCGCCCGCCTGAAAAAATGGCCGCGCCCCAAGGAGCGCGGCCAGGCCTGCATGTCAGAGCTTATTTGCCTTCGGGTGCGCCTTGGCCGCCCTTGGCAAAGTCTTCGTCGTCGTCTTCGTCCTGAACCAGCTCACTGCTGGTATCCTGCTGAGCCTGGGAGCCGACGAAACCGCTTTCGGCCTCACCCTTCTCTTCGGACTGCAGCGATGCGCCCTCGATATCGGTGCGCTGCTCGGTAGCCGTTTCACCCAGAGCCCCTTCTGGGCGAGCCGCTCCGGCCTGTCCGGTTTCGAACTGGCCTGACTGGCCTTGCTCGAACTGACCTTGTCCCTGAGACGCTTCAGGCTGCTGTTGGCCCTGCTGAGACGGCTGTTGCTGCGACTGGGCCTTGCTGATGTCCGATTCCTCGGTCGTGGCGGGGTTGGGATTTTTTTCGTCTGCCATGTGGTTGTCCTCCTCTACTGACCCCGCGCTCATGAAACGACAACTGGAGGAGTGGCTCCGCGTTCCGCACGGTTCGCTGGGGATGCGACGAGTGGAGCAACAAGCCGGCGATCGGATCGGTCGGATCGCAATAATCCGCCAATTCGAAAAGCGCCGGATCAGGGCCAAATGCGACGAGCCGAGTGGCATGAAAAAAGCCGCCGGGCGCAAACCCGGCGGCTCTTTTTCTCAGTCTCACGGACCGAAGGAGGCCTAGGCTTCTTCGCCCTCGCCTTCACCCTCGGTCGTTGCGGGCTCTTCAGCTTGCGCGGCGGGGGCTTCAGCTTCTGCAACCGGTTCCGCCGGAACTTCGCCCGGCTCGGCGCCTTCGACGAACTCCTCGGTGAACCCAGCTTCTTCGCGTTCGAACATCGACGCCATGACATCGATGCCCTGCGCCTGCAGCTCGGCCTCTTCGGGCGAGCGAGCGACATTGACCTTGACCGTCACGCTGACTTCGGGGTGCAGCGCGACCTTCACTTCGTGCACGCCGATCGCCTTGATCGGACGATTGAGCACGATCTGGCTCTTGGTCGTCTTGGCGCCGACGCCTTCCAGCGCCTCGACAATGTCGCGTGCTGAGACCGAGCCATAGAGCTGGCCGGTATTGGACGCCTGGCGGATCAGCTGGACGGTTTTGCCCTCGACGCCCTTCGACGCCTGTTCGGCATCGGTGCGCTTTTCGACATTCTCGGCCTCGATCTTGGCGCGGTTGGCCTCGAAGACTTTCTTGTTGGCCTCATTGGCGCGCAGCGCCTTCTTGTTCGGCAAGAGGTAGTTGCGCGCAAAGCCGTTCTTCACATTGACGATATCGCCAATCTGGCCGAGCTTTTCGACGCGTTCGAGCAGGATGACTTCCATCGCTAGCTCTCCTTACTTCACGACGTAGGGAAGCAGGCCGATGTGGCGGGCGCGCTTGATCGCCTTCGCCAGCTCACGCTGCTTCTTTGCCGATACCGCGGTAATGCGGCTGGGGACGATCTTGCCACGCTCCGACACGAAGCCCTGGAGCAGGCGGACGTCCTTGTAATCGATGCGGGGCGCATCCTTGCCCGAGAAGGGGCAGGACTTGCGGCGGCGGAAGAATGCACGTGCCATCGCTTAGTCCTCCATCTCTTCACGGCGCGGGCCGCGGGTACGCTCGCGATCCTGCTTGCGCATCATCGCCGACGGACCCTTTTCATGGGTGTCGACGCGGATCGTCATGAAGCGGATCACATCTTCGTTGATGCCGGTCTGGCGTTCCAGCTCCGCCATTGCCGGCGCCGGGGCATCGATGTCGAGCATGACATAATGCGCCTTGCGGTTCTTGGCGATGCGATAAGCGAGGCCGCGCAGGCCCCAGGTTTCAGTCTTGACCACCTTGCCGCCGTTGTCGGCGATGACCTTGGTGGCGTTTTCCGCGAGCGCGTCAACCTGGGCTTGGGCCAGGTCCTGTCGCGCGAGGAAAACATGCTCATAAAGCGGCATGTTTCATGCACCTATGTTGGCCGATCGTTGACGCTCGCCCCATGCGATGCGCCCCTCCGGCTGTCGTCCAAAAACATTGGGCCGCCAACCCCTTGGGCTCGCGGCTGGCGGGCCTATGGCTGAAGTCGTTCAGAAAGGCAAGTCAGCAGACTATCTCGACGAGATGCGTGCTGATGGGCCGGTCAAAGCCCTTCAGTTCACAATCGCCGGCGCCAGTGAAGGAGAGCCCCTTGCCGATGCACAGACCCGCGACGACGTCGGATACCAGAATCTGGCCTGGGTCGGCCTTTGCGCAGAGTCTGGCGGCAAGCTGGACCGTAGACCCGAACAGATCGTCATGATCCTCAACGGGCTCGCCCGCGCTGATACCGACACGAATGGATACCGGAAATCGTGCGTCGGCGTCGCTGGGCTCCCGCAGCGCTGCCTGCATGTGGCATGCCGCGCGCACCGCGCATACGGCCGACATGAATGCGGCCATGATGCCATCGCCGGTATGCTTGACCTCCCGGCCGCTGTTTTCGCGCAGGGCATCCCTAACGACCCGGTCGTGGACGCGAAGCATGGCAATTGCGGCGTCGTCGCCATAGCGAGAGGTCATTTCGGTCGAGCCGACCATATCGGTGAACATGACCGCGCGAACGCCGGAGTCTCGTTGTCCACCCCGGTCGGGAAGCAGCACGGCCCCCGCTCGATTGATTTCCGCGGGCCCCAACAGGCTGTCGGCCATGTCGGGATCCACCTCGATGATCTTTTCCGCCATCAGCCCATGCGCCTCGCGATGGACCGCGGCCGCAGCCTCAGGACTGGGAGCGTCGATCAGGCAGAAAACCTTGCCGGCCTCCTCGTTGAGCCAATATTTCAGGCAGTGCACGCAATGCTTGTCCTGGACGGCCAGGTCCGCATTATGCGCTTCCTCCAGGGCCGCCGCCGTCGCCCCCGGCGCGATATGAATGTCCATGTAGAGCGGCATAGTACGCACCCCCTTTGAACAGCTTGCATACATAAAGTTGCTTTGGGAGTCAGCCGCCTAACAGCTGCCGGTAAAGCGCCAGGTAGCGGTCAGCCATGCGATCGACCGTAAAGCGCTCGGCTACCGCCTTGCGACAGGCGGCCCGGTCGATCCGGTCAATTCGCCCGATCGCAGCCACCGCCTCGTCCAGATTGTCGACCAGATAGCCAGTTACGCCGTCATCGATCAGCTCGGGCATCGAGCCGCGCCGGTAAGCAATAACCGGCGTGCCGCAGGCCATCGCTTCGACGACCGACAGGCCGAATGGCTCCTCGAAGCCGATCAGGTGCAGCATCGCCTTCGCCGACCCCAGCGCGCGGGTTCGATCTTTACCGCCAAGCACGCCGCGATATTCGACATTGCGCTCGTCGATGAAGGGAGCGACTTCGCGCGCAAAATATTCGGCGTCCTGGACGATACCAGCCATGACCAGACGGCGGCCGACAGCTCTTGCCGCGCGAATGGCTTCGCCGGCTCCCTTGTCGGCATGAAACCTGCCGAAGAAGAGCAGGTCCTCGCTGCCGACCGGATCATAGGGGAATTCGTCAATCGGGATGCCGTGATGGATCGTCGCAGCATAGGTCAGCGACGGATCCCGGTCGGCGTCACTGATCGCGACATAGGCCGACCGGGCATTGTATCGCTGGAACATGGGCAGGATGCTGGGTGATGAGAAGCCGTGGATGGTGGTCACGATCGGCGTGTCGACCATGCCCGAGAAAATGAGGGGCATGAAATCGGCCTGATTGTGGATCAGGTCGAAATCCCCGGCCCGTTCGAACAGGTGGGCGATATGGAGCGCTTCCCAAACCTTTGGGTTCAGACTCTCGTCCTCGGAATATCCCCGCGGGCAAACACCATCGAGCCTGGCCTTCGTGACGCTGTCCAAAGTGGCGAACAAGGTGACATCGATTTGGCGCTCGATAAGCGCCTCGGTCAGCAAGCTTGTGACCAGTTCCCACGGGCCATAGGCGCGCGGAGGTGTCCGCCAGCTGATTGAGCTGAGCATTGCGACGCGCATTTCTATCGAGCCTCGAGCTTGAGGATGAGCCCCTCGTTCGGCTGCAGGACAGCATCAAACGGCCGAACCGCCAAGGTCGACAGCAATGTCTCGGCGACGACACCCCGCGGCAACTCCACTGTCCGTGAATCGGCTGCAAGATTCATCATGACGAGAATGCGCGAAGCGCCGTGTCTGCGTTCATAAGCGATCACGTCGCGATCGGCGTCCAATAGCTCGATCGAACCAGTGGACAGCGCCCGCTCGCTGCGGCGCAGCTGGAGCAGGGCGCGATAGAGTGACAGCATGGAATTCGGGTCGATCTCCTCGGCCGCGACATTACGGGTTCGCCAATCCTGATGCAGCGGCAGCCAGGGCTCGACGTTGCTGAAGCCGGCACCGGGGGAGCCATCCCATGCCATTGGAGTGCGCGATGGGTCCCGGCCGAGACCGATGCCGGGTTCACGCAACTCCTTCGGATCACTGACCCGATGCGGCGGGATCTCGACTTTGCCGATCCCGAGCTCGTCGCCCTGGTAGAGCGTTGGCGTGCCGCGCAGGGTCAGCAGCAGCATTGCTGCGATCCTCGCCTGCGCCTCACCGAGCTTGGCGGCGATGCGGGGATAATCGTGGCTGGCAATGACCCAGTTGGGCCAGCCGCCCGGCGGCAATGCGGCTTCATAATCTGCGATAATTTTGCGGAGAACCGCCGCGTCCCACGGCGCTTCGACCAATTGGAAGTTGAATGGCAGGTGCACGCCCGGCCGTTCCTGGCCGTAATATTTCATCAGCTCTGCGAGCGGCAGGACGATCTCCCCGACCAGCAGGCGGTCGCCATTTTCGTCGGCCAGCGCGCGGAATTCGGCGGCAAGTTCGTGCGCCTCCGGCTGGTTGGTCGAATTGAGCTGCAGGACGCTGGACTTCTCACCCATTTCCGGCCGGTAGTCGGGGTTGACCGGATTATCGGGCAGGCCCTCAGCCTTGATCAGGTGCCACAGCACATCGATGCGGAAGCCGTCGACCCCCCGATCGAACCAGAACCTCATAACGTCGAGCATTGCCGCCTTCACGCCGGGGTTCCGCCAATTGAGGTCGGGCTGCTCTTTCAGGAAGGCGTGGAGATAATATTGGCCGCTCGCTTCGTCCCATTCCCAGGCCGATCCGCCAAAGTCGCTGATCCAGTTGTTTGGCGGGCCGCCATCGGGCCCGGGATCGCGCCAGATGTACCAGTCACGCCGGGGGCTATCGCGCGACGACCGGCTGTCCTTGAACCAAGGGTGCTGATCGCTGGTATGATTGGGCACCAGGTCGAGCATCAGCTTGAGGCCGCGATCATGAGCCGCGCCCAGCAAGCGGTCGAAATCGTCGAGCGTCCCGAACAGGGGGTCGACGCCACAATAATCGGCGACATCATAGCCGAAATCGGCCATCGGCGAGGGGAAGATGGGGGACAGCCAGAGCGCGTCGACGCCGAGTTCGGCGAGATAATCGAGCCGCTGCTCAATGCCCCGAAGATCGCCAATCCCGTCGCCATCGCTATCCTGGAACGAGCGCGGATAGATCTGATAGACGACCCCAGACTCCCACCAGGGGACGGTCGCGGAATGGGCGGCGGAAGTGACCATTCCCGCTGCAACGCGGTTTCGCTTCATCGGTGCCGAGATTGCCGCAACGCCGCGCAAGTGGCAGAAGACTTGCCATGGCGACCCATCTCAAAAGCATCGATTCCGCGGCCGATCCGCTTGACGATGTTAGCTTGCCCGGCTGGCTCTATCACGACCCCGAGTTTTTCGAGGCCGAGAAGCGCGCCTTCCTCCGCGCCGCGCCGCAAGTCGTCTGCCACGAAAGCGAGATCGCCAATCCCGGCGAATGGCGGACCATCGATTTCCTGGGCGAGAGCGTGATCGTCATCCGCGGCGATGACGGCGAAATCCGCGCATTCACCAATGTCTGCCGCCATCGCGGGTCTCGGCTGGTCGACGGTGAGGGCGGGTGCGCAAAGGTGCTGACCTGCCCCTATCACGCATGGAGCTATGCACGGGACGGCCGGCTGGTCGGGGTGATGCATCGTCACGAATATCCGGGCCTACAGACCGACAAGTTGGGACTCGTGCCGGTACCCTCGGAGCAGTGGCGCGGTTTCACCTTCGTGCGGCTTGAGGAAGGACTGCCCTCGGTCCATGAAATGATGGCGCCCTATGAGCATGAGGTCGCGCCATATCGCTTCGAAGATCTGCGTGCGATCGGGCGGGTGACGCTTCGCCCGCGCGATCTCAACTGGAAGACGATTGCCGACAATTATTCCGATCATCTGCACATTCCCGTTGGCCATCCCGGCCTGACCCGCCTGTTCGGCAAGAGCTATGCCATCGAAGCCAAGGAGTGGGTTGATCGAATGGAGGGGGAGCTTCGGGACGATGAGTCCGCCAATCCATCCGAGCGGGCCTACCAGCGGTACTTGCCCACGGCCGATCACTTGCCAGAAAGCCATCGCCGCAAATGGCTGTATTACAAGCTCTTCCCCTGCGTCGCGTTCGACATCTATCCGGATCAGGTCGACTTCATGCAGTGGCTGCCGGTGACGGCGACAACCAGCGTGATCCGCGAAATCAGCTATGGGCTGCCTGACAATCGGCGCGAAATGAAGGCGGCGCGCATCCTGAATTGGCGGATCAATCGCCGGGTGAATGCCGAGGACACCGAGTTGATCAGCAGGGTTCAGCGCGGCATGGCTAGCCCGACCTATAGGCCCGGCCCGCTGGGCAAGAGCGAGGTTTGTCTGAGGAGCTTTTCGCGAAAGCTCCGCCGCCTAATTCCCGAGGCGCGGCTGGAGCGGCCTCCGGCACCGGGCTGGGTGCAAGCGAACTGAGGCGGCGCATTATGGTCCGGATGGCGCGGCCGGACCGGCCGCAGGCCGCGGGCTCGACCATAGGGCGGTGAGCCTCATCCCGAACCAAACCGGAATGGCGGTCATCAGCAGGAGCAGGCCCCACAGGGTCGCCTCCCGCCCGGCCCCGTAGAAGGTCCAGACGGCATAGACGGCACCGATCAGCGTGACGACCAGCAGCATCCCACCGCGAAGTTTGCGGAGTGCCATCAGCCGGAGTGCCGCAATGCTCGCAAAAAGATAGAGTACCAGTGTCGCGACGGTGGCGAGCAGGGCCATGAAGGCGAACAGTTCCGTCAGCCCCTTCGTGTAGTTGGCTGCGACCAGGATCGTCGACAGCACCGAGCCGAGGACCAGCGCGCGGACCGGCATGCCGCGATGGTTCACCTTGGCGAACCATTGTGGGAAGACCCCCCGCTGGGCGAGCGCCAATGGGACCTCGCCCTGCAGCAACACCCAGCCATTGAGCGCGCCAAGGCAGGAAATTGCGGCGAAGAACACCACAAATGCCGCCGCGACCGGCCCCCAATAACTGCCGACAAGATCGGCGAAAGGCGCCGGAGAATTTGCCGCCACATCGGCTGGAAGCAACAGGAACACGGCGCTCGACGCGGCCAGATAGATGAGGCCGACCGCGCATGTGCCGATCAGGGTCGCACGGGGAATGGTGCGCGCGGGGTCCCGAACCCGGGCGGCGGGAATGGACGCGCATTCGAACCCGAGCATTGCCCACAAAGTCAATGCAGCAGTGGCGGCAATGCCGCCCGCACCGACCGGCGCCGGAGCAAACTCAGCCGCCTGGTCGCCCCGTCCGATTACCATGAGCGCAATGACCATTGCTGCGAGAAGCGGCATGACTTTGAGAACGCTCGTGAAGATCTGGACACCGCCCGAGATGCGGGCTCCCGTGCAAGCCACCGCTGTGAATATCGCGACGAAGGCGATCGCCGTGAGCGCCGCAACAGCCGGCGCCGCGAAGAAGCCCGGCGCCAGCGAACTCAGGTAGCTGACGGCGGCAATCGAGATGGCGGCATTGGTGACCCAGGTGGAAATCCAATAGCTCCACATGACGAAAAATGCCGGCGGGGCCCCCATCGACCGGGCGACATAGTCATAGGGACCTCCGGCGTCCGGCATCGCCTTGGCCAACTCGGCAAACACCGTTGCCAGGCAAAGCGCGCCGCCGATGGTGATGAGCCAGCCCCAGATCGCATTGATGCCGTATGGCGCAAGGTTCGCCGGGAGCAGGAAAATGCCCGACCCGATCATGTTGCCAACCACCAGCGCCAGGCAGATCCAGAAGCCTAGCTGCCGTCCATCCGTCGCTTCGTCCATCAACAAATCCCCTCCCGAGCCCGGGCTTGGCAACGCGCCCCGACCGGCCTAGTCCGCCCGCGACCTAAGCACAGTTGAGCAGGGATTTCGATGCGCGCATTTCTTTTTCCCGGGCAAGGCAGCCAGGCGGTGGGCATGGGCGACGCCCTCGCCCAGGCAAGCGCAGCCGCCCGCGACGTTTTCGCGGAGGTTGACGAGGCGCTTGGCCAGCATCTTTTCAAGCTGATGCGCGAGGGGCCGGACGACGAGCTGAAGCTGACGGAAAATGCCCAGCCGGCAATCATGGCGCACGCATTGGCGGTGTTTCGCGCGTTGACGCGCGAAGGTGGTGTTTCGCTGGAGAAAGCGGCGCATTTCGTCGCCGGCCATAGCCTTGGCGAATATTCGGCCCTGGCTGCTGCCGGCTCATTCGACCTGGCGACCACCGCCAAGCTGCTGAAGCGTCGCGGACAGGCGATGCAGGCCGCGGTCCCGGTCGGCGTCGGGGCAATGGCGGCGCTGCTCGGCGCAGACCTGGCGCTTGCGCAGAAGATTGCTGCGGCCGCTGCAGAGGGCGAAGTCTGCACGGTCGCCAATGACAATGATCCCAGCCAGGTCGTGATCTCAGGCCACAAGAATGCGATCGACCGCGCGATTGCACTCGCCAAGGACATGGGTGCGAAGCGGGCGATACCGTTGCCGGTGTCGGCGCCCTTCCACTGCCCATTGATGCAGCCCGCGGCCGACGCGATGGCCGAGGCGCTGGGCGCGACCGACATCGCCGCGCCCGCGGTGCCGCTCTATGCCAATGTCACTGCCGAGCCGGTTGCCGATCCTGGGACGATCCGCAGCCAGCTGGTCGAGCAGGTTACCGGAATGGTCCGCTGGCGCGAGAGCATTGCCAATATGGCCTCTGCCGGCGTGGAGGAATTCGTCGAGCTGGGCGGGAAGGTGCTTGGGCCCATGGTCAAGCGCATTGCCCCGGACGCGAAGGTGACCAGCGTCGTTGCCATCGAGGATATCGAAGCCCTGGCGAAGGAGCTTGCCTGATGTTCGACCTTACCGGAATGACGGCTCTCGTAACCGGCGCATCGGGCGGCCTCGGTAGCGCGATTGCGAAGTCGCTCTCGGCGCAGGGCGCGCGTCTGGCGCTGTCAGGGTCCAACCAGGCCAAGCTGGAGTCCTTCGCCAAGCAGCTGGGCGGCAATCACGTGACCTTGGTTTGTGACCTTTCCAATGCCGAGCAGGTCGACCAGCTGGTCCCGCGCGCGGTCGAGGCGCTCGGGCGGCTCGACATCCTGGTCAACAATGCCGGTGTCACCCGCGATAACCTCGCCATGCGGATGAAGGACGACGAGTGGGACCAGGTGATCAAGGTCAACCTGGAAGGCGCCTTTCGCCTGATGCGCGCGGCGATGAAGCCGATGATGAAGGCCCGCCATGGCCGCATCATCAACATCACTTCGGTGGTCGGCGTGACCGGCAATCCCGGCCAAGCCAATTATGTCGCGTCCAAAGCCGGCCTGATCGGCATGTCCAAGGCTTTTGCGCAAGAGGTCGCCAGCCGGGGGATTACCGTCAATTGCGTCGCGCCGGGCTTCATGACCTCGGCCATGACCGATGCGCTAAATCAGCAACAGAAGGCCGGCATTCTTTCGAAAATCCCGACAGGCGCGATGGGCACCGGCGAGGATATCGGGGCGGCGGTCGTCTACCTGGCTTCCAAGGAGGCTGGATACGTCACGGGGCAAACGCTTCACGTGAATGGCGGGATGGCCATGCCGTAGGGGCGCCTTGCCGCCCTTGTCGCCTGAAAACACACACCTATATCGCCCACGAAATCAATTTCGCGGACGGCTGGGCAGCGCGTCCGTGGGGCAAGTAGAGGGATTAGAATATGGCGAAAGTGATCGGGATCGATCTTGGCACCACCAATAGCTGCGTTGCGGTGATGGAGGGGGGAAAGCCGAAGGTCATTGAGAATTCAGAGGGCGCCCGCACGACCCCGTCGGTGGTGGCCTTCACCAAGGACTCCGAGCGGCTGGTCGGCCAGCCGGCCAAGCGCCAGGCCGTCACCAATCCCGACAACACCGTTTTCGCCGTGAAGCGCCTGATCGGCCGCCGCTTCGACGATCCGATCACCAAGAAGGACACCGAGTTGGTGCCCTATAAGATCGTCAAGGGAGCGAACGGCGACGCATGGGTCCAGGCCGGCGGCAAGGACTATAGCCCGTCCCAAATCTCCGCCTTCATCCTGCAGAAGATGAAGGAAACCGCGGAGGCCTATCTCGGCGAGACCGTCACCCAGGCGGTGATCACCGTTCCCGCCTATTTCAATGACGCCCAGCGCCAGGCGACAAAGGATGCCGGCCAGATCGCCGGCCTCGAAGTGCTGCGGATCATCAATGAGCCGACCGCGGCCGCTCTCGCCTATGGGCTGGAGAAGGAAGAGGGCAAGACGATCGCCGTCTATGACCTTGGCGGCGGCACCTTCGACGTCTCGATCCTGGAGATTGGCGACGGCGTGTTCGAGGTGAAGTCGACCAACGGCGACACCTTCCTCGGCGGCGAGGACTTCGATGCCGCGATCGTCAATTGGCTGGCCGACAAGTTCAAGGAAAAGGAAGGGATCGACCTTCGCACCGACAGGCTGGCGCTTCAGCGGCTGAAAGAGGCCGCCGAAAAAGCCAAAATCGAGCTGTCCTCGGCCCAGACGACCGAGATCAACCAGCCGTTCATTACCGCCCGCATGGAAGGCGGAGCGACGACCCCGCTGCACCTGGTCGTGACCCTTTCACGCGCCGAGCTCGAGAAGCTGGTGGCGCCGCTGATCGACCGCACCAAGGAGCCGATGAAGAAGGCGCTGAAGGATGGCGGCGTGAATGCCAGCGACATCGCCGATGCGGTGTTGGTCGGCGGCCAGACCCGCATGCCCCGAGTGCGTGACGTGGTGAAAGAGTTCTTCGGCAAGGAACCGCATGTCGGCGTCAACCCGGACGAGGTCGTCGCCATGGGCGCGGCGATCCAGGCTGGCGTACTTCAGGGCGACGTCAAGG
>JBJMUA010000009.1:0-22720 GCA_045811425.1 Sphingomicrobium sp. | reverse complement strand
CTCGGTCGAGAAGCTGTCGCCGACGATCGGGGCGACGTCGCGGCCGGCGGCGGGAAATTCGGACTTGGGCGCCGGCTGCTGGCAGGCGGCGAGGAAGAGCGGGAAAACAAACAAAAGGAACCGGTTCGTGCCGAGCGAAGTCTGAATCGACTCTCGCATCCTACTCCACATCCTCGACCTCGATCTTTTCGCCCGTGACCCGCTGCGACAGAGCTGCGGCCATGAAGCGGTCGAGGTCGCCATCGAGGACGTCCAACGGCGCCGTCGAGGTGACGCCGGTGCGCAGGTCCTTGACCAGCTGGTAGGGCTGGAGGACGTAGCTGCGGATCTGGTGGCCCCAGCCGATGTCGGTCTTGGCCGCGTTCGCCGCATTCGCCTCTGCCTCGCGCTTCTGCAGCTCGGCCTCATACAGGCGGGCCTTCAGCTGCTTCATCGCCGAGGCGCGGTTCTTGTGCTGCGAGCGCTCGTTCTGGCAGGCGACGACGATCCCGGTCGGGATGTGGGTGATGCGCACCGCGCTGTCGGTAGTGTTGACATGCTGTCCGCCCGCGCCGGAGGCGCGATAGGTGTCGATACGCAGGTCGGATTCATTGATGTCGATGTCGATATCTTCGTCGACCTCGGGATAGACCCAGACGGAAGCGAAACTGGTGTGGCGCCGCGCCGAGCTGTCGTAGGGGCTGATCCGGACCAGGCGGTGGACGCCTCCTTCGACCTTCAGATTGCCATAGGCATTCTCGCCCTTGATCAGCAAGGTGGCGGACTTGATTCCCGCCTGCTCGCCGGCGTGGAAATCGACCAGTTCGACCTTCATCCCATGGCGCTCGCCCCAGCGGCTGTACATGCGCTGCAACATGCTGGCCCAATCCTGGCTTTCGGTTCCGCCAGCGCCGGCATTGATTTCGACATAGCTGTTGTTGGCGTCGGCTTCGCCTGCCAGCAATGCCGCAACCTTGTCCCTCTCCGCCCGATCGGCGAGCTCGCCGAGCGCGCGGACACCGTCATCGACCAGCCCGTGATCGCCTTCCAGCTCGGCCATTTCTATCAGTTCGACCGTATCCTTGAGTTCGGATTCAAGCTTCCGCGTCGCGCCGATCGCCTCTTCCAGGCGACGCCGCTCGCGCATGACTTCCTGGGCCGCCTTGGGATCGTTCCAGAGTGCCGGGTCCTCGACCTTGGCATTGAGCTCTTCCAGGCGGCGATGCGCCCGGTCCCAATCAAGGAAGCGGCGCAGCAGCGCGGTCGCGGCATTGACCTGGTCGATATGTGCTTGCGCTTCGGCGCGCATGGTTGGTTTCTTTCGTCTTCTAATTCGTCATCCCCGCGAAAGCGGGGACCCAGCAAAAATGCAAAGAAAATCTGGGTTCCCGCTTTCGCGGGAATGACGAATGGAAATTAGTAAATCCCGCCCTGTCTTTGCAAGAATTCGGCGCTGTCGGCGGTGGCGCGCGGCTGGGTCGGCCCCCTCCGTTGCGCCACGGCGCGCCTTGACGAAGCCTTCGCCGCCTCCCCTTCGCGAACGCTGGCCAGGTCGACGCTCCGCCGGAACGCTCGGCGCGGCTCGGTTTCGGGCTGGAATGCCTCCCAGATCACGGAGGACTTTGGATCGACGGTGGTCGGGAAGCTGCCGTAAACGCGCTTGCCCGTTGCCCTGTCGACGCGGACCATGCGGATGCCCGCCGGAGCGACAAACGGGATCTTGGGCATGCCTTGAAAGGCGGCCTGGGCGAACTGCTTGAAAATCGGGGCCGCGACGCGCCCGCCCTGGGCCGCATGGCCCATCGGGCGCGGCTGGTCATAGCCCAGGTAGACGCCGGCCACGACTTCCGGCGTGCCGCCGATGAACCAGACATTGGTCGGGCCTGACGTCGTGCCGGTCTTGCCGAACATTGGGCGGTCAAGGTCACGAAGCACCGTGGCGGTGCCGCGCTCGATCACGCCCTCCATGATGTGGACCATCTGATAGGCCGCCTGGGCATCGATCAGCTGCTGCTGCCGCGAGGGTGGCCGCGGCATTGCCTTGCCGTCCCATTCGGCCGCGTTGCAGGTGCCGCCGTTATCCGCCTCCATTATCTGGCAGCGATTGTCGGAACGGAAAACGACCTTGCCGTTTCGATCCTGGACATAATCGATCAAGGTCGGGGTCAGCGACCGGCCGTTGTTGGCCAGGATCGCATAGGCATTGGTCAGCTTTTGGACCGTGGTATCGCCGGCGCCCAGCGCGATCGAAAGGTAACGGTCATATTTGCCGACGCCCAGCTTGGCCGCGTTGGCGACGACCTTGTCCATCCCGGTCTGCGCGGCCGCGCGGACCGTCATCAGGTTGCGGGATTGCTCGACGCCCCATCGCATCGTCTTGGGCCCCGAATATTTGCCGTCGAAATTGCGGAAGCATTTATTGCCAAGACCGGCGCCCTGCCACACGCAGAACGGCGCATCGACGATGATCGAGGCCGGACTCATGCCATTTTCAAGCGCCGTTACGTAGACGACCGGCTTGAAGGCGGAGCCCGGCTGCCGCAGCGCCTGGCTGGCCCGGTTGTAGGAGGAGCCGACCACGTCGAAGCCACCCTGCATGGCAAGCACCCGGCCGGTGCGCACCTCTTCCGCGATGAACCCCCCGCCAACTTCGGGAATCGAGCGCAGGGCATAGCTGTTGAGGCCCATCTGCTTGACCACGATGATCATGCCGGGGCGAAGCGCCGCAAATGCGGTCCCGCCGACGCCCCGAACCGGCTGGCGCGCTGCCGACTCGGGCAGGTAGCTGGTTGACCCATCCGAAAAGCCGATCCGCGCCGAATTGCCCGACTTCGACAGGACCACCGCCTTCTTCCAGTCGGCGAAGCCCGTGCCCAGCGCCGCGACCCGCAGCTGCGTCTGCCAATCGCCGTTGGCGTCGACGCTGAGGCCTGTGTCGCGCCAGCCTCGACCGCCGTCGAACCGCGCGAGCCCTTCCCGCAAGGCGTTGGCGGCTGCATCCTGCATCGAGGGCACCATCGACGTTCGCACCCACAGACCGCCGGCATAGACGCTGTTGGGACCATCGTCGGCGGTTTCGCCGAACCGCTTCATCAGGTCCCGGCGGACCTCCTCCATGAAATAGCCGCCCTGATCCTGGAACTTGGCGCTACTGCCATAGCGGATGGTGCCGAGCGGCGTTGCGGCCGCCGACGCGCGCTGTTCCTCGGTGATGTATCCGTTGTTGCGCATTTCCCTGAGGACATAGTTGCGACGGGAGAGCGCCCTTTCGGTCGCGCGAACCGGATCATAGTTGCTTGGCGCCTTGGGCAACACCGCCAGATAGGCCGCCTCCGGAAGCGTCAGGTCGGCCACGTCCTTGTCGAAATAGGCGCGGCTGGCGGCCTGGACGCCATAGGCATTGCGGCCGAGGAAGATGGAATTGAGATAGAGCTCGAGAATCTGTTGCTTGCTCAGCGTATCCTCCAGCCGGAACGCAAGGATCGCCTCGCGGATTTTGCGGCTGACGGCATAGGCATCGTCCTGCAGAAGATATTTGGCGACCTGCTGGGTAATCGTCGAACCGCCCTTGGCACGTCCGCCGCCGACCGATTTGCGCGCATAGTCGAATACCGCCCCCGCGAGTCCGGGATAATCGATCCCGCCATGGCTGAAGAACGTCTTGTCCTCGGCGGAAACGAAGGCATCGACCACAAGCGGCGGATATTCGTCATATGCCAGCTCAACCCGCCGCTCCCGGGCAAAGGTCTGGACCGGATTCCCATTATAGCCGCGCACGTTGGTGGGAAGCGGCGGCTGATACGCAAGCAATTTGTCGGAACTCGGGATGTTGGTGGCGAACACCACGAAAACCACCGCCATCAGCATCAGGCCGCCGAACAGGCCCCACGCGAGGCGGCGCGCCCACCGTTCCTCGAACCATGGGTCGATCCGCTGATGGACGCGATGGTTGAAGACGACGAGGTTCGGGATCTGGAAAGCTGGCAACTTCATGTTCGGCGCTGGTTTAGTCGCTTAAGCGATGCTGCGAAAGCCGCTGAATCATCGCTGTGTCCGCGCCGCAAGGTCGGTCTCGACAGCCTGAGCCAGGGCAAGGACCAGCGGCGCGCGTCCCTCCCTGGTCATCAGCATTGTCTCGTCGTCGGCATTGCTGATGTAGCCCGCCTCGACAAGGACTGCAGGAGTCTCCGCCCGGCGCAATACATGAAAGGCGGCAAACTGGTGCGGCCTGGGACGCAGTTCCACCCGCCCGGTGGCGCGGCGCAACAGGCGCTCGGCGAGTCCTGCCGAAGCCTCCATCTGCTCGCGCAGCGCGACATCGGCAAGAAGCGCGCGAACGCTGTCATCGGGCTCGCTCGACAAGGCGCCGCCCGCCGCATTTTCCGCCTGGGCGAATCGCGCCGCCTCCGCGCTCGATGCGACATCCGACAAGGAATAGATGGTCGCACCCCTGGCCAACGGGTTCGGGGCGCTGTCCATATGCAGGGAAAGGAACAGGCTCGCCTGCAGCCGCCGGGCGATGCCGGCACGCTGTTCCAGGGTCAGATATCTGTCATCCTCGCGGGTCATGGCCACCCGGACCCGCGCGCGCGCTTCAAGCAGGTCGGCCAGTTCCCTGGCCATTGCCAGGGTCAGATCCTTTTCGCGGATCGTGCCCGAAACGCCCGGCGCCCCGGGATCGCGGCCGCCATGTCCGGGGTCGATCAGCACGATCGGCCGACCCGGCAGCCGGGCTTCGCGCACTCGCACATCGGCCAGCGCGCGCGGGAGATCGAGGGTCAGCCCGCCGGTGCGCGCCTCGCCGATCAGGGCGATCGCGTCGTCGACCACCCCTGTCCGCCCACGTCCAACGGCGATGGAGAGCAGGGCAATTGCTCCCAGCACTACGCCGCCAACGGCCAGCCCGATTTTCCTCCTCCGCTCCACCAGCACAAGGTTATGACAGGCTTGGGCAATTCGCCAAGCTGGGCGTTGAGCGATATTTTGAACGCGGCAATGGTTGCGGCGCGACAGGTGCAATGCTAACCGGACTTGTCATCCCGACATTCGGGACGACGCCGCCGCTTCCGATCGGAATGACGGCATTCAAGGTTGACGCTGCATGATGCCACGAGACGACACTGCCATGCTCCGCAATGAGCTTGGTAACGCGTCGTTCGCGACGAGGATCGCGAAGCTGCATGCAGCAGAGGCAATTTCCGCACATCGCGCCGGCGCCGAAGTGGCGCAGGCCCAGTCTATCGCGCGCAGCCTGCCCCTTATGGCCGGCCAGCGCGCCTGGAGAATTTTCAATGTCCATGCGCATGCTAATCGACGCGCGCCACCCGGAGGAGACCCGGGTCGCAGTCGCAAAGGGAAACCGGATCGAGGAATTTGATTTCGAATCCTCGGAACACAAGCAACTCAAAGGCAATATCTATCTAGCGAAGGTCACGCGGGTCGAACCGTCGCTGCAGGCTGCATTCGTCGACTATGGCGGGAACCGCCACGGTGTCCTCGCCTTCAGCGAAATCCATCCCGACTATTACCAGATCCCCAAGGCCGACCGCGACGCGCTGCTGGCCGAGGAGGCCGAGCATGCCGCCGAGGAAGAGCGGCTGCGCGCGGCCGAATATGGCGACGAGGAATATGAAGCCGACGAGGCGGATGACACCGGCGAGGATGCCGGCGACCCCGATTCCGAAACCAATGGCGATGATGAGTCCGTGGTCGGCACCGGTTCGGCCCGTTCGCCGGTCGACGAGAGCGCGGCCGAGGAGCTCAGGAAGAAGCGCCAGGCCCTCCGCCGCCGCTACAAGATCCAGGACGTCATCCAGCGCCGCCAGGTGTTGCTGGTGCAGGTCGTGAAGGAAGAGCGCGGCAACAAGGGCGCCGCGCTCACCACCTATCTGTCGCTTGCGGGCCGCTACTGCGTGCTGATGCCGAACACGTCGCACGGCGGTGGCATCAGCCGGAAGATTTCCAACGGTTCTGACCGCAAGCGGCTGAAGTCGATTATCTCCGACCTGAAGCTGCCTTCGACCATGGGGCTGATCGTCCGCACCGCCGGCCTGCAGCGCACCAAGACGGAGATCAAGCGCGACTTCGACTATCTCGCCCGACTGTGGGACGAAATCCGCGAGAAGACGCTAGGCTCCTCCGCGCCGGCACTGATCTATCGCGACAGCGACCTCATCAAGCGCGCCATCCGCGACCTTTATCACCGTGAGATCGACGAAGTCGTGGTCGAAGGCGAAGACGGCTACAAGGCGGCGCGCGGCTTCATGAAGCTGCTGATGCCGAGCCACGTCCGCCGGGTGACGCCCTACAGCGACCCGACCCCGATCTTCCAGCGCTATGGCGTCGAGGATCAGCTGAGCGCCATGTACCATCCGGTGGTCCAGCTGAAGTCCGGCGGCTACCTGGTGATCAACCCGACCGAGGCCCTGGTCTCGATCGACATCAACTCCGGCCGGTCCACCCGCGAACATAATATCGAGCAGACTGCCTACGCCACCAACCTGGAGGCGGCTTCCGAGATTGCCCGCCAGCTGCGGCTGCGTGACATGGCGGGCCTCGTCGTCATCGACTTCATCGACATGGAGCAATCGAGCCATGTCCGCAAAGTCGAGAAGGCGATGAAGGAGGCGCTCAAGAACGACCGCGCCCGCATTCAGGTCGGACGCATTTCCAGTTTTGGCCTGATGGAAATGAGCCGCCAGCGGCTGCGCACCGGCGTGCTCGAAGCGTCGACCAAGGCATGCCCCCATTGCGAGGGCACCGGCCTCATGCGCACCGCTTCCTCAGCAGGGCTCAGTGCGCTCCGGATCATCGAGGACGAGGCGGCGCGCGGCCGCGGCGACAAGATCCTGCTTCGCGCCGGGACCGAGGCAGCCGTCTATGTGCTCAACAAGAAGCGCGGCGAGCTGGCCGAGATCGAAGAGCGCTATGGCGTGACCGTCGAAATTTCCATCGAAGAAATATTCGAGGGTGCTCGCATGACCGTCGAAAGCTCCGGCCCGCGTCCGCAGCCGAAAGAGCGTCCGGTTCAGGCAGTGATTCCCATCGAAGAGGAAGAGGAAGAGGAATATCTTCCCGAAGAGGAAGAGGCCGAGGCCGAGGAAGAAGCGCCTCGGGGCGATCGCGAAGATGACAGCGAGGCAGGTACCCGTCGTCGCCGTCGCCGTCGTCGTGGCGGGCGTTCCCGCCGGCGCGAGGGAGAACCCGCCGATGTTTCTGAATCGGCCGAAGATCTGCCCGAGATGGTGGAGCAGGCGGGAGAAGCCGAGGCCCTGGGCGCCGAGGAAGAAGCCGAGCACGAAGCCACGAGCTCAGAAGCCAAGAAGCCTCGTCGCCGCCGTGGCGGACGAGGCCGTCGCGGTCGCGAGGAAGCCGGCGCCGGCGCAGGCGCCGAAATCGCTACCGACGAGCCGCCGATGGCCGACCTGCCGATCGCCGAAGAGCCGGCCCCGGCCGAAGTCGAGCCTGAGGCTGAGGCCGAGGTCGAGGAGAAGCCCAAGGAGCGTCGCCGTCCGCGTGCCCGCAAGAAGCTTGAAGATGCAGCCGTGCCGGAGGCAGTGGAGCCTGCGGCCGCGGAGGCAGCGCCGGCGGCACCGGCAGCAGAGGACAAGCCCAAGCCCCGCGCCCGCGCCAAGAAGAAGCCCGAAGATGCCCCGGCCGAGCCCAAGCCGGCGGCTAGGAAGGCTGCAAAGCCGACACCAGAGCCAAGCAACGAGGACGCTCCCGGAGAGCCGCGCCGCGGCTGGTGGCAGCGCACCTTCGGCTAGCTGGAGCAACTGACCGATGAAACCGGCCCGCGCATCGCCTGTGTGGGCCGGTTTTCATTTGCCGTTCAGGCGTTCGATGGAAGAGGGCGGCCAATGACCCGCCTGATCCGGCTATTCATGGTCGCCATCCTGCTGCTTGTTGCCGCCGCCCGTCCGGCGATGGCGCAGTCGATTCTGCGCGACAGCGAGACGGAACTGCTGTTCCATCAATTGAGCGACCCGTTGATCGAGGCCGCCGGGCTGGACCGCAACAGCGTCAGGGTGGTGCTGCTCAACGATCCGGAGATCAATGCGTTCGTCGCCCAGGGCCAGGTCGTCTACATCCACAGCGGCCTCCTCGCCGCTGCCGACAATGCCAACGAAATCCAGGGCGTCATCGCCCACGAACTGGGCCACGTCGCCGGGGGACATGCGATCCGCAGCGGCGAGGGAATGAAACAGGCGACCGCCATCACCATCCTGAGCCTGGTGTTGGGCGCCGCGGCAATGGCGGTGGGCGCTGGCGATGCCGGCGTAGGCATCGTCGCGGCCGGCCAGCAGGCGGCGCTGGGATCCTTCCTGGCCTTCAGCCGCGCCCAGGAGACGAGCGCCGATCTCGCAGGCGCCTCCTACCTGGCAAAGGCCGGGATCAGCGGCCGGGGCAGCATCGACTTCTTCAAAAAGCTGCAGAACCAGGAGTATCGCCTGGCGATCTACGCCAAGGACAGTTACGACCGCACTCACCCGCTTTCCAGCGAACGCATCCAGGCGCTGAGCCAACTTTACCAAAAGGATCCGGCCTGGAACAAGAAGACCGACCCCGCCCTTGAGGCCCGTTTCCAGCGCGTGAAGGCGAAGCTGATCGGCTTCGTAACGCCGAAGGAAGCGGTCAAATTCTACCCGGAGAGCGACCAGAGCGTGCCGGCGCATTATGCGCGGGCCTACGCCTATCACCTGGGCGCCTATCCTGAGAAAGCCAATGCCGAGGCGGACGCATTGCTCGCAACTGCACCGGACGACCCATTCTTCCTTGAGCTGAAGGGGCAGGTCCTGCTGGAGGGCGGGCACCCCAATGAAGCCATTGCCCCGCTGCGCAAGGCGGTTGCAGGTGCGCCCAACATGCCGATGATCGCAGTGATGCTTGGCCATGCGCTGATCGCGTCGGAAAACAGCAAGAATTTCGCGGAGGCAAAGCAGGTGCTGAAGAACGCGGTCAATCGCGACAATGACAACCCCTTCGCCTGGTATCAGCTCGGCATTGTCTACGACCAGGAGGGCGACCAGCCCCGCGCCGCGCTGGCGACGGCCGAGCGCAGCAACCTGGAAGGCAACAACAAGATAGCGCTCGCCAGCGCGCGGATGGCGATGGCCGGCCTGCCGCAGGGAACACCGGACTATCTTCGCGCGCAGGATATCGCCATGGTCTCCGAAACCGCGCTGAAGAAGGACAAGGGAAAGCGTGAGCGAGAGCAATAGAACGCCGCTCATCGCGGCAATCGCAGGCGGGATCATCGGGGCTGCGTTGACCGCCACGGGCCTGGTGCTGGCCGGACCATCGCTGTTCGGCGAGAAAATGGTGCGCGATGCGCTGATCTCCAATCCCGAGATGATCCTCGACGCCAGCCAGGCGCTGCGCGAGAAACAATATGCCAAGACGCTCGAGCCGCTCCGCGCCTCGATTGAGCGGCCCTTCTATTCGAGCTGGAAAGGCGCGGAAAAGCCCGACGTCACCCTCACCTATTTCTACGATTATGCGTGCGGCTATTGCCGGCAAAGCAATCCGGATATCGAACGGTTGCTCAAGGAGCAGAAAGGGCTGCGCGTCGTCTATCGCGAATTCCCGATCCTCGGTCCGGAGAGCATTGTCGCGGCCCGCCTGAGCCTGGCAGCTTCCAAGGCGGGAAAGTTCGCCGCCTATCATGACGCACTCTATGCAGCCGGCAGGCCGACGCAGGAAACGATTTCGTCTGCGGCCAAGGCGGCGGGCATCGCAGTCGAACCGACCGACGATGCCGCGCAGGAGGCCGAGCTAAAGGCCAATATGAGCCTTGCCAGCCAGCTGGGCGCAACCGGCACGCCATTGTTCGTCGTCGGCAACCGCGTCATCAACGCGGCCGTCGGCTATGATGCGCTCAAAGAAGCCGTTGAGGCGGCGAAGAAGAAAAGCTGAGCGGCCCCATGACCGAAGTCCGCCGCGAACCGATCCTTCGCCTGATGCCCGGGCCCGGCGACATCAACGCCAATGGCCATATTTTCGGTGGCTGGGTCTTGAGCCAGATGGACAAGGCGGCCGGCATTATCGCCCGGCACCGATCGGGCGGGCCGGTCGCGACGATCGCCATCGACCGGATGGAGTTCATCGAACCGATCCATTTGCGCGACCTGATCTCGGTCTATGCGGAGGTCGAAAGCGTTGGCCGCACATCGATGAAAGTCCGCATCGAAGTGATGGCCTGGCGCGATAATGGCGCGGTCCGGGTCAAGGTGACCGAAGGCCTGTTCACCTTTGTCGCGATCGACGACCAGGCTCGTCCGCGGCCCGTTGGTGATGAAAGCCAACCGATCGCCTAGGCTGGATTTTCGGATCGCCCCTTGAATCCCTGGGCGATCACATACCATTCCGACGAATCCTTGCGGCTTGCCGGCGGCTTGGCGTGTTTCACCGTCGTGAAGTGGCGCTTCAGCGCCGCGACCAGATTATTGTCCGCGCCGCCCGCCAGCACCTTGGCCACATAGGCGCCCCCCGGGCGCAGTATCTCGGCCGCGAATTCCATCCCCGCCTCGACCAGCGCCATGGTGCGCAAATGGTCGGTCTGCGGGTGGCCGACGGTGTTGGCCGCCATGTCGGACAGGACCAGGTCGGCATGATCGACCCCCAGCGCCTCCCTGAGCCGCGCCGGCGCTTCGTCGTCCATGAAATCCATCTGGAGGATGGCGACGCCGTCGATGGGGTCGGTCGGCAGCAGGTCGATCCCGGCAATTTTCGCCTGGGGCGAACGGCGGCGCACGACCTGGCTCCAGCCGCCCGGGGTAATGCCGAGATCGACCACCGCCTTGACCCCTTTCAAGAGGCCGAACTTCTCGTCCAGCTCCAGCAGCTTGTAGGCTGCGCGGCTGCGATAGCCCTCCGCCTTGGCTTTGCGGACATAAGGATCGTTGAGTTGCCGCTCGAGCCAGCGGGTCGAGCTTACCTTGCGGCCCTTGGCGGTCTTCAGCCTTTGCTTCGGCCCCTGCCCGCTCCGGCTCACAACTGATATCCGTCTCGCGCCATCAGCGAACGGAGGATGCCCTCGCGAATACCGCGGTCGGCGATGCCGAGCGTTTCGGCCGGCCAGATATCGAGGATCGCCTCCAGGATGGCGCAGCCGGCGACGACCATGTCTGCCCGTTCCGTCCCGATGCAGGGAAGGCCGCGGCGCTGGTCGAAATCCATTTCCGCGATCATGGTCGAAATGCGCCGCATATCGCCGACCGGCACATGCAGGCCGTCGACCAGTCGGCGGTCATAGGACGGCAGTGCCAGGTGGACGCTGGCCAGGGTTGTCACCGTCCCGCTGGTGCCCAGCAGGCGGATATTCTCCAGCTTGTCGGGCAGCATCTCGACGAAATGGGCAAAGCTGCGCAGCACCCGCTCCCGCATTCGTCCGTAGGCGGCGACGCGCTCGTCGCCCTCGATCGCCTCCCGGCCCTCGCTTTCGGTCAGCGACACCACGCCCCACGGCGCCGACCACCAGGCGCGGATACGTGGCTGCGTTTCGCCCTGCTCGACCAGCACCAGCTCGGTCGAGCCGCCGCCGATATCGAAGATCAGGGCCGGGCCATCGCCGGGCTCGAGCAGCTTGTGGCAGCCGAGCACGGCCAGCCGCGCTTCCTCATGCGGCGAGATGATTTCGAGCGCGATCCCGGTCTCGCGCTTCACCCGCGCGATGAACTCGCGGCCGTTGGCGGCGCGGCGGCACGCCTCGGTCGCAACCGATCGGGCGAGGGTCACATGACGGCGGCGAAGCTTGTCGGCGCAGATGCTGAGCGCCTCGACCGACCGGTCCATCGATTCCTGGCTGAGGACGCCGCGGACCGTCATGCCGTGGCCAAGCCGGACAATCCGCGAAAAGGCGTCGAGGACAGTGAAGCCGCCCTCGCTCGGGCGCGCGATCAACAGCCGGCAATTGTTGGTGCCGAGGTCGAGAGCCCCATAGATGTCACGATGATGTCCCCGTCTGGGGATTGGCGGTTCTCCGCCGGCCGGCCCGTCAAACCCTGGGCTCGGTACACTGGCGACCTGCTGCGCCATACTTGCACCCGTTCTATCCTGCACCGCCGGGGGATACCGTCGGCTGACTTGGGTCCAACTTAACCTGAATAAAGGATTCGGCGCAACCGTTCCTCCCGGCGCCTGCCCAGGACGATGGAGGTGTCTGGGATGACAGCGATTTCCGCCCGTCGGCGTTGACACTTGGGGATGGGCTTTCTATCTGCCCGCCCGGCTACAAGTTGCCCGATCGTCTAACGGTAAGACTACGGACTCTGAATCCGTCAATCGTGGTTCGAATCCACGTCGGGCATCCATTTTCCCTTTAAATCAGCACCAGCCGGACCAGCCGCGATTGTGCGTCAATGCTGCATCTGCAGGTTCATGACCTCCGGACCAGGCATCATGTTCGCGTTCATATGCGCCATGATCCAGATGGTCCCGATCATCACCAGGAAGACGATCAGCACGCCAAAAGCGAGCGCCAGCACATTGTTGGTATTGTCGGGGCCGCTGGTGATGTGGAGGAAGAAGACCAGGTGAACGCCCATCTGGGCGATGGCCAGGACCACCAGCCCGACGGCCACGCCCGGCCCCCACAGGACTGACGTCGAAGCTACCCAGAACGAGATACCGGTCATTACCAGCGCCAGGGCGAGGCCGATGACATAGGCCATGGTCTCGGTCAGCAAGCTGTCGTGCGGTTGGCCCGGGGCGACGTTGCGAAGCTCGGGTTCGTGCTCGGTCATGGCAATGTCCCGATCAAATAGACGATGGTGAAGATGGCCACCCAGATGATGTCGAGAGCGTGCCAGAACACGCTGAGGCACAGCAGGCGGCGCATGATGTGTTCGCGGAAACCCTTGGTCCAGATCTGCGCCATCATCGTGCCGATCCACAGCAGGCCGCAGGTGACGTGCGCGCCATGGCAACCCACCAAGGTAAAGAAGGATGACAGGAAGGCGCTCCGCTGCGGCCCGGCGCCTTCGCCGATCATCGATGCGAACTCATAAAGCTCGATGAACAGGAACACGACGCCGAGGAGTGCGGTCACCGACAGCCAGCCGAGGGTCCACAGCATGTTGCCGCGCTTGGCGACGATCATCGCAAGGCCGCAGGTGAAGCTCGACAGCAGCAGCGCCATCGTCTCGATGGCGACCAGGGTTCGATCGAACAATTCGCCGGAGGTCGGGCCGCCGTCGGTTGCGTGGGCTAAAGACGCGTAGGTTGCGAACAGGGCCGAAAACAGCACCATGTCCGACAGCACGAACAGCCAGAAGCCATAGGGGACCACGATGCTCTTGGATTCCGGCCCGCGATGACCGAGGCCAGTGTCCTCGGAACCGCCATGCGTCAGGCCTATCGCCGGTGCTTCTGCGGTCGTCATGTCGACTGGCTCAGCTCGTGGAGATGTTCCATGCGAATGCGGCGCCGCTCACGCGCGTTCGCCCTTACCTCCTCGACCGGAATGATATGCTCATGCTCATCCTGCCAGGCGTACCACACGAACACCGCGAAGGCGCCGACGAGACCCAGGATCGCCAGCCACCAGATGTGCCAGATGACCGCGAACCCGCACACCGAAGCGAAGAAGGCGCATATGACACCCGTCGGCGTGTCGATCGGCATTTCGATCGGCTGATAGTCGGGCTCGTCGATCAGCTGGTCCTGCTTGATCGCCGTCTGCTTGCGCGTCCAATAGGCTTCTTCGCCATGGACGTCGGGCAACACCGCGAAATTATAATGGGGAGGCGGCGACAGGGTCAGCCACTCGAGCGTCCGCCCGTCCCAGGGGTCGCCGGTGATGTCGCGCCGCTGCTCGCGCGTCCTGATCGAATAGAGCAGCTGGACGACCGTCAGCACGATCCCCAGGCCGATAACCAGGGCACCGAACAGCGCGACGTTCAGCCAGGGCGCCCAGGTCGGATCGCTGATGTGCTGCATGCGCCGTGTCCCGCCCCAGAAGCCGAGCACGTACAAGGGCATGAAGGCGAGATGGAAACCGATGAACCAGCACCAGAAGATCGCCTTGCCGATCCGCTCGTCAAGGGTGAAGCCGAACGCCTTGGGGAACCAGTAAGTATAGCCGGCCATGATCGCGAACACGACGCCGCCGATGATCACATGATGGAAATGCGCCACCAGGAACAAGCTGTTGTGAACCACGAAATCAACTGGCGGGATGGCAAGCAGCACGCCGGTCAGGCCGCCGACCACGAAGGTCAGCATGAAGCCGATCAGATAGTACATCGGCACGTTGAAGCGGACTCGGCCGCCGTACATTGTGAACAGCCAGTTGTAGATCTTCACCCCGGTCGGGATGCCGATGACCATGCTGAGGATGCCGAACACCGCGTTGATGTCGGCGCCGGCCCCCATGGTGAAGAAATGGTGCAGCCAGACCATGAAGGAGACGATGCAGATGGCGAGCGTCGCGAACACCATCGACCGGTAACCGAACAGCGGCTTGCCGGAGAAGGTCGCGGCGACCTCCGAATAGATGCCGAACGCCGGCAGGACGAGGATGTAGACCTCGGGATGCCCCCAGACCCAGATCAGGTTCATGTAGAGCATCGAATTGCCGCCACCGTCGTTGGTGAAGAAGTGGAAGCCGAGGTAGCGGTCGAGCATCAGCAGCGCCAAGGTCACGGTCAGGACCGGGAAGGCCGCGAGGATCAGCAGGTTGGAAGCGAGCGAGGTCCAGCAAAAGACCGGCATGCGCAAATAGCTCATGCCCGGGGCGCGGGTCTTGAGGATGGTGGTGACGAAATTCACCGCCGTAAGCACGGTCCCGACACCGGATATTTGCAGGGCGACGAGATAATAATCGACTCCGACCCCCGGCGAAAACTCCTTCTCGCTGAGCGGCGGAAAGCCGAGCCAGCCAGTTCGCGAGAATTCCCCGATAAACAGGCTGAGATTGATGAGCAGGGCACCCGAGGCCGTCAGCCAGAAGCTGACATTGTTCATCGTCGGAAAGGCGACGTCGCGCACACCTAGTTGCAGCGGCACGACAAAATTCATGAAGCCGATGACCAGCGGCATGGCCACGAAGAAGATCATGATCGTGCCGTGCGCGGAGAAGATCTGGTTATAATGCTCGGGCGGCAGATATCCCTGTGAGGCACCGATCGCCATCGACTGCTGTGCCCGCATCATGATCGCGTCGGCAAAACCGCGGACCAGCATCAGGAGGCCGAGCACGATGTACATGATGCCGATCTTCTTGTGATCGGTCGACTTGACATACTCGTTCCATACATAGGGCCACCAGCCCTTGCGCCAGACCCAGATGCCGATGCCCACAATGCCGAAAATCACGACGAGAGACGTGATCAGCGGGATTGGCTCATCCAATGGGATCGCGTCCCAGCTAAGCTTGCCCAGCATGCCTCAGCCCCCCGGTGGCGTGGTGGATGCCTGCTCGGACGGCGGAGCGGCCGCCGGCAGATGAAGTTGGGCCACGCGGTTGGCGACGATCGCATCGAACAGGCGCGGATCCACGGCGCCATAGGCCATCGGCTTCACATAGCTGGTCGGCTTGGTCAGCTCGGCGTAGGAACGGCTGTCGAGCGCCCCGCCCTGGCCGCGTGCCCCTTGCGCCCAGACCGCAAACTGCTCCGGCGGGAGCACCTGGGCCTTGAACTGCATTCCGGGAAACCCGTCGCCGCTGAAATGCGCCGACAGGCCATCATATGTTCCGGGGCGATCCGCCTGCAGGTTCAGCCGGGTCGTCATCCGCGGCATCGTGTAAATCATGGTTCCGAACTGGGGGACGAAAAAGACGTTCCAGACGGTTGCCGATGTCAGCCGGTAACTTACCGGAGTTTCGGCCGGAACCACCAGCTGGTTGACCGTCGCGATGCCCTGGTCGGGGTAGATGAACAGCCATTTCCAATCGAGCGAAACGACTTCGACGCGAACGGGCTTTACGGCGGACTTCAGCGGCAGGCTCGGCTCCAGCGCATGGCTTCCGATCCAGGTAATGCCGCCAAGCAACAGGATGGTCAGTGCCGGAATCGACCAGACAACCAGCTCGATCGCGCCTGAATATTCCCATTCCGGACGATAGGTGGCTTTGCTGTTTCCGCGCCGGAACCACCAGGCGAAAGCGACCGTCGCAATCATCGTCGGGATGATGATCGCCAGCATGATCGCGGTCGAATTGATCAGGATCGTTTTCTCGGCCTGGCCGACCGGCCCGACGGGGTCCAGGATGCCTCGATTGCAAGCTGACATGAGCATCAGGAGAGACGTCGCCGTTGCGACCCGCCATTGCCCGCCCAAACGGATGGGACCGCGCATTGCCTGACCCTGGATAATCGATGAGTCCATGCGCGGCGCCTGACCCCAGAATTGGAATCGCCTATCAGAATCGCCGGCGCTTGGCGATTCCCGTCAAATCATGGGTCGGCTACGACTGGCCCGCACTTTACCCTCACAGCGAGCAGGCGCATGGTCGAGGCCATGAAGGTCATCGGAAGCTATGTCAGCCCTTACGTCCGCAAGGTGCTGGTCTGTCTGGAGTTGAAAGGCCTCGACTATGAGGTCGATCCGATCACGCCGTTCTTCGGTAACGACGAATTTCGTCGGATGAGCCCGCTGTGTCGCATCCCGGTGCTGATCGACGATGGGCTGGAGCTTACCGATTCCACCGTGATCGCCGAATATCTCGACGAGCAATACCCGGAGCCAGCGGTGCTGCCCAAGGAACCAAAGGAGCGCGCCCGCGCCCGCTGGCTGGAGGAATTTGCCGATACGCGGCTCGGCGATCTATTCATCTGGGGCCTGTTCTACCCGAAGATGGTCCATCCCCGCGTCTGGGGCGAGCCCGGCGACCAGGCACGGATCGACAACACGCTGTCCGTCGAGCTGCCGGCGGCACTGGATTATCTAGAGGGCGAGCTGCCGGGCGACGGCTTCCTGTTCGGCGAAATCGGCCTGGCCGACATCGCCATCGCCAGCTTTTTTCGCAACGGTTCCTATGCCGGCTTCGTGCCCGACGGGTCACGCTGGCCGAAGACAGCCCATTTCGTCGACCTGGTCCTGCGCCATCCCGCCTTCCAGCGGCTCCATCAGCTGGAATTGATTCAGATGTCCGCGTCGATCGAGCAGCGCAGGCAGGCACTGCTGGATGCAGGGGCCAAGCTTACTGCGGAAACCTATGGCGAACGCACACCGCGCAAGGGGGTGATGCCGCTTTAGCGCTGGGAAATGCCCGGATGGCACCGTCCCCCCGGACAGCACCATCCGGACATCAGGGTCCGCTCCCTTCGAAAACTCGGCGAAGAGTGGCGGACCTTTTCATCAGCTCAATGTTGCGTACCCGAGATCCAATGTTCGATGCGGGTCTTGAGCGAGCGTTTGGAGGGGATGTAACCGGGCGCCTGCTCGGCATCCTCTTCGACCTTGTCGTACAGGGTGAGATTGACCGGCATCCTTGGCCGCAATGTCTCGCGACCGCGCATGATGTCCTCCGCGGCGGCCAGGCTGCGGTGGACGTCTTCGGCGGTGAAGGGCTTCATGAGGCATCCCAGGGCCAGGTCGGGCATCGGGAAATCGGGCGCCTTGCCGGAGACGAAGAAGCAAGGGATGTCGAAATCGCCCATCCGCACCGCGACCGAAAAGCCGGTCGTTCCATTGGCGAGGCGGAGGTCGACCAGCGCCAAATCCGGCTGATGTTTTTCGGCGGCGGCGACGGAGCTGTCGAGGTCGTCGGCGGTGGCGACGACCCGATATCGGGGATTGTCCTCGACCAGATATTTGAGCGTCGTCGCAAGCTGTACATCATCTTCGACGATCAGGATCTTCAGCACCGCCCAGGCCTCCCCTTCAAACAAGGACAAAAATCCTTGTGCCTTAAGGAGATGGTGCGCGATCGCAGGCCAAAGGCGAATCCCCCTTTAAGAGAGTTAACGCCAAAAGGACTCAGCGGTGCGACGGGCCGATGGATCGAAGCCCGGATTAGCTCCGATAGAAGATATGTGCGCCGATTTTGTCGACCCGCGTCAGACGGCGGCCCCATGACGGCGCCACATAATCGGCGTGATACCAGAGACAATCGGTGGGGACGCTCGACACCACATTGGA
Source organism: Sphingomicrobium sp. (assembly GCA_045811425.1). Lineage (GTDB taxonomy): Bacteria > Pseudomonadota > Alphaproteobacteria > Sphingomonadales > Sphingomonadaceae > Sphingomicrobium. The sequence continues at coordinate 4,657 of JBJMUA010000009.1, read as the reverse complement.
TACGGCCAGCCGAGTGACGCCGAGCGCCTTGTGCCAGGCATCCGATCCCTCGTCGACCGACGGGAACCGACCATTGTGCACGAATGAAAATTGCCAGGGCTGCTTGACGACGCCGCACCAGCTCGTCGGATATTTGCCTGAGGCGGCGCGGTTCATGATCACCTTCGCTACCGCCACCTGGCCCTCGAGGCTTTCTCCGCGCGCTTCATGATAGACCGCAACGGCGATGCAATTGGCTTCGTCGGACAGGGGAGCGCCGGCGCTGAACTTGTCGACCAAGGCATATAGCGGCCAGCCGTTTTGCTTCAGCCAGCCGGCCTCGCGCGCCACTTCCGCATCCGTGCCCGACACACCGGTTGGAACGGACGTGGCCGCGCCGGGGACGGCCGTCCGGACCAATGCCTGCACGACCGGAAGATTGTTGACCTGTTGAGCCAGTGCCTGGCCCGAACCACCAACGCTAAGCAACAATGCAGCCGCGATCACCGACGCGCCGCCGGTACCCAAAAAATTCTTCAATTCTTACCCAAAATATGGCGGCCGGCCGTCCGTCGATCGCATCCAAAAGCAACAAACGCTTACTGGCGATCGCGAAGGGCTCGTCCGTCTTGCCCCGGGATCCGGCGCCTTGGCGCACTGCGGATCCACCCGCTCGTTAAAATGTTGCAGTGCACATAGGGCCATCGGCGCGAGTCTCAACCTGTTTGGCGGTGAGTCGAGCCGAGTGCGGGTTAAACGGCCGGAACCATTCGATTTGTCGCAGATTTGTGCGGCTCGTCTTGCACGTAGGGCCCTTCCCCGCTTAGCCGCACATCCAAAGGAGATGCAGTTCGATGGCCTATTGGCTGATGAAATCGGAGCCCGGGGCCTATAGCTGGGACGATCTGGTGCGCGATGGCGGCACTATGTGGGACGGGGTACGCAACAATGCGGCGCGGCTTCATCTCCGCGCGATGAAGCCCGACGACCAGGCATTCTTCTACCACAGCATGGATGAGCGAGCTGTGGTCGGCATCATGCGCATCACCGGCATCGGCCAGCCCGACGGGGAAGACGGCAGCTGGGTAAAGGTGCCGGTGAAGCCGGTTAAGGCGCTGCCCAGGCCGGTGACCCTGGCCCAGATCAAGGCCGAGCCTAGGCTTGCCAAGATGGAGCTGATCCGCCAGTCGCGCCTTTCGGTCGCGCCCGTGCGCGAGGAGGAATGGAAGTTGATCCTGGAGATGGGCAAGTGAAGTGGATCGTCGCCGGATTTTCCCTCCTCCTTGTCGCAGCGTCCCCTGCCCCCAGCTACGACTGGAAGCTGACGCCGGAGGGGTGGGGTCCGGTGCACATTGGCATGAATCGAGGGCAGGTCGAAAAGGCCCTGAAGGTCGAGCTCGAGGGCGAGGCGTTCGACAATGAAGGTGCCTGCGTCGAGCTTTATTCGGAACAGCCGTCGATGGCCGGCCTTTATTTCATGTTCCTGGACGGCAAGCTCAGCCGCATCTCGGCCGCCTCGCCAAGCAAGATCATGACGCCGCGGAACATCGCCGTAGGCTCGAGCGCGGATGATGTTCGGAAGGCTTATTCTACCGGGCTGGCGGCCGAGCCGAACCACTATCTCGACCTGCCCGCCGAATATCTGACCTACTGGGTAAAACCGAAGGTCAGTGGCGTCCGTTTCGAGACCGATGCCAGCAGGAAGGTCGAATCCATCCACGCTGGCAATGACAGTATCCAATTGATCGAGGGATGTGCCTGATCCGACGTTTGCAGCTGTCTCGACATAAAATTGCCCCCGGCTCGGGGAGAATGAGCCGGGGGCATTGCCGGGAAGTCTTGCGACAGGGAGTTAGTCACCAGCAATGCCGAATTTCTAGCGGGCCGAATCAAGGCCGAATATCAGGCTATTCCCTACCTCCGACCCGGCGACCGGAGGACCGAGGAAAAAAAAGCGGCGGCGCCTATTCGGGCAGGTCGTTCCGTTCCAGCAGGCGATAAGCCGCCTCGGCTCGGGCGAGAAAATCAGGGTAGCGCCACATTAGATCGTCAAAGGCCACCACATCTCCTAATTTGATCGTGGCATGTTCGTCTGGATCCCTGCCCGCGATACGGGCCGACAGGCGAGCAAGCGTTTCGATCGCCACCATCCTCAGTTCGTCCCCCGACGCATGATCTCGCGCAATTACCCGTCGTTGAGGGGTGCGTTGCGCCGTCACGTCCAGCAGGAGGTTGATGGCGCCCGCGAGCTCTCCATCTTCGTCGAACAGCATCGTCGGATGCGGGATGAAATTTACACGCGTTCCATCCGGTCGCTCGGCGATGGCCTCCTCGCCGCGAATGGATCGCCTCTCGCGGATGGCAATCGCCATCGGGCACATGTCATGGGGAAGATACTGGCCGTCGGTCCTGTATAGCTTCCAGGTCACGCACCATTTGTCGCTGCCAACCCGAGGTGTCCTTCCTGCGAGGTTGACGCACGCATTGTTGAAGTAAGTGAGCGTGCCCTCGCTGTCGGTCAAATATATGGGCGCTGCGAGTGTATCCAGCACCTCGTGATAGGCGTTCGGAGAACTACGAATGGCGCTGGCCGCAACCTCAATGAGGCAATGGGCAGCTTGCTCGCTCATCATGGCCAGCCCTGTCATTTGCTTGTCTGGTAAGTGCTACAACGCCTTTGCTTAGCACTCGGTACCGCTGCTGGGTACAGCCATGCTTTCGAACGGGCGGAAAGGGCTGCTGATCGCAACATGCGGCTATCGGCAGGCGTGCATGGACAGCGTGCACTAATGTCTGGAATTCCCTTGGCGGACCCAACTCGCTGTCGCTGTCAGCAAACATAATCCATGTTATATCTCAAAGCGTTCTGCTATGACGTTGGTAGGCCAAGTGGGGAGTGGCATGGAAATCGATCCTGCGAGTTTTGTTGCGGCCAACAGTAGTTCGCCCGGGTCGAGTTCATCCGGCGTCGAACTGTCCGGAGCGCCCACATCGCGAACCAAGCATCGGACGGCGAGCGAACCCACGTTCATTGATGTGTTCCAGCAGCTGATCGACGGGCTGCCGGAGCAGATCGCGTTGTTGGACGAAAGCTGGAACATCCTCGCCGTCAACGAGGCCTGGACGAAGACCGCGGCGCTATATGGCTATGCCGCCTTGCAACCCGGGACCAATTACGTCGAGTTCTGCCAGGCCAGGGTTACGGAGGGGCATGAAGCTGCTCGTCCGGCCGTCGAAGGCATCAGGCAGATCGATTCAGGGGCGTGTAGTTCCTTTCGCTATCTCTACGACGGCAATGATCGCTGGGAAGGCCATACGTTCCAGCTATGCATCAATCGGCTGGAGATAGCGGGCCGGACCTTGGCCACCGTTACGCGCTATGACGTGACGGAGGTCGTGCAGCTGCGGAGAGCCCGGGAAAGCTATGGCCATTCGTTCATGGAGGGCCAGGCGGAGGAACGGCGTCGCATGGCACGGGAAATCCATGATTCGACGTTGCAGCTATTGACCGGTCTGGGCCTGGTTTTGGGGCAGCTCAAAAGGGCGCGGGCAGGCAGTGAAACGCTCGACATTGTCGCAGAAATGGAAGCGCTGCTTCTCGAGACACACCGCGACATACGCGCGATATCATTTCTGGCCCATCCGCCGCTCCTCAATGATATGGGGCTGCCTGACGCGCTGCGAGGCTTTGTCGATGGCTTCGGCCGCCGAACGGGATTATCCGTGTCGCTGAATATCGATGACGAACAAGGTGTTAACTGGCGTCCTGCGGATGTGTTGTTCCGGGTTGTCCAGGAAGCGCTTTCCAACGTTCATCGCCATGCTCACGCGTCGAATGTCGCCATCGGGCTGTTTGGCCGCCGATCAATGTATCATGTCGTTATTACCGACGATGGGATCGGAATGCCGACCCATGTCTGGCGGGGGGTTGGCTTGACCAGCATGCGCGAGCGCCTGTCCGAACTTGGCGGACGACTAACCGTTCGGGCGGCAAGACCCGGAACCACGGTCATCGCCAGCGTGCCCGCCAATCCTCGCATCAGGGCCGTCGGTGATCTAGCTCACCGGACCTGAGCACGAAGCAGTGACCGGAGCGACCTACTAGCCAGCCCCGTGCGCCGCTTACGCCGCTTCCATCTTCCGTGATTCCCGCTTGCGCTCGTGCGGATCGAGGAAGCGCTTGCGGATGCGGATCGCCTTGGGCGTAACCTCGACCAACTCGTCGTCCTGGATGTAGGCGATCGCCTGCTCCAGGGTCATGCGTCGCGGCGGGGTCAGGCGGATGCCCTCGTCCTTGGGGCCGGAAGCGCGGAAGTTTGTCAGCTGCTTCGACTTCAGGGGATTGACCTCGAGGTCCTGGGTCTTGGCGTTTTCGCCAATGACCATGCCCTCGTAAAGCATCTCGCCGGGCGTGATGAACAGCACGCCCCGGTCTTCCAGGGCGCTCAATGCATAGGCCACGGCCGGCCCTTTCTCCATCGAGATCAGGACCCCGTTCTGGCGGCCGCTGATCGGGCCCTTGTAGGGGCCGTATTTCTCGAACAATCGGTTCATGATGCCCGTGCCGCGCGTGTCGGACAGGAATTCGCCATGATAGCCGATCAGGCCGCGCGAGGGCGCCGAGAAGGTCAGGCGGGTCTTGCCGCCGCCTGACGGGCGCATATCGGTCATCTCCGCC
>JBJMUA010000008.1:0-21534 GCA_045811425.1 Sphingomicrobium sp. | reverse complement strand
CTGGCTGCCGCTCGAAACCCGCCCGCCCAACCTTGAGGGGCAAGGCGCGATCACCATCCGCGACCTGGTCATCAACGCGCTGCGTATGCGTCCCGATCGTATCATCCTCGGCGAAATCCGCGGCCAGGAGTGTTTCGACCTCCTGGCGGCGATGAACACCGGTCACGACGGATCGATGGCGACCCTCCACTCCAACAGCCCGCGCGAATGCCTGGCCCGTATGGAGAACATGGTGATGATGGGCGACATCAAGATCCCGAAGGAGGCGATTTCGCGCCAGATCGCGGACTCGGTCGATCTCATCGTCCAGGTGAAGCGCCTCCGCGACGGTTCGCGCCGCACCACCAACATCACCGAAGTGATCGGCATGGAGGGCGAGGTCATCGTCACCCAGGAGCTGTTCAAGTTCGAATATCTGGACGAGACGGCGGACGGGAAGATCGTCGGCGAATATCGCTCGATGGGCCTGCGCCCCTACACGCTCGAAAAAGCCAAGATGTTCGGCTTCGACCAGCCTTATCTGGAATCCTGTCTCTAGCTTTCCATGTTAGCGTCCGCCGGATGCGGCCACTCTGCGCGCCGTATCCTCGCGCAGCAATTCGACCGCCGCGGACTGCACCCGGCCGGGATCCGCGGTGGCCAGGTCCTTGGCGCTCGCAAGCCCAAGCTTTTGCGTCATATTGGTGAGGACCTGCCGGTTGGCGTAGCTATGCGGCGAGGCCGGATTGTCGCCCTGGTCCGAGATGAATTTACCCACTATCTTCGCCCGGGTCGCGCTGGCCTCGGCAAGTTCGGTCAGCTTGGCGCGATATTCCAGTTCCCACGACTCCAGATTCTTGAACCGCGCCTTGTCGGCGAAATGCTGTCCCTCATGGCCCAGGAACGTCACCCGGAACTCCTCCGCTTCCAGGCTCGGATACTTCGGGACTACGGCGAACAGCGCGGTTTCCGTCGCCCATCCGCCGGTCGAGGCCCGGTCGCACGTCGCATAGGCGCCCCACCCCAGGCTCCCGAACCCGTCGAGCAACATCACCAGCACCTCCTCCTCCCCCTCCGCAAGCACGACTCGCATCACTCGTTCTTCCTGTTTCGACCAGATCATCAACTCGCGGAGAAGCCCGGTCCGTCCCTGTAGCGAATGCAGGCCTGCCTTCTCCAATGCCTTGGCAAGGATGGGTTCGAGCGCGTCGAGATCCGTTCCCTTCGGCGCCTTCAGCAACTGCCGCAGGTGCGCCGTCAACTGCTGCTCCTCGGCTTCCCGGCGCTCAGGATGCGTCATGGCACTGTGCCAATAGTCCCGATACAAGGCCAGTGATCGATCAGCGAGGCTATTGCTTGCGGGCGGCGCCGGCTTGCTGCCTGGCCCAAACCTTTCGCGCATGCAGGTGGCGGCGGCCTGGTCTCGTTCCGGAAGCCCGGTGAGGTCGACACCGTTGAGCGCCTGCAGCGCCCTCGCTTCATCGGCCTGCAAGGCGGCGCCGATGGCCTGTGAGAATTGATCGGATGGCGCAGGCGGCGCAGCCGCAACCGTGACTGCCGCAACCAACAAGACAATATAGCGCAAGACACTCTCCCATCTGCCTGATGGCAAGGGATTAGAGTGGAGGATGCCCGCCTTTCTTGAATGAATTTGACTTGCGGAGGCGGCCTGGGGATTTGCCCGTTAGTCCGACAATCGCCCGGCTGAAATGCGGTTGATCCGAATAGCCGCAGTCGATGGCGATCGACGCCAGGCTGGTGTCGCCTTGAAGGATCATCTCCATCGCCCGGCGCGCCCGCACTTCGGCGCGGAATTGGGCGGGCGTAATGCCGTAGGCAGCGCGGAATCCACGGCTCAGCGTTTCCGCGGCAAGGCCCATGCCGTCCGCCCATTGCCCGAGCCGTTGCTCGTTTGAAGCCGTCAGAACCAAGGCCAGCCTGTCAGGCCAATCGAATTGTATCGTAACATCGCCATTGGGACGAAGCGCATGGGCGGCCTCGAGCGGACTGGCTTCGGCCATCCGGGCGAGCTCGTCCGGATTCTCGACCCTGAACGTGGTGGGCAGTGTTAAGCCGGGCGGTAATGGCAGGTTGACCAACTCGGCTCCGCCAGGTCCGATATGATCGAGGTGGGCGTCAAGGCGGCGATGCACGACAACATCGCCGGGGGCCAGGTTCAGGCGGCCGGCGAAGCCTGCCTCCTGATAGCCGCCGCCAAGCACGACCGTGATATAGCCGTCCCAATGGTGGTGGCGCGGAATGCGCTCGTGCGCGCCCAACCGCTCGCGGCCGAATATCGGCGAATGAAAGTCTGAGCCAGGCGCCATCGTTTTCGCCAGCCACCTTAGCCAGCCGCGATCCACCAGGCCAACCGGTCTTTCGACGAGCGGCCATTCCCTTGCGAATTTGCTATCCTACGGCCGCTCGCCGCCAAGCCATTGCTCTTGGCACGCCGCCCGGCCATGGTCCGGATCGCATCTTTTTTACGGGAGCCCTCCATGTTCTTTAAGATCACATTGTCAGCGGCGCTGGCGCTGGCCGCAGCCCAGGCCCCCGTCCAGCAGGTTTCGCCGCTGGATGCAGCCATTGCCGCCTCGAACAGGTCCTCGGCAAACGTGACGCGCGACCAGTATCGCCATCCGGCCGCAACCTTGGCCTTCTTCGGCGTCAAACCCGGCGATACCGTTGTCGAGTTGTGGCCGGGCGGGGGCTGGTACACGGAAATCCTCGCCCCCTATCTCGCGTCGGCCGGAACGCTCCAGGTTGTCCCGCCGGCGGGCAGCTATGACCAGCGGATCCGCGCCAAGATCGCCGGCAATCCGGTCTATGGGAACGTCAAGGTCGCGACCTTCAACGGCGGCCAGCCCATCCCCGTGCCGTCCGGCAGCGCCGACGTCGTCCTCACCTTTCGCAATGTTCACAGCTGGATGGATGCCGACAACCCGATCGCCGACCAGGTGTTCTCGGAGGCGTTTCGCGTGCTGAAGCCGGGCGGAACGCTTGGCGTCGAGGAGCATCGCCTGCCCGAAGAAGCCGACGCGGCGCGCGAGGCGACCAGCGGCTATGTGAAGGTCTCGACCGTCCGCCGGCTGGCCGAGAAAGCGGGATTCCAGTTCGCCGGATCGAGCGAGATCAACGCCAATCCCAAGGACACGAAAGATTATCCCGAGGGTGTCTGGACCCTGCCGCCCACCTTCGAACTCGGCGACAAGGACCGGGACAAATATCTGGCGATCGGCGAAAGCGACCGGATGACCTTGAAGTTTGTGAAGCCCTAGGCGGCCCTTGATGGCGAGCCGCGCGCCCATGGGTAGGACCCACGCGAAGAAAAACTCTTCGTTATGAAATAGTTGGAAGGATAATGGTGGGCGTGGCAAGGATTGAACTTGCGACCCCTGCGATGTCAACACAGTGCTCTACCACTGAGCTACACGCCCACTCTGGTGCGGGCCTTTAAGCAGCGAATCCCGATCCGGCAAGGGGTTATGAGCGGCTATAGCCGCCCGTGCTGATCTTCGGTCTGGAACAGCCTGTCGACCTCGGCAACCAGGTCTTTTAGGTGAAACGGCTTGCTGAGGAGCTTGGCTTCGGGCGCCGTCCGGCCGCCCTGCAGTGCGACTGCCGCAAAACCGGTGATGAACATCACGCGGATGGCGGGGTCGATGGCGCTGGCTTTCTGGGCCAGCTCGATCCCGTCCATTTCGGGCATGACGATGTCGGTCAGCAGAAGGTCATATTTGCCGGCCTCAAGCAGCGGCATCGCCTCCGTACCGCAACCGACCGCCTCCACTTCATAGCCGACGCGTTGCAATGCCCGCTGCAGATATTCGCGCATCGACACATCGTCTTCGGCAAGAAGGATCCTGATCATCCCGCCATTTATGCGCCCAACATTTAAGATTTTCCAGCGTCCGCCATGCCTTGAGGCAATTGCTGTCCGCATTTGGCACGGTTAGGCTGCTGCCTGTTGCACATGCGCCGCTATCCGCCACCCACCGTCCACCCGCCCCGCGGGCAGCTGCCCGTGCTGCTGTCGGTCCCGCATTCGGGCACCGATTATGATGCAGCGACCCTGGCCAATGCGCTGCAGGGACGACGATCCCTGGAAATGTTGGAGGACCCGCTCGTCGACCGACTCTGCTGGCGGGCCATTGCCGCCGGGTTCGGCGCGGTCGTCCAGCATGTTCCGCGCGCCGTTATCGACTGCAACCGCGACGAAGAGGAAGTCGATCCGGCGGCAATCTCCGGCATTAGCCCCGCGCCGGTCGGGCCGCGCGCCCGGCACGGCCTTGGCCTCATACCTTCGCGCACCCATCGTCACGGCGCATTGTGGCGCCGCCCGGTTGACCCGGCGGAGCTGCAGCGACGGATAGACGAGGTTCACCGTCCCTATCATGAGCTCCTCGCCAACACGCTTGACGCAATGCTCGCGCGCTTTGGCGAGGCCGTGCTGATCGATTGCCATTCCATGCCACCCCGCGCCGGGCAGGCAGAAGTTGTCGTGGGAGACCTGAAGGGCATGAGCTCGGCATCATGGCTCAGCGCCGACGCGGCACGGATTGCGCGTGCCGCCGGGTTCAAGGTTGCGCTGAATGATCCTTATGCCGGCGGCGCGATCGTTGGCCGGCACGGCCGGCCACGCGAGGGCGTGCATGCCATCCAGCTGGAAATTGATCGGTTGACCTACCTGACGCGGGACGGCCGGACAGCGAGCCTCGGCTTTGACCGGATCACCCGCCTGATCGAGGAGATCGCGATCGGCCTGGGCGAGGCGATTAATGGCCGGGCGCTGCGAGATGCAGCCGAGTAAAAAAAGGCCGCCCAGGAAGCCTGGACGGCCGGAAGTCAGGGAGGAACGCACATGATGTGCGTACCGCACTGCCTCGGCTGAAGGGGACACAGACGAAAGCGGCGCGGCAGACCCCGATGTGGGGTTGTACCGCGCCGTTTCAATGGAGCGGCGGAACGGTCCGCCGCACTCGGATCACGCCTCGGCGGTCGCCGGCTGCGGTGCCTGAACGGGGCCGCTTCCCTGCCGCATTTGCCGCGCGAAGACCTCGCGGATCACGGCCAGGGAGAAGAGATGCGCCATGATCAACGGCAGCGCGCCATTCTGGTTGAGCTTGCGCAGTTCGTCACCGCGCAGGTTCCGGAACTTTTCCTCGTCGACCATCTGGAAGCCGCGATAGATGAACGGCTGTTCGGCGCCCTCGGGCTGGATCGCGACTTCGCCATCCATCAGCAGGCCCGCATCCTTAAGCTCAGCCATGAACGCCTGGGTTCGCTGACCGGCCTGCTCGAACTGCTCGCAGAATTGCAGAATTGCCTTGGTTGCGTCCGACGGCTCCTCGCCGCTGAACAGCGGTTCGCCCTCGTCAAATTCGCCGACCGCGCCAGACGTGGGATCAAAGCAGAGCGATAGCTCGTCGCTGTCTTCCCGAAGCCGCGCGAGCAGGAAGGGAAATCGGCGCAGATAGGCCGGAACATAGATATTCTCGTCCCGCATCACGCCTTTTTCGTCGAAGAAGACGTTGGTGCCTTCATGAAGGCCCATCAGGGCGATCGGAACGGGACTGTCGCCGACCGAAAATACGATTGGATAGTGACGCTGAATCATCGCGAACTCGTCGACGGTCACCGGAAGGGCATGCGCCGTGGCAACGCGATCCAATCCCCCCAGGCGGCGCACCTTGAAATTGCCATGGACGTTGCGGTTGAGCGGCTCCAGGCCGTTGTACAAAAGTGGCAACATGTTCGGCGCTTGGCTCGCCATAGGGATCAACTCCAAAATTGGGGCCGACTGGCAGGGGCAAAGGCCTTCCCGCCGGTCTGCTTGGGATTTGCGGTGGCAGGCTCTAGTAGCTGCTCAAAGCAAGTGCAAGTTGTTTGACCGGCATGCAAATTTCGCTGAAGCGAGCCTGGCCGACAGGGGTTCATCCCTCATTCAACGCTTGCCGGTAGACGCACTAGCCGCAATGGTTCTGCCTGCATGATGTTGTTGACCATCCTGGGACTGATCCCCGCGCTGTTCAGCATGGCTGGACAGGCCGCGCCCCAGCAACAACCGCAGGGTGTGCGGCGCGTCGTCATCAACGAAGAGGTGATCATCAGTATCCCAATCCGTCCCAGGCAGTCGCAACGAGTAGAATGGATTGAGCAAAAGGGTCCCAAATGCATTCGTACCGACCGGATCGCGGGTGCAACACTTTCCGGCCGATCATCGATCGACTTTCTGCTAAGGGACCGCCAGAGGGTCCGCGCGATCATGGACAATGAATGTCCAGCGCTCGACTTCTACCGCGGCTTTTATCTTCAACCCGATGACGATAGGATCTGCGCAAAGCGCGAGACGATCCGCAAGCGAGATGGAGGAAGTTGCCGGATTGAACGGTTCCGATCACTGGTGCCGCAGCTGAAACGGCTGACCAACCGTTGACAATTCGCCCCTCGCCCCTGTAGCGCGCCGGCGGCGCCACGCGGATCGAGCGGCACGCTTTCATTACCCTTTTTCCGGATTATTCAATGCCTTTTGCCGATCTCGGCCTTTCTGACCAATTGATGCGCGCTGTTGCAGACAGCGGCTATGACACGCCCACGCCGATTCAAAAGGGCGCAATTCCGTCCGTATTGATGGGCAAGGACCTGATCGGTATCGCCCAGACGGGAACCGGAAAGACGGCCAGCTTCGTGCTGCCGATGATCGATATCCTGGCTGAAGGGCGCAGCCGCGCGCGGATGCCCCGATCGCTGATCCTGGAACCGACCCGGGAGCTTGCCGCCCAGGTCGCCGAGAATTTCGAAAAATACGGCAAGTATCATAAGCTCTCCATGGCCCTGCTCATCGGCGGCGTGCAGATGGGCGATCAGGTGAAGGCGCTGGAAAAGGGCGTCGACGTGCTGATCGCCACGCCGGGTCGCCTGATGGACCTGTTCGGCCGCGGCAAGATTATGCTGAACGACTGCAACCTGCTGGTGATCGACGAGGCCGACCGGATGCTCGACATGGGATTCATTCCCGATATCGAGGACATTTGCACAAAGCTGCCCAAGCAACGCCAGACTTTGCTCTTCTCGGCGACCATGCCACCGCCGATCAAGAAGCTTGCCGACAAGTTCCTGAGCGATCCCAAGACGATCGAGGTGGCGCGTCCAGCGACCGCCAACATCAATATCGAGCAGCGGCTGATTATCACGCGCGGCGACAAGAAGCGCGACGTGCTGCGAACCATATTGCGCGCCGGCGAGTTCAAGAACGCGATCGTCTTCTGCAACAAGAAGACCACGGTTCGTGAGCTTTATACCAGCCTGAAGCGCTCCGGCTTCGCGGTTGGCCAGATCCAGGGCGACATGGACCAGAGCGACCGCATCGCCGAGTTCGACCGGTTCAAAAAGGACGAGATCACCATCCTCGTCGCCTCCGATGTCGCGGCGCGAGGGCTCGACGTGAAGGGCGTAAGCCACGTCATCAATTTCGACGTGCCATGGCAGCCCGACGACTATATCCACCGCATCGGCCGCACCGGCCGGGCGGGCGCCAAGGGCATTGCCATCACGCTGGCGACCAGGGAGGATGGCGAGCAGGTCGCGGCGATCGAGAAGCTGACCGGGCTCAAGCTGCCGCGGGTCGAGGGCGAAAAGGCTGCCGCCGAGCCGGCCGAGGAAGCGCCGGTCCGCGAAGAGAAGCCGGCAAGGTCGCGCGGCCGCGGACGCGGCAAAGGTGAGGCGCGTACTCCCCGCGACGAACGTCCTGCAAGGTCGGAACAGCGTGAGCCCCGCGAGGAGCGGCCGGCCAAGCCTGCGCCTTCAAGGGCCAAGCCGGAACCAGAATCAGCCGATGGCTGGAACGGTCCTGTACCGTCATTCCTGGCTTTCAGCGCGCTTTAGGAGTCCTTCATTTCGTCATGCTGAAATTGTTTCAGCATCCATCAATGAGGCCTCCCAAAGGTGGAGAATTGGACCCTGAAACAAGTTCAGGGTGACGACCTTATCTATGCTCTCCGATACCTCGCCCTGAACGCATTCGCGTGGGCCGCCAGGCGCCCATCGCCGATCGCGTCGCGGAGTCCCTGCATCAGCCGCTGGTAAAAGCTCAGATTATGCTCGGTCATCAGCATGGCGCCCAGGATTTCGCCAGAGCGAACCAGGTGGTGAACATAAGCGCGGCTGTAGGTCATGCAGGTCGGGCAGGTACAATCGGGATCGAGCGGACCCTCGTCTTCGGCGAAACGGGCGTTGCGGATATTGATGGGCCCTTCGGCGGTGAAAGCCTGGCCGGTGCGGCCCGAGCGGGTCGGCAGCACACAATCAAACATGTCGATCCCCCGCTCGACTGCTCCAACGATGTCGTCCGGCTTGCCGACTCCCATCAGGTAGCGCGGCCTGTCGGCCGGCAGCTGGCCCGGCGCAAAGTCGAGAACGCCGAACATCGCCTCCTGCCCTTCGCCCACGGCAAGGCCGCCAACCGCGTAGCCGTCAAAACCAATGTCGGTCAGCATGTCGGCCGAAGCCTTGCGCAGCCCATCGTCGAGCGCGCCTTGCTGAATGCCGAACTGGGCCGCCCTCTCGGCATGGTCGCCGCCCGCCATGAAGGCATCGCGGGACCGTTTTGCCCAGCGCATCGAGCGCTCCATCGCCGCCGCCTGAACTTCGCGTGACGAGGTGGTCGGGACAAGTTCGTCGAATGCCATGACGATATCGCTGTCCAGCAGACGCTGGATTTCCGTCGATCGCTCCGGCGTGATCAGATGCTTCGCGCCGTCGAGGTGCGATTTGAAGGCCACGCCCTCTTCGGTCCGCTTGGTTAGCTCGGCCAGGCTCATCACCTGATAACCGCCACTGTCGGTCAGGATCGGCCGATCCCATTTCATGAAGTCATGTAATCCGCCGAGCCGCGCGATGCGCTCCGCACCTGGCCGCAGCATCAGGTGATAGGTGTTGCCGAGGATGATGTCGGCGCCGGTAGTTCGAACACTCTCCGGCTTCATGGCCTTGACGGTCGCGGCAGTGCCGACCGGCATGAAGGCCGGCGTCCGGATCTCGCCGCGCTGCATCGTGATGATGCCTGTGCGTGCGGCGCCGTCAGTGGCGTGAATGTCGAAGCGGAAGCGGGTCATTGGCCGCGCTCCCTAGCGGCTTGGAACCGGCGCCGCTACAGCCGCGCGCATGATCGAACCCTGGGTCTATGTCGCGCTAACGGCAACCGCGGTCCTGACCGGCTTCATCGATGCCATTGCCGGCGGCGGCGGACTGATCATGATGCCGGCACTGCTGTCCGCCGGTGTTCCGCCGATCAATGCGCTCGCCACCAACAAGCTGCAATCGATGTTTGGTACCAGCATCGCCTGCACCAACTATGCCCGCAAGGGCCTGGTCGACTGGCGCGCCAACCTACTTACCGTTTGCCTGGTGTTCGCGGGCGCAAGCGTCGGCGTGATCGTTGTCCAGACGATCAACACGAAGGCGCTGTCGCTGGTCATTCCGCTGCTCCTGACGGCGGTTGCGATCTATGTTCTCTTGAGTCCGCGGATGAGCGACGAGGATGCGCGTCAGCGGATCAGCGCGCGAGGCTATGCGCCGGTCGGTGCGGCGATCGGCGCCTATGACGGCTTTTTCGGGCCAGGAACGGGCAGCTTCTTCACGGCCACGCTTGTCGGACTGCGCGGCCACGGCCTGACCCGCGCCACGGCCCTGACCAAGTTGTTCAACCTGATCAGCAACGTCGCTTCCGTCCTGTTTTTTGCGGTCGGCGGCAAGATGTTCTGGCTGCTTGGATTCTGCATGGCGGGTGGCGCAATGGCTGGCGGCTGGCTCGGCAGTCACACGGCCATGCGCTTTGGCGCCCAGATTATCCGGCCACTTCTGGTCATCCTGTCGCTTTGCCTCACCGCCCGGCTGCTTTGGACCTATTTCGCGGCCTGACTCCCGCCGCAATCTGATCCTAGGGGCCGCCCATCTATGGAAAAGACGCCCAACCGCCAATCGCGCTTCGCCTTCATCGTTGGGGCCCCGCGTTGCGGCACGACGACATTGGCGAGCTTTCTCCAGCAGCATCCCGACGTCTGCTTCTCCGCGGTCAAGGAGCCGCACTTTTTTTCCCGGGATGAGGTTGCCGCCCTCCCGGAAGACGAACTGGAACGGGCGATCGAGGAGGAATATTGGGCGCGTTTCTTCGGTCATTGCGACGGCAATGCTCAGCTCTACGCCGAGGGATCAGTGACCTATCTCTATGTACCCGAGCGAATGGCCCCGATCCTGAAGCGCTGGCCGGAGGCAAAGTTTATCATCGCCCTGCGCGATCCGCTTTCGATGCTGCCGTCGCTGCATGCCCGCCTTCTGGTTACCGGCGATGAGACGATCCGCGATTTTCGCAAGGCCTGGGCCAAGATCGGCGAGCGCGCCCAAGGCAAGTCGCTGCCCAAGCGGGCCATCGATCCGCGCTGGCTGCGCTACGACTGGGCCGGCATGCTTGGTACGAATGTCGAGCGGTTCTTCGCCACCGTCGGCCGCGATCGTTGCCACATCGTCCTGTTTGATGACCTCGCCAAGGATCCCGAGGGCATTTATCGAGAACTGTGCCGCTTTCTTGGGATCGAGCCCTGGTCCCGCACCAACTTCAAGCCTCAGCGGATCAACAAGACCATCCGCATCGGTTGGTTGCAGCGCTTGCTGAAGCGGCCGCCCAAGGCGATCCGTACGGCACTCGCCGGTGAGAAGTTCCACAAACGCGAAAAGAAGGTCGGTTCGCAGGAGAGTGCCGTACTCGCCGCCATCTTCCGCGTCCGCAAGCGGCTGCTGGAGTGGAACAAGGTCCCTGCGAAGCGCCAGCCGGTTGATCCTAACGTCCGCAAGCAGATCATTGATCGCTTGCGTGATGACGTGATCCTGCTGTCACACGTGATCGACCGCGACCTCAGCCACTGGCTAGGCGGCGTACCGGAGGCCAAACCGCAACAGAAAATTGATGAGCCCTCGGTGAGGCCGCTATGACCTCCGTGCCACAGCACGGAATCAGAGGAAAATCCGGATGTATGCTCGTGACGTTCCCCCGGGCCAGATTTTCTATCATGGCACCAAGGCCGACCTGAAGCCGGGCGACCTGCTGGCGCCCGGGTTCGGCAGCAATTTTGTCGAGCGCGAACTGAAGCACATCTATTTCAGCGCCACGCTCGAGGCCGCGACCTGGGGCGCCGAGCTGGCCAAGGGCCCGGCCGGGCAGGACGACGCGCGCGGGCGGATCTACATCGTCGAGCCGACCGGCGCGTTCGAGGACGATCCCAACCTTACCGACAAGAAATTCCCCGGCAACATCACCGCCTCCTACCGCTCGCTGGCGCCGCTGCGGGTGGTCGGCGAGGTCGTGGATTGGGTCGGCCACACGCCCGAGCAGCTCCAGGCGATGCGCGACGGACTGGCGCGGCTCGACGCCGAGGGCAAGGCGGTGATCCATGATTGAGCGCGGCCGTGGCGCGATCGGCGGCCTGGCGCGCGCCGCCGGGGTCGGGTCAAGACCGTCCGCTACTAGCAGCGGCGCGGGCTGCTGCCCGAGCCGGCAAAGTGGCGCCTAGCCCGGCAGCAGCAGCGAACCGTCGCCATAGCTGTAGAAGCGGTAGCCATGCTCGATGGCGTGATTGTAGGCCGACTTCATGACGTCTAGCCCCATCAGGGCGCTGACGAGCATGAACAAGGTCGAGCGTGGCAGGTGGAAGTTGGTCATCAGTCCGTCGATCGCCTTGAAGCGGTAACCGGGGGTGATGAAGATCGCCGTATCGCCTTCGAATGGCTGGATTCGGCCATATTCGTCAGCTGCGCTTTCGATCAGGCGAAGCGAGGTCGTGCCGACCGCGATCAACCGCCCACCATCGGCTCTTGCTGAATTGAGCCGATCGGCCGTGGCCTGGTCGATCCGTCCCCATTCGGAATGCATGCGGTGGTTTGCGGTATCCTGGACTTTGACCGGCATGAAGGTGCCGGCACCGACATGGAGGGTCAGCATCTCACGCTGCACGCCCCGCGCATCCAGCGCCGCAATCAGCCGATCGGTGAAATGCAGCGCAGCCGTTGGGGCCGCGACCGCACCGGACTGCTGGGCGAACATCGTCTGATAGTCGCTGCGGTCGGAGTCGTCCGTCCCCCGCTTGCTGGCAATGTAGGGCGGCAAGGGCATCTGCCCTGCACGCTCCAACAGCAGTTCGAGCGGTTCCTCACCATGGAAATGGAGGAGGATAGCTCCGGCATCATCACGTGCGACCGCACTGGCCTTAACCCCGTCGCCGAATTCGATCACGTCGCCGTCGCGAACCCGCTTCGCATTGCGAACGAATGCCCACCATTCGCGCAAGGACTCGCGTTTGTGCAAGGTGGCGCCGATATGCGCCTCTCCGCGCTTGCCCTCGAGTTGGGCGGGGATGACGCGCGTGTCGTTGAACACCAGCACATCGCCGGCCTTGAGGATCTCGGGCAGGTCGAGCACCCGGCGGTCCGAAAGCTGCCTACCCTGGACGAACAGCATGCGCGCCGCGTCGCGTGGGCGCGCCGGACGAAGGGCGATACGGTCGGAAGGAAGGTCGAAATCGAAAAGGTCGACGCGCATTATTGAGGCGTCGGAGCCTCTTGCGGAGGAGCTTCGGGAGCCGGTGCGGGCGGGGTCACGGCCGGCACAGGCCCCGGCTGCTCGGAAACCGCCGGCTGCGGCGCGGATTGCTCGGCCGCTGGCGCTGCGGGCGGAGCCGACTGCGGAACGCTAGCCGTGACCGGAACCGCGGCTACAACCGGCGGCGCCGGCAGCGGCCCGCCAATCGTTGCCCGCACGATCTTGGTCGGATCGGCCGGCGGCTCACCGACCGCAATGGCGTCGACGTTAGCCATTCCTTCGATCACCCGGCCGAACGCGCTGTACTTGTGATCGAGCACGAAACGGGGGGCGAGCATGATGAAGAACTGGCTGTTGGCGCTATCGGGAGCTTCCGCGCGGGCCATGGAGGCGATCCCGCGCACGTGCGGCAAATCAGAAAATTCCGCGGGGACATCCGGCAACTTGGAGCCGCCCTCGCCCGTTCCGAGCGGGTCACCCCCCTGGGCCATGAAACCGGCAATCACACGGTGGAAAATGAGTCCGTCGTAGAAGCCTGCCGTGGTCAGCTGCTGAATCCGATAGACATGCTGCGGCGCGATGTCGGGCCGCAACTGAATGACGACCTTGCCGCCATTGGACAGCTCCAAGGTCCAACGGTTGGCGGGATCCGCTGCGACTTCGGCAGGGGCAATCATCGAAACTGGCGGTTTCACTGGCACTGGCGCAGGCTTGGCTGCGACCAAGGCCATCGCCAGAAAAGGCAACGCAACCAAACGCTTAATCATCCCCAAACTCCCACCACACTGCGGCCGTCACCGACTATCGCGGGGACTGCCCCTGCGCCAGAACTATTTCAGCTTCGCCGCGACATCGGCCGCGACGGCCGGCGTCACGAACTTGTCGATGGCGCCCCCATAGCGCGCTATTTCTTTCACCAACCTTGACGCGATCGGTTGCAGCGAAACGTCGGCCATCAGGAAGACGGTTTCAATCCGATCGTTCAATTGCTGGTTCATGCCTGCCATCTGATATTCATATTCGAAGTCAGCCACAGCGCGCAGACCGCGCAGGATGAGGCTGGCGCCCTCGCGCTCGGCGAAGTCCATCAGCAGGGAGTCGAATTCGACGACGGTCACCCCGGCAACATTCGCGATTTCCCGGCGGACCATGTCCAGCCGCTCTGCGACCGCGAACATCGGCTCCTTTGACGGGTTGGTCGTCACCCCAATCACCAGCCGGTCGACGAGATGCGCGCCGCGGCGAATAATGTCGAGATGGCCGAGCGTTATCGGATCGAAGGTGCCCGGATAGACGCCGACGCGTTCCCTGTTGGCCATCAACGGTCCCTTTCCTGCACAAACCTCGCCACGGCGCGTAGCAGCCCTGCCTCATCGCCATGGTCCTGGAGATGCTCGATCGCCTGGGCAACCAAGATCGCGCATTGCTGCCGGGCCCGGTCCTCGCCAAGCAGCGACACAAAAGTCGCCTTGCCCGCGCCTGCATCCTTCCGCAGCCGCTTGCCTGCCGCTTCCTCGTTGCCGGCATGGTCCAGCAGATCATCGGCGATCTGGAACGCCAGGCCGATGTCGCGCGCAAAGCCGCGATAGGACGTGCGAGCGTCGGCCGGCAATCGACCCATGATGCAGGCCGCTTCAACGGCAAATTCGATCAGCGCCCCGGTCTTGAGCTGCTGCAGCCGGGTGATCGAACCGATGTCGAGCTCCTGGCCCTCGGCAACCAGGTCGAGCATCTGGCCGCCGGCCATGCCGTGAGGGCCGGAGGCGCGAGCCAGCTCCAGCACCAATTCGGCACGGACGAAAGGATCCTCGTGGGTCGCCGGGTCGGCGATGATCTCGAATGCCAGGTCGTGGAAGCAATCGCCGGCCAGCACCGCGGTGGACTCGTCGAACGCTCGGTGGACGGTCGGCTTTCCACGGCGAAGATCATCATCATCCATGCAGGGCAGGTCGTCGTGAATCAGCGAATAGACGTGGATCGCCTCGATCGCCGCTCCGGCGCGGATGGCACGGTCCTCGTCCAGTCCGAACAAGCGGCCGGTCGCCACGGTCAGCAGGGGCCTGATGCGCTTGCCGCCGCCAAGGCCGGCGTGGCGCATTGCTTCGAACAGCCGGTCACGGCCGTCATCGGAACCGATCAGGTAACGGGAGAATACCGCTTCAACCTTGGCGCCGATTCGATTGGCTTCGACCTGAAGCTCGGCGTCGGACACGCCGCTCTCAAGCAGCATCGAAGGGGCTCGTGCCCTTTGGCTGGCCGTCGGGGCCAAGCGCAATCTGCTCGATCCGCGCCTGCGCGGCCTTGAGGCGCGCTTCGCAATGCCGCTTCAGCCGGTCGCCGCGCTGGTAGAGCTCGATCGATTCATCTAGCGGCGCCTGCCCTTGCTCCAGGCTGCGCACGATCTGCTCCAGCTCGGCAAGCGCCGCCTCGAAACTCATGTTTTCGATGTCGCCCTGATCCATGGCTCAACCTAGGCGCTGGCGCGGTCCCAAATCAACGCTTGAACGGGTCCTTGATGCCAGGAACGATTTCGTCGGCCGCTGTTCCGCCTTCCAGGCCGGCGTCGGCAGCGGCAAGTGCGGCCTCAGCTTCGCGGACATGCGCCTCGCGCTCGGCGCGAAGCTGCTCGATCAGCGCCTCGCGATCGCTTGCCAGCCTTTCGTCGGTCGGAGCGACGGTGCCGGCGGCCTTTTGCGCCTTGGCGACTGCCGCATCCAGCTCGCGCTGGGTGGTGAGGCCCAGGGTCACCGGATCCTTCGGCTGGATGTTGGCCATGTTCCAATGAGTCCGCTCGCGGATCGCGGCGATTGTCGTCCGGGTCGTCCCAATCAGCTTGGAAATCTGACCGTCCGTCACTTCCGGATGATTGCGGATGATCCAGGAGATGCCGTCGGGCTTGTCCTGCCGCTTCGACACCGGCGTATATCTGGGTCCCTTGGTGCGAGTGACCGGGTCAGGCGCCTTGTGCATCTTCAGCACATAATCGGAGTCGGCCTGGCCCTTTTCGATTTCCTCATGCGTCAGTTCGCCGGAACGGACCGGGTCACGGCCGGTCAGCTTTGTTGCCGCCGTATCGTCGGCGATGGCCTGCACCTCAAGCACGTGCAAGCCGCAGAAATCCGCGATCTGCGAGAAGCTCAGCGAAGTGTTTTCGACCAGCCAGGCGGCGGTCGCATGAGGCATCAGCGGCTGGGCCATGATAATTCTCCACAAACAATAAGGGCCGCCCCACCGAAGGAGCGGCCAATTTGAGCCCCCTCTAGTGCTTAGAGCATTCAGCCGCAAGTATTGCCCGAGTGCGGGTAACTTGAATTTTCGATAACCCTTTCTCCTCTTCGTCGGCAGACCAAAACCCTGTCCATTCAGAAGGGTAGTCCCATGCAAAAATTGATACTCGGCCTGGCAAGTCTCAGCCTGTTTGCAGGGCCCCTTGAGGCGAACGCCGCACAATATCAGAATGGGGATACGCGCATGGGCGCCTTCGTCGGGGCGCGGTTTCAAATCCAGCTTGGCGGGCGAGAACCGTCGCGGCCGCGAGCCGCATTGACGCTCGCGCCGACCCTGAACCGCACGTCGGGAAATGGAATCAACCGCACGACAATTGGCGAGGGGTTGGCCCTGAATTTCGGCCCGGGGTCGAGGCCAACCTTAACGCTGGCAGGGGTTCGTGCAGACACCGCCCTCGCCCTGCATCGGAGTGGTAACGTCGATTCCGAAAAGCGGCTCGGAATATCGTCCGGCGGCTGGGTTGCGATCGGGCTCGGTGTTGTGGCCATCGGAGGCGGACTCTATTTTCTCCACCTTGTCGATGAGGCTAACGACCACAGCCAATAGGCTGTTCGCTAATCCTCCAGCCCGACATGCTTGGGCAGCAGCATGATCCGTTCCAACCAGCGGATGATGTGGGGATAGGCCTCCAGGTCGAAATCGGCCTCGTCTGCGACATGAGTGTAAGCGAAAAGGCAGATATCAGCGAGGCTGAACTGGTCGGCGACGAAGAACTTCCGCCCATCCAGATGGGTGTCCATCAGGTCCAGCGCCGCCAATCCATTCTCCCGCTTGCCTGTGATCTGCATGCGCTGGGCATCGGCCAGCGCGTCGAGGCCGACGAACCGGATCCAGAAGCGCAAGGTCGCTATGCTCGGTTCGTGATTATATTGTTCCCAAAACATCCAGCGGAGCATGTCCGCCTGGTCGAAATGGCCGTCGGGGATCAGGTTGGTGCCATTGGCGAGAAAGAAGCAGATGGCGTTGCTCTCAGGGAGGAAACGGTCGCCGTCCTGCAGCACCGGAATACGGCCATTGGCATTGACGTCCCGCAGATATTCGGCGGTCCGCGTCTCGCCCTTCATGATGTCGTAGTTGCGCCGTTCCAACTCGATACCGACGTGCGCGGCGGTCAGCCGGATCTTGTAGCAATTCCCCGACCGCGCATCTTCGTGAAGGACGAGCCCGCTCATGTGCCGACCGTTAGCACGATCTTGCCGACATGGTCACCCGACTCCATCCGGGCATGGGCGGCGGCGGCCTGTTCCAGCGGGAACGACTCATCCATCACCGGCTTCAGGCGATTGCCCTCTACATAAGGCCAGACCGTCTCGGCGATTTCGTCGCGGACCATTGCCTTGAAAGCGATTTCGCGCGCCCGCAAGGTCGAGCCGGTCAAGGTCAGGCGCCGGCGCATCATTTCAGCGATCGGGATCTCGGCGGTCGCGCCGCGCTGGAAGGCGATCGAGACGTGCCGCCCATCGTCCGCCAGGCAGGCAAGATTCCTCGGCACATAGTCGCCGCCGACCATGTCTAGCACGACTGCGACGCCTCGCCCTTCCGTCCATCGCTGGACAGCATCAACGAAGTCGGTCGTCTTGTAATTGATCGCGTGAGCAGCGCCCAGTTCGATCGCGGCGGCGCATTTCTCATCCGTTCCACAGGTGACGAGCACCTCCAGCCCGAACAGGCCGCCAAGCTTGATCGCCGTGGTGCCAATGCCGCTGGTTCCGCCATGGACAAGCACCGTGTCGCCTTCGGCAGCGAAACCCCGCTCGAACAGGTTGATCCAGACCGTAAACAGGGTTTCCGGCATGGCTGCGGCCTCGTCCATCCGCAATACTTCCGGCACAGGTAAGCAGGTTCCGGCCGGGGCGAGGCAATATTCGGCATAGCCGCCGCCGGCTACCAGCGCACAAACCCTGGTGCCGATCAAATGCGTGGCGCCCGGCCCTGCGGCCAGAACCGTGCCAGCGATCTCAAGTCCGGGAACGTCGCTGGCGCCCGGCGGCGGCGGGTAAAGTCCCATGCGCTGCAGGACGTCGGGCCGGTTGACCCCGGCCGCCGCGACCTTGACCAGCACCTCGCCTTTGCCGGCCTGCGGGGCGGGCCGCGATGCCATTCTGAGTTGCCCGTCGGCAATCTCGACAACGCGCATCACATCCGGAATGATCTCACTCATAAGCCCCCAACGCGAACCAATAGCCGCAAGCTTATTGACTTGGGGTCGCCATGGGTCAACGATTCCGGGATGGACGAGGACGACTTCTTTTCCAGCCGCCCGCAGGATCCGCTAACGCAGCTCATCAAGCAGGACCTGGGTCCGCTTTCCGTCGACGAGCTCCAGGAGCGGATCGCAACACTGAAGGGCGAGATTGCGCGGATCGAGCAGCATCTGGCCGATACCGCCGTCCACCGCAGTGCCGCAGACGAACTGTTCAAGAAATAGCCTTCGGGCGGGCTGGGCCTCCGCCGGTTTAGGGGCACAATGGTGCGACGAACCGAAACCTTTGCCCTTGATTGCCTGCGCGAACAGGCCAACATTCAGAGTCGAGCCCGCCAGCTCCCCGGTGGGCATGGAGTGACCGTGAATGCCCAGTTTCGCTCGCGAACTTGAAACGACCCTGCATAACGCCCTCGGCGAGGCGTCGAAGCGCCGCCACGAATATGCGACATTGGAGCATCTGCTCATCGCCCTCATCGACGACACGCATGCCAGCCAGGTGATGACCGCCTGCGGGGTCAACCGCGACGACCTCAAGGGGACGGTCAAGCAATATCTCGACAGCGAGCTCGGCGCATTGGTCGCCGACAGCGCCACCGATCCGACCCCCACCAGCGGTTTCCAAAGGGTCGTCCAGCGCGCCATTCTTCACGTGCAATCGTCCGGACGCGACGAAGTCACCGGGGCCAATGTGCTGGTCGCCCTGTTCAGCGAACGCGAAAGCTATGCGGTCTATTTCCTGCAGCAGCAGGATATGAGCCGCCTCGATGCGGTGACATACATCAGCCATGGGGTCGGCAAGGGCGAGGTCTCCGCCGAGCCTGGTCCTCCGCAAGGCACCGAGGAAAAGACCGAAAGCAAGGGCGACAAGAAGGAAAGCGCCCTGCAGCAATTCACGGTCAACCTCAACGACAAGGCCAAGGCGGGCAAGGTTGACCCGCTGATCGGCCGCATGCCGGAGGTCGACCGCACGGTGCAGATCCTCTGCCGCAGGTCAAAGAATAACCCGCTCTATGTAGGCGACCCCGGTGTCGGCAAAACCGCGATCGCGGAAGGCCTGGCCCGCAAGATCGTCGAAGGCGACGTCCCCGATGTGCTGAAGGAAGCGGTCATCTATGCGCTGGACATGGGCGCGCTGCTGGCCGGCACCCGCTATCGCGGCGATTTCGAGGAGCGGCTGAAATCCGTCGTTTCCGAGCTTGAGAAGATGCCCAACGCCGTCCTGTTCATCGACGAAATTCACACGGTGATCGGAGCCGGTGCAACCTCGGGAGGCGCGATGGATGCCTCAAATCTCCTGAAACCGGCCCTCTCGTCGGGTGCCATCCGCTGCATCGGCTCGACCACCTACAAGGAGTTTCGCAACCATTTCGAGAAGGACCGCGCCCTCTTGCGGCGGTTCCAGAAGATCGACGTCAACGAACCGACCGTCGAGGACACGATCAAGATCATCGCCGGCCTGCGTACGTCGTTCGAGCAGCATCACGGCGTGCGCTATACGTCCGACGCGATCAAGTCCGCGGTGGAGCTGTCGGCCCGCTACATCCATGACCGCAAGCTGCCCGACAAAGCGATTGACGTGATCGACGAGGTCGGCGCCATGCAGATGCTGGTTCCGCCCAGCCGCCGCAAGAAGACGATCACGACAAAGGAGATCGAGGCGGTGGTCGCGACCATGGCCCGCATCCCGCCCAAATCGGTTTCCACCGACGACAAGCGCGTGCTGGAAACCCTGGAAGCGGACCTGAAGCGCGTCGTCTTCGGCCAGGACATGGCGATCGAAAAGCTCTCTTCGGCGATAAAGCTTTCGCGGGCCGGTCTGCGAGATGCCGACAAGCCGATCGGAAATTATCTGTTTTCGGGCCCGACCGGCGTCGGCAAGACTGAGGTCGCGCGGCAGCTCGCATCGGTCATGGGCATTCCGCTCCAGCGGTTCGACATGTCCGAATATATGGAGCGCCATTCGGTCAGCCGCCTGATCGGCGCGCCTCCGGGCTATGTTGGCTACGATCAGGGCGGGCTTCTGACCGACGCGGTCGACCAGCACCCGCATTCAGTTCTGCTATTGGACGAGATCGAGAAGGCGCACCCGGACCTGTTCAACATCCTCCTTAGTGTCATGGACCATGGCAAGCTCACCGACCATCACGGCAAGACGGTCGATTTCCGCAACACCATCCTGATCATGACCACCAATGCCGGCGCCGCCGACATGGCCCGCGAGAGTATCGGCTTCGGCGCGATGACCCGCGAGGATGCGCAGGAGGATGCGGTCAAGAAGATGTTCACACCAGAATTCCGCAACCGACTGGATGCGGTCGTGCCGTTCGCCTACTTGCCGCCGGCGGTCGTCGCGAGGGTGGTCGACAAGTTCATCCTCCAGCTGGAACTGCAACTCGCCGACCGCAACGTCCATATCGAATTGGACGACCAGGCGCGCGAGTGGCTCACCACCCGCGGCTACGACAAGCTGTACGGCGCCCGGCCGATGCAGCGGCTGGTGCAAGAGAAGATCAAGCAGCCGCTGGCCGAGGAACTTCTGTTCGGCAAGCTGGTCGACGGCGGCGAGGTCAAGGTCCACATCAAGGACAACGCCCCGGCATTCGAGATCACCCCTGCCCCGCCCAAGGCACCGAAGGGAAAGCCCTCCGCCCCGCCGCCCAAGGCAAAGGCCAAGCGCAAGGCGAGCGGCGACGCGCCGGCGGCCGAATAGGGGCTACCAAAAGCGGCTGAATGCGAATGCGGGCGTGACGGACGCCGGCGTGTTGTGGCCCTTGGGAATGACCCAGACGCCAAGCAGGATTCCGGTCCGGTCGCTCCAATTATATTCGACCGCCGGAGCAAAGCCGACGTAGCGGCTGGAGGGGAAGAGCTGGTTCACCGCAATGCCGCCTTCGTTGTGGCCCTTTAGCTTCGTCTTGCCGGACGCTTCTCCGATAACGTCGAGCGCCAGCACCCATTCCCGGGTCAGGCTATACTCCACGGCGCCGATCAGGGTGGTCCGAGGCCCGGGTTTCGCATGGCCCCGGAAGCCCAGTTCCGTCCCATAAACGCTCCGGTCCTCGACGTCGGCGCCGTGCGGAAATCGCTGGAGGAAATTGATCCGGCCACGCAGCAGCCGCCCGTTTTCGAGCAGGAAATATTGCTGCACATTGACTCCGATCTCGGTGGCGAAGGAACCGGAGCCATGCCCCTCTTTCCCTTGACCGAGATGATCATATTTGCCGGTAGGGATCGTCTCCTGGAGCGCAATGGCGATCGTCGGGATGCGATGCTCGGGCGTGAAATGCGTCAGCCGCAGTTGCGACAATAACTTCACGTCACCCACCGACATCCCGCGATTGGGACCGTCGGTGCCATAGCCAAAATTCGGTTGCAGCCCGACCGTCAGTCCCTCGAACAAGCCATACTGGTAAAAGCCGCTTGATCCTGGATGATGCTTGCCGCCGGAGATGACGTCGAAAAAATAGGGCTC
>JBJMUA010000007.1:0-44361 GCA_045811425.1 Sphingomicrobium sp. | reverse complement strand
AATAGAGGCGCGCCTCCGATGAAATGGAGGTTGTCTTCTGGGCTGGCGTGGCAATGATCTGGGCGACGACCGTGTCATCATCGGCAAGTCCGCTGAACAAGGTGAGGAAGGTTTTGGACGGGTCCTCCTGGGTGAACACCGTGGTTGCTCCCAGCCCGATCCGCCTGGTCAGCGCCGTGTCGGCGAGCAGCCCGGCAATATGCCGCTGACCCTTGTCGTTCATTCCGTCGACGCCAATGAGCCTGCCGCGCTCCATCCTGCGATCAAGCAGCGCTTCGTCGGTAACGAGCCGGAACTGGCTCGGCCTTTCAAAGCGATATTCGCCGCCAAACAAGCGCACGTCGAATTGCGCATGATGGAAGCGCGCTGTTCCTGCGAGAAGCAGTGAATCCCCGCTCGCCCCTCCCTGGGCATCCTTCAACTGTGGAACGACAGCCACGCCGAAGGTCCCTGATAGCGGGACTCGGGCGGACCGGTGCTTGAACAACATCTCCGCATAGGGCTGGTTGAACTGATCGAGCCCCAGGGTGAACAGGCTGGCTTCACCCTTCGCGGGGTCGCGCAGGCTATAGTCGACCACGCCGGACGGGCTGGGCAAGGTTACGCCAAGCGTATTGAAGCCAATGCGAACCGCGGTCGATTCCAGGAAGAATGAACTGACCCCCGAATTCTTGACGAAATAGGTGCCGTGAACGCGATAATTGCCGGCCGATTCCAGGCTGAAACCCCTAGCGAAGGCTTCGTCATAAATGCCGACGGCCTCGTCACCCTTGCGAAACCCGAAGGCATCATTGGCTCCGGTAATGGCGTTTGACGTCGCCTGGGCATGGGCGACACTAGGGACGCACAGCAACAGGCACGAAAATGGGACCAGGCGGCGCATGCAATTCCTCCCCTTTGAGGAGGAGGTGCATGCGGGCGGCGCGCCGAAGCGGCTTCCCGCGGCTTGTGCTCAAACGCGCAAAAATCTGCGGATTTAAGCGGCTGCTTGGGCTAGGCGCTGGTCCAGCCGCCACCCAGCGCCCGGAACAGATCGATCTGCGTCGTGACTACCTGACCATCCATGTCGGTCAGCTCCGCTTCGGATTCGGCGAAGGTTCGCTCCGCGTCGAGCAGGGCGAGCGAATCCACCTGGCCTTCGCGCTGTTGGGCGCGGATGATGTTCGCGGCGACCTCGGCCTCGTCGCGCGCGGCCTTGAGCGCTTCGCGGCGGCGCAGCGCATTGGCATAGGCTGACAGCGCGGTCTCGGTCTCCTGCAGGGAGCGGAGCACCGTTCCATCGAATTCGGCCAGTGCCTCCTGCGCGCCTGCTTCCGCACCGGCGACCCGGGCGCGGGCGCGGGCATGGTCGGAGAAGGACCAGCTGATCAGCGGGCCGAGCAGGAAGCCGATCGGATTGCTGAACAGGTTGCCGATGCTTGTCGCGGAGGAACCCAGGGATCCGCCGAGGCTGATCGTCGGGTAGAGCTCCGCCGTGGCCACGCCGATGCGGGCAGTGGCCGCGGCCAGCCGTCGTTCGGATGCGCGAATGTCCGGGCGGCGGGCGAGCAGCCCGGCGCCGTCGCCCACCGGGATCGGCTGGCTGAGCTTCAGGGATAGGGTTCGCGCGCCCGCCGGTTGGGGCAGCTCGGCGGGCGCGCGTCCGGTTAACATCGCCAGCCGGAATAATGCGTTGTCACGCTCGGCGGCGATGGCCGGAATCTCTGCTTGTCGCTGGTTGCGGAGCGCGGCGATCCGCGCAGTGTCGAGCCGGGTCGTCAGGCCGACCTCAACCCGGCGTTCCGTGAGGTTGAGCGACTGGTCGAGCAGTTCGACGATCCGCCGCGCGACCTCCAATCGCTCGGCGGCGCTGGCGGCATCGGCATAGGCTCGAGCAGTTTCGGCGACGATCGCCACCCGGACAGCGTCGGCGTCGGCCTCGGCTGCGGCAACGTCGCCGCGCGCGGCCTCGACGTTGCGGCTGACCCGCCCGAACAGGTCGACCTCATAGGCGACGGACAGGCCCGCATCGATGCTGGTCGATGCGTCATTTTGGCCCTGGTCGCGGCCGCGGGTCACGCCGGCACTGACGCCGCCTTGCGGCAGCCGGTCGACCTTGACCTCCTTCAGCGCCGCCCGGGCGCGAGCCAGGCGAGCGACGGCGGCGCGGACATCGGTGTTGGCCCCGAGCGCATCCCTGACCAGCCCGTCGAGGACCGGATCGTCATAGAGCCGCCACCAGTCGCCCTGGACCGGGGCCAGCGGCTGCACGGCGGGAGTAGTGGCGGCAATGAACGGGCCTGCCGCAGCCGATGCCGTCGCCGGCGGCGCATAGTCCGGGCCGGCGGCACAGGCGGCCAGCGCCAGCGCCGAGCCAAGGGTGGTGAATTGCTTCAATCGCATGTCGATGTTCCTCATTCCGCCGGCAGCAGCGCGGGCTGCTCGCCCTCCGGCCGCTCGCCACGGCCGCGCTTCAGCCTTTCGCCGAGCGCGCGGGTGGCGACGTAGAAGACGGGGGTGAAGACCAGGCCGAAGGCGGTGACTCCAATCATCCCGAAGAAGACCGTCGTGCCCAGCGCCTGGCGAAGCTCCCAGCCCGGGCCGGTCGCGATGACCAGCGGCAATACGCCCAGGATGAACGAGAAGCTGGTCATCAGGATCGGACGGAGCCGCGTCCGCGCGGCTTCGACCGCCGCCTGGAGCGGCCCTGCCCCTCGCTCCTCCGCCTGCTTGGCGAACTCGACGATCAGGATCGCATTCTTCGCCGCCAGCGCGATCAGGACGATGAGGCCAACCTGGGTCAGGATATTATTGTCCATCCCCCGAAGGTTCACGCCGGCCATCGCCGCAAGCAGGGTCATCGGCACGATCAGGATGATCGACAGCGGCAGCAGCAGGCTTTCGAACTGCGCAGCCAGCACCAGGAAGACGAACACCACCGACAGGCCGAAGATCAGGATGGCGATATTGCCGGCGGCCTTCTGCTGATAGGCGATGTCGGTCCATTCGGTGGCGAAACCCTGCGGCAGTCCGGCCGCCAGCTTCTCCATCGTCTTGATCGACTGGCCGGTCGAATAGCCGGGCGCCGTGTCGCCATCCAACTCGACCGCCGGATAGAGATTGTAGCGGGTGACGCGATAGGGGCCGGTCTTGTCCTGGAAGGTCGCGACCGCGCCGATCGGCACCATCTCGCCGCTGTTCGACCGGGTCTTCAGCTGGGCAATATCGCTGGGGTCGTCGCGCGCGGCCGCCTCCGCCTGCGCCGTCACTCGGAAGGTGCGGCCGAGCAGGTTGAAGTCGTTGACATAGGCCGAGCCCAGATAGACCTGGAGCGCCTCGAACACCCGCTCCGGCGGTACGCCGAGCATGTCGGATTTGGCCCGGTCGATGTCGGCGAAGATGCGGGGCGTGGCGGTATTGTAGAGGGTGAAGACATTGGCCAGCCCCTTTTCCTGCTGGGCCGCGCCCATCATCTGGTAGGCCGCCTGCTGCATGGCCTCATAGCCATTGTCGCCGCGGTCCTGGATGATCATCCGATAGCCGCCGCCATTGCCGATGCCCTGCACGACCGGCGGCGGGATGACGAACACCATCGCTTCGTCGATGCCGGCCAGCGCCGCGCGCATCTCGTTTTCGATGTTGAGTTCGGTCCGGTCGGTACCGGCCCGCTCCTCATAAGGCTTGAACGTCACATAGGCCGCGCCGGCATTGGATGCCTGGGTTCCCGAGGCACCGTCGAACCCGGCAAACATCACCGCCGCTTCGGTGCCTGGCACCTTGAGCAGCCGCGCGGCCACCTTCTTCAGCACCGCGTCGGTCCGCTCGATCGAACTGCCGGGCGGAAGCTGCACGGCGGCAAGGGCATAGCCCTGGTCCTGCGCCGGGATGAAGCCGGCCGGCGTCGCCCAGAACAGGCTGAGGGTCAGCACGACCAGCCCGGCATAGACGGTCAGGGCGCGCCTGGGCGCACCGGCGACGCGGCGCGTGAAGCGGCCGTACCATTCGCTCAAGCGGCCGAAGCGCTCGTTGAAGCCGTCTCCGGCGCGGTGGAGCAGGCCCATCACCCCGGTCTCGGCGCGGTGGTCGCTCTTCGGCTTCAGCAGCATCGCCGCCAAAGCCGGCGACAACGTCAGCGAGAGCAGCAGCGAAATGATCGTCGACGATGCAATGGTGACCGCGAACTGGCGATAGAATTCGCCCGTGATGCCGGTGAGGAACGTGACCGGCACGAACACCGCGCACAGCACCAGCACGATCGCCACCAATGCCGCTGACACTTCGTCCATCGAGCGATGCGCCGCCTCGCTCGGGCTCAGCCCATGCTCCTGGTTTCGCTCGACATTTTCGACCACGACGATCGCGTCATCGACGACGATGCCGATCGCCAGCACCAAGCCGAACATCGACAGCGTATTGAGGGAATAGCCGAGCGCGGCCAGCACCGCGAAGGTGCCGATCAGGGACACGGGAATTGCAATGATCGGGACGATCGCCGCCCGCCAGCTCTGCAGGAAGACGATGATCACCAGCACCACCAGCAGCACCGCCTCCAGCAAGGTCTTCTGCACCTCACTCATCGACTGGCTGATGAACTGCGTCGGGTTCCAGATGATGCGGTATTCCAAACCCTTGGGGAAGCTCTTGGAGGCGTCCTCGAGTTGCGCCTTGATGCCTTCTGCCGCGGCCAGGGCGTTTGTCCCCGGGCGCTGGGTGATGCCGAGGATGATCGAGTCCGTTCCCGACAAATAGGCGTTCACGCCATAGTCCTCGGCGCCGAGTTCGACCCGCGCGACATCCCGCAACCGGGTGATCGCGCCGGTCGTTGGATCCGATCGGATGACGATGTTGGCGAACTCTTCGGCGGTCTTGAAACGGCCCTGCGTCTCGACATTGAGCTGCTGCGCCGCGCCCGTGTCGAACGGCGGCTGGCCGACCACACCGGCGGCAACCTGGACGTTCTGGGAACGCAGCGCCTGGACCACTTCGCCAGCGGTGAGTCCGAGCGTGGAGGCCCGGCCGGGATCGATCCACACGCGCATCGCATAATCGCGCGCGCCAAAGATCTGAACGTCGCCGATACCGTCGACACGCGACAGCCGGTCCTTGAGCTGTGTAAGCGCATAGTTGGACACATAGCCACGATCCAAGGAGCCGTCGGGCGACAGCACATTGACCGCCATCAGCCAGGACGGCGACGTCTTGCGCACCACCACGCCCTGGCGGCGCACTTCTTCCGGTAGACTGGGCTCGGCCAGCGCCACACGGTTCTGAACCAGGACCTGGGCTGTATCGAGGTCGGTGCCGAGCTTGAAGGTGACCGTGATCGTCACGCGCCCGTCCCCGGTCGATTGCGACGACTGGTAGAGCATGTTGTCGACGCCGTTGATCTGCTGCTCGATCGGCGCGGCGACGGTGTCGGCGACGGTTTCGGCCGAAGCACCGGGGTAATAGGTGCCCACCGTCACCGTCGGCGGGACGATGTCCGGAAATTGCGAGACCGGCAGCCCGACATAGGCGAAGGCGCCGATGATCGTGATGATGATCGCGATGACGCCGGCAAAGATCGGCCGCCGGATGAAGAAGTGGCTAAAGCGCATTTGAGGCCCCGATGTTTGGTTAGTTGGCGGCCAGCGTCGCTTGCGACGCGCTGGGCTCGGACCGCGGCGGCGCCTGCGGCGCGGCAGCCTCGGTCGATTTGATTTGGGTCAGGCGCGGATTCACCTTGGCCCCGGGCATTGCAAACTGGACGCCCTGCACCACGACGCGATCGGTCTTGGTCAGGCCTGAGCGGACCACGCGGAGGCCGCCGACGAGCGGGCCGGTCTCGACCGGCTTGGCCGTGACGCTGTTATCCTTGCCGACGACCAGCACGATCTTGCGCGCCTGGTCATTGCGGATCGCGGCATCCGGAACCAGCAGGGCGGTAGTCGTCCCGCCCTCGGCAAGCCGCATGTTGCCGAACATTCCGGGCGCCAGGAAATAATTGGGATTGGGCACCACGGCGCGGGCGCGGATCGTCCCCGAGTTCTGGCTGATGCCATTGTCGGTGAAATCGAGCGTTCCATGCCAGTTGTAGGCAGCTTCGTCCTGCAGGCGGATCTCGGCGACCTGTCCAGCCGTGCCGCCGGCCTGGCGCTGGCGGGCCGTTTTGAGGAACAGCGATTCCGGCACATCGAAAGTGAAGTAGATCGGATCGAGCGCGTTGATGGTGGTAAGCAATGTCTCATTGGCCCCGACGATGTTGCCGGGGTCGATGCGGCGGTCGGAGATGCGGCCGCTGATCGGCGCCCGGACATAGGCGAATTCCACGTCGAGGGCACGCGACTGGACGCGAGCCTGGGCCGCGGCAAGCTCTGCTCGTGCGGAGCGGACCTGAGCGGTTAGCGTATCGACATTGCTCTGCGAAACCGCATTGGCCTCCAGCAGCCGGCGGGCCCGCCCGAGGTTGGTGTCGGCCAACGTCAGCGCGGCCCGGGCCGACGCGACACTGGCGCGCGCCTCGGCCAGCGCGGCGGTGAAGGGACGCGGGTCGATCGTATAGAGCAGCTGTCCCTGCTGGACGATCGCGCCGTCGGTGAAGTGGACCGCGACGACCTGGCCCGAAACACGCGGGCGCACCTCAACGCTGCGGCTCGCCTCGAAGCGGCCGACATAGTCGTCCCATTGGTTGATGGTCTGCTCGAGGGGTGCCGCGACCGTCACCATGGGGGCAGCAGGAGCAGCGGCGGGGGAAGGACCGCTGTCCAATAGGGTGACGGCCGCGGCAAGCAGGACCAGCGGCGTCCCGGCAAGCGCGGCGCGCTGCCAAAGCGGGCGGCTGGCGAATTTTTCGCGCAGGCTCCTGGTATCACCGCCCTCGGCGGTGACTTGGCTCAGCATGTTCATGCAAAAATCCTTTTCGGCGCGCTGATGGCGTCGCTTATGCTGCCAACCATCAGCTCATATTGGTCGGGACTGAATCCCTGCGAAAGAAAGTCGGCGACGTCCGTGCCGGGCACGGTGAAACCGAAGTGCCAGCTGAGCACGGCCATGCGGCGCAGCGCCTCTAGCCGCTCATTGGCGAGCTCCGGCGTGCCCGTGCGGCCCATCAGCCAGTTGACGAAGCGCCCGAATCGCCCAGGTTCGCGCAACGTCGACAATCCATCGACGCGCGCCAGCCGGATCACCGACCATTCGAGGGCCGAGAATTCGGGCCTGGCCGTGTCGTTGGCCGGAATGCCGCGCAGGGCAATCGGCGCGGCGGTCTGCGGTTCGATTTTCGCGAGATATGCCATGCTTCTTCTCCCTGTGCCCTGGGCGAGCTTCAGCACTTGCCGGAAGAGGCTCCCGGCATGCTCGGCTGTTCAAGGCACGCAAAAGACCTGTCCGCCAAAGCAATGCTTCGACGCCGACTGGCCAATTCTAAATGCTGGTTACGATTGACAGGCGGGTGTCAGGCCCGCGGAGAACTCTGGATCATTGTCAGACGTCGCTTTCCCTTTTTCGACGGTCAGAAAGCTCGCCGGACACTCGGCCCCAAACTTTCTGTACCGGTCAGTACAAAGTCAGATAGTCGACGTCAAGGAAAATTCTATACCGATCGATAAAAAAATTCGATGACGGTATAAGGCCAAGCCAATCAGGCGCTCGGCCATAGGTCGAGAGCGGTCTCGACCAACCGCTCCAGATCCTCGCGATTAATGCCCTGGTTGGCCTGGATCGAAATGCCCTGCAGGCAGGCGACCAGGACGCCGGTCAGCCCCAAGGTGTCGATATGCGCCGGCAGGTCACCTTCGCTCTTGGCCCGTTCGAACCGCTCCACGATCGCTCGCTTGGCAATATCGGTGCGTTCGACGATCTCCTCGTGGATCGACGCTGCTGCAGGGCCGCATGCGACCGAGGCAATGACGCGCATGCAGCCGTGCGGCTCGTCTTCGCCCATCACATTGTCCAGTGCGCCGCGCAGCATGGTCTCGGCAACCTGGCGCGCGGTCGGCTTGGCCATCGCCTGGCCGATATAGGCCATCTTCTCTCGCTCATAGAGATCGAGCGCCTTGCGGAAGAGCGATTCCTTGTTGCCGAAGGCCGCGTACAGGCTTGGACGAGTGATTCCCATCGCGTCGGTAAGGTCGGTCAGCGACGCGCCTTCATAGCCCTTGGTCCAGAAGACGCGGAGTGCCTGGGCCAGCGCATGGTCGACGCAAAATTCGCGCGGACGACCGCGGACGGCAATGGCTTCGGGCTTATTCATATCGAGCGGTACATAATACAGCGCCGTCAAAAATCCAGAAGATTCTTTTGGTTAAGCCGGCCGGGCGCTCTTTAGGGAGCCGCATTGCGCAATCGCCCCCTCCCTCGTCATCGGGGGAATTCCCTAGGCCTTCCAAGGAATCCCCTAATTCTCCAACCCGGCATCCTATGGATAGCTGCGTTCGACGGCGGAGGAGGGAATGGGCAGATGGTCGCTTGGTGAATGGCTTGCGGGCCTGTCCCTGACAGGCCTGATCCTGGCCATGCTCGCATCGATGCTGCTCGCCTCGCTTGCAGGCCATGCTGTCCGCCGGATCGAATATCGGCGAGCCCAGCTTCGCAGCGAGGAAGTCGAGCATAGCCAGGAGAGCTATCTGGTCGGCAGCATGCTCGGGCTGCTTGCCCTGCTGCTCGCCTTCACCTTCAGCATGGCGCTGGATCGCTTCGAGGAACGGCGTCACCTGGTCGTTCAGGAAGCCAATGCGATCGGCACGGCCTATCTTCGTGCCCAGTTGCTCGACGAACCGCATCGGTCGCGGCTGAGCAATCTCCTGGTCAATTACACCGACAATCGCATTGCGCTCGCCACAGCCTCCCCGGATCGCGTCCAGTCCTATCTCAGGCACAACGACCAGCTGTTGACCGACATCTGGGCCGCCGTTGCCGGCGCGCGGGAGTCAGCTCTCCTCCACGGCATGACGACGGCACTGCTGATGACATATAATGAGGTCATCGATCTCGACACCGAGCGCAAGGTCGCGCGCCAGGTCCGCGTTCCGGCGCCCGTGTTTCTCCTGCTTTACGGCTTCCTGGTGCTGACGGCAGCGGTGCTGGGCTATGTGCTGGAGGAGCGCCGCGGGCGAATCCACGCCGCTGTGCTGTTTGTCCTGCTTTCGCTTTACGTCAGCATCATCGCCGACCTGAACCGTCCGGCGTCGGGCAGCATTCGCGAGTCCCAGGAGCCAATGCTGATGCTCCGAGCGTCGCTGAAAGCGCAACCGCCGGCAGTCTTCGACCGATTCCGGACTGCCGCGCCCGTCGAGGCCGGCCGATGAAGGCCGGTAATGCCGCCTTTCGCTTGGGAGCGGCGCTCGGCATCATTGCCGCCGGCGGCTGCGTGCAGGGACCCGACTACCAAAAGCCGGTTGTAGAAGTCCCGCCTGCATATCGATTCCAGCTTCCGGCCGAAATGGCCCAGCAGCCGGCCTGGTGGAACGCCTATTCCGACCCCTATCTGAACCTGCTCGTCCAGGAAGCACTGATCAACAACCGCGACTTGAGGATCGCCAGCGCCCGCGTCGACGAATTTGCTGCTATCCTGGCCGGAACCAAATCACAGAGCTCGCCACAAATTGGATATGGCTTGAGCGGCAACCGACAGCGCGCCAGCGAACAGAAGATCCCTGATATTGTCGACCCGCTGAGCACGACATTCAGCACGGTTCTATCCGCAAGCTGGGAAATCGACCTGTGGGGCCGAATCCGGCGCGAAACCGAGGCCGCGCGCGCCAACCTGCTGGCGACCGAGGAAGCGCGCCGCGGCGTGACCCTGACGCTGATTTCGTCGGTGATTGCGACCTATGTGACCTTGCTCGATCTCGACGCGCAATTGCGCATCGCCAACGCTACTGCCGACGGACGCCGTCAATCTGTCCAGCTGTTCGAAATCAGGCTCGCCGGAGGATGGATCTCCGAATTCGAAATGTCCCAGGTCCGGGCGGAATATGAATCGGCGCTGCAGCAAATACCGGGGATCAAGCAGGCTATCGCGACCCAGGAACATGCCATGTCGGTGCTGGTCGGACGCAACCCGGGCCCGATCGCCCGCTCCGGCGAGCCGGATCAGCTGCACTCGCCGGTAATCCCGGCCGGCCTGCCATCCGACCTCTTGTTGCGCCGGCCGGACATCCTGCAGGCCGAACAGCAGTTGATCGCGTCCAACGCCTTGATCGGGGCGGCACGCGCCTTGTTCTTCCCGCGAATCAGTCTGACCGGCCTGCTCGGCCTCGCCAGCGGATCGCTAGGCAACCTGTTCAGCGGTTCGGCCCGCACCTGGTCGTTTACCGGGGACGTCGTCGGGCCGATCTATACCGGCGGCGGACTGACCGCCGCAGTCGACCAGGCGGAGGCAAGGCGAGACCAGTCGTTCGCCAATTATGAGCTCGTCATCCAGAACGCCTTCCGCGACGTCGAGGATGCGCTCGCCGACCTGCGCCATAGCGCCGAGCTTCGAGAAATATTGCGGCGCAGGGTCGCGACTTTGCGGCGCGGCGTCGAGCTCGCCAACGAGCGCTACGACAATGGCTATTCGGACTATCTCGAGGTGCTCGACACCGAGCGCAGCCTGTTCAACGCCGAACTGCAGCTGGCGTCGGCGCGCGGCGATTATCAACGGGCGCTAGTCAATCTCTATCGTGCGCTTGGGGGCGACTGGACCGGCGTCCCTGCAAGCGCCGCGAACCCAACCGAGCCGGACAGCAGCACAGGGGGCCAGAAATGACTGACAACAGCCAGGCATCCGCCGCCGCCGGGGCCGGGGCCGGATCAGCCACTGGCGGACCGTCTCAGGAAGTTAACGTCAGCGAGATTGACGTCGTACAGACCGAGGCGCCTGCCAGCCCGGTACGCAAGATCGTCCTGATCGCGCTTGGCGTCCTGCTCGCGCTGTTCGTCTATCACGTGCTGTCGGACCGCTACACGCCCTATACTTCGCAGGCGCGGGTCGAGACGTTCCTGACGCAGGTCGCGCCTGAAGTTGCGGGTGACGTCCTGGAGGTCGGCGTAAAGGACAATAGCTCCGTGAAAAAGGGGCAGCTGCTGTTCCGGATCGATCCCGAACCCTATCAGGTCGCCATACGATCGGCGGAAGCGAACCTTTCCGTGGCATTGCAGGCCGCCGACGTTTCTGTTGCCGATATCGCGGCAGCGCGCGCACAGGTTCGCAAGCAGCGCGTCGACCTCGCCGCCAGCCGCCAACTCGGCAAGATTGTCACCGACCTCGTCGGCCAACGGGCGCTTGCCGAGACGCAGGGAATTCGTGCGCGGGCGGATGTCGGCAAGACCGCGGCCGACGTGACGAAATCCGAAGCCGACCTGCGTCGCGCGGAGGCAAACCTGGGTGCGCCAGGCCTGAACAACCCCAAGGTCAAGCAAGCCCTTGCGGCCCTGGACCAAGCCCGCCTCGACCTTCGCAACACGACGGTCGTCGCCCCGGCCGATGGAACCGTCACCAATCTTCGTCTGTCGAAGGGCCAATATGTCGGGCCGGGCCAGCCGTTGCTGAGCTTCCTTGAAACCGGGCCACGCTGGATCTCGGCCGACATGCGCGAGAATCAGCTCGGCAATGTGCGGCCTGGACAGGACGTTCTGATCGCGCTCGACATCTTGCCGGGCAAGTTGTTCCACGGCCGGGTGCAAAGCGTGGGATGGGGTGTC
Source organism: Sphingomicrobium sp. (assembly GCA_045811425.1). Classification (GTDB taxonomy): domain Bacteria; phylum Pseudomonadota; class Alphaproteobacteria; order Sphingomonadales; family Sphingomonadaceae; genus Sphingomicrobium. The sequence goes on along the minus strand of JBJMUA010000007.1, from coordinate 32,718 downwards.
AGCCAGGGCGACGAAGCCCCAACGGGCCAGCTTTCGTCCATGCCAGCCGACCAGGGATGGCTCCGCGACCCGCAGCAGTTCCCTGTTCGAATCTTGCTTCTGCCGGAAGATGCGAAAGAAGCAGGCATCGATGTCGGGCGTAGCGGTGCACAGGCGAACGTCATGATCTTCACCAAAGACACTTCCATCATGAACCCGATCGGGCGGCTGTGGCTCAAGGTCGTGGCGCTCCTGAGTTACCTGCAATAGCCATGGCCACTGCGCTTGGCACTCGGTGGAAGATTGCCGACCCGGTCGACCCGGCGCGGATGCACTTCATTCTTCGCTTCGCGGTCGGCACGACCTTGGGCTTTACCGTCTGCGAGTACATGGGCTGGCAGCCTTCGGCGCTTTGTGCCGTGCTGTCCGGCATCATGCTTGCGAAGCTTCCGGTGGCTCCCCCGCTCAAGCTGGGCGTGGTGCTGGTTCTGGTCATGTATATTTCTGCCTGGCTTTGCTACGCATTGTCCGCCTGGCTTCACCAGGCGCCGTACATTCTGTTCGGCCTGATTGGCCTCATCCTGTTCCTGGCGTTCTGGGGCCTTGCCCAGGCCAAGGCCCAGCTGCCGCTCACCTTGCTGCTGCTATGCGTCGCCATACTCCCTGTCCTGACCCTGACGTTTCCCGGCCAAGCCTACCGAATGGCCGAGGTCCTTACGCGTGCGATGGGCCTCGCCGTCATCAACACCTGGATCATGCATGCCATCTGGCCCCTGGTTGCAAAGATCCCGCCGGCACCGCCGCAGGAAGCATTGGACGCGCCGGTTGCGACGGCGGCAATTGGTACGATCATCGTGCTGCCGGTAATGCTGGTTTACTGGCTGTTCGGGTTGACCGATGCGATGCCGGTGTTGCTGCAGGTCGTCTTGCTGGTCGCGAAGATGGAAGTAGAGCGGAGCCGGGCCACCGCAACTGCAAAACTCACGAGCAACTTCCTGGGTGGCTTTTCCGGACTTGCTGCATATGTGGTGCTGGGTATTGCGCCGAACCTGGTCACCTTTGCCCTGATCGTCTTCATTTTATCGATGTGGTTTGGCTTCCAGATCTCGAAGGGCGGGGCGAGAGGGAGCAATGCTGAGCTGGCCTTCAACGCGACAATGGTCATCTTCGGGATCTTCGTCCTCAAGGGCGACGCAAACGCCGGCGCGTGGTATGCGCGCATGGTGCAATTTTTCATCGGCTGCTCATTTGCGGTCGGGATGATGGCCCTGTTGTGGCCAAGACTGAAGGTACGTAGGACAGGAAAGCCGGCCCCGGAAATTTCCGGAGCCGGCTAGTTCCCTTCGAAAGCCCCGCTCGCTCTCGCTTCGGTACCTGCGACCCTACTGCTGGACGGTGACCGTCGCCGGATCCGGGACCGTCACATAAACCACCGTGTCGCCCTCATACTGCGGCTGATAGTAGGCGCCGCCGCAATTATAATATGTGTAGGTATGATAGGGATAAGGCGAGCAGCCTCCCGGCAGGGCATAATAGGCCGAGCCATAGGCCATCGCGGTCATGCCGGCGACTGCGCCGATCGCAAGGCCGGCGCCGAGCGGGTAATCGCCCCAGCCGTCCCAATCGCCGCCCCAATCATTGTCGACGTTGATGTCGCCAGTGTTGATGTTGCCGTTGTTGACCCGATTGCCGCTGTTGTTGATGCCGCCGCCTCCTTGGCCCGGGCGCGACCCAGGCCGGCCAGCACCGCCGACACCGCCGACCCCGCCAACGCCGCCGGCACCGCCAACGCCACCGACACCGCCAACGCCGCCGGCACCGCCTACGCCGCCCGGCTTTCCAGGACGACCAGCACCGCCTACGCCGCCGGCACCACCGACGCCGCCAGGACGTCCGGCGCCACCGACACCGCCAACCCCTCCGGCGCCGCCGACGCCACCACGGCCGCCACGATTCATGCCGGTTGATGGCCGCACACCGGAAGATGGCCGGCTATAACCGCCGCCGCCCGGGCGGCTGTAGCTGCCGCCGCGACTGAAGCCTGAGCCGCCGCTGCCATAGCTGCCACGGCTTGCGCTTCCGCCCCGGCTATAGCTGCCACCGCCGCGGCTGTAGCCGCCGCCTCCGCCACCGCGGCTCATGCTGCTCGATCCGCCGCGGCTGAATCCGCCGCCGCCGCGACCGCCGCCGCCTCCGCCGCGCCCACCGCGTGCGTCCACTTCCTGGACCATGAAGGCGGCCAGGCTCACGAAAGCGCTGAGCATTGCCAGTGCACCGATTTTGCCACGCATCTTACTCTCCCTTGAAGGTGGCCAACTGGATCTGCTTCGCATTCGCGTCGGGCACGAATGTGAAGTCGGCATCCGTAAAGGCGGGATTCACTTGCCAGTTCAGGCGAGCGGTAAAGGTCGGCCTGGCCGGATCGGTCCGGTCGACGATGACGAACTTGCGAGGCAGCGGCTGGTCGCCCTTCTGGATCCAGACTTCCCAGTCCACATCCGCCTCGCGAAATGCGAAGTGGTCGGTCGCCACCCCGTCGATGGTCGCGGACCCGACCTCATAGGCGGACTTGAGCGCCTGGATGCGATCCGCATTGGTCCCGTCGCCCCAGCGGAACAGATCCTCCAGCGGCAGCGCGATCCCATATTTATTGTAAATCGTATCAAGCACCTCACGATTGCTTCCTGGTGCCGCGACGGTGGAATAATAGCCAAGCAACGGCGAGTAGACCGTGAAATTCTTGCCGTCGTAGATGAACCGCCGGCTCTTGATGTCGCTGCGGTAGTCGATCACGAAGCCCGGCTTGCGCACCTTGTAATTGGTGATGCCGTCCAGCTGGATGCGTTGACCATCATTGGTGACCACGTCCAGGCTGCCCTGCGACGTGAATGCGACGGTGTTGAGCGACATCAGATAGTTGCTCATGTCCTTGACGGCCTCGATCGCGCCATCCTCGATCACGCCTTCTTTGACGATCGGATCGGGGCTTGCCCATTGGGGCATTGCCACGCCGGATCGGGGTGGTGGCGTGGGCTCGGTTTGCGCGACGCCGATCTGGGCGCTTGCGACCGTGAGAGTCAGCCCCAGGGCCAGGGCTCGAATGGATGAACTCGCCATTTGTCATTCTCCATGACAGCGCAGAAGAAGCAATTGCCTCGCCTACCACCCACCGGAGTGGCCTTTTATCAGGCAAACCCTGAGCGGCGTTGGGTATTGTCCCGATGTTCGCAGGGGGGAGCGAACTAGCCCCCGTCACCGGAGCCGTTGGGGGGGGAGTGGAGGGACGGCTCCGGTGTCGGGGACATGGAAGGGTCCGGAAGCTATTGCTTTCGGATCCCGTCCGTATTCACTGGCGAAACGGCCTTCAGCTCGTTCAGGCCGCTGGCGGCGATCTTTGCCCACGTATCGAACAAGGATTCGAAGTCGGCGATGTTGCTGGAATAGCTGCGCCGGTAGGCCGGACCGTCGCCCGCTTCCCGCCGGTCCACGGCTCGCCCCAGCAGCTGGCCGGTCAGCGAGTCCCGGGCTTCGATCGCGAACGTCGCCTGCCCGGCATCGAGGGCGTAGGTGCGGCTTCGGCCCGGTAGGTTGCGCTCCGGCGCGCTGACCTGCAAATCGATGATTGCCAGCGACAGTCGTAGGACGTCGGGGCCGGGCGCGGACACGACCTGGTAGCCCTCCTGCGTGAACCGATCCGGGAATATCTTGGACAGGCTCGCCTTGGCCCCGTCGACGGCTTCCATCAAATCCTTGTCGCTGACCCGGCCCGACAAGGTCATCGTCGAGCGATTATAGTCGCGCTGCCAGTTCTTGCTGAATGCCACCTGCGGCGCGTCGAACATCACTTTCGCATAGGCACGGAAGTCGGCGTTCGGCAGCAAATAGGCGAGCGCAAGCTTCTTGGACTTGACCTGGACCAGGCCGTCCCATGTGCTCGGCGCCTTGGCCGCCGCGCCGGTCGAACAGACCGCCAGGGCAAGTGCCGACAGGATGAGTTTGACGCCCCGCATGACAGTCTCCATTCCCGCCATTCGCATGGCAGGTTCGCCGCATTATGAGCCAGTTAACGGCCCCGCCCATCGGGTAAAGGCCCGACCTTGAGGTCAGGCTCGGCCCTCGAAAAGGCATCAGGAAACCGGTTTCCTCAAATTCGGGTTTTCGGCGGCCTAGGGACGATTCTGGCGATCGAGGGCGGGTTTCCCCCGATAGGCAAGCTTATCCCCGATCTACCAAATGAAATTGACGTCTGCTCTTCCTGCCGATGACCATCGAATGATATGATGGCGGGGCAGGCTCCGGGTCGGCATCCGGTAGCGCGTAGGGCATCAACAGGGAATTTTGATGGGCCGCCAGGAACAATGACAAGCCCCATCCGACGCATCATGATCGTGGACGATCACGACGCCGTCCGGCGGGGCGTCCGCAACCTTGTCGAAACCAAGCCTTATTATCAGGTGGTCGGCGAAGCCGCGAACGGACGCGACGCGCTGGAGCTTGCTCGTGAGTCCAGCCCCGACATCGCCATCCTGGATTATTCGCTTCCCGAATTGAACGGGCTGGACCTCGCCCACCTCCTGAAGAAGACCTATCCCAGGATGGAGATCCTGCTCTACACGATGCACGATCGCGAAGAGGTGATCATGGATGTGCTGCGGGCCGGGGTCCGCGGCTTCGTCCTGAAATCCGACACGGAAAGGCATTTGATCGCGGCGCTCGACGCCCTTTCCATCCATCGTCCCTATTTCTCGGGGGCGATTTCGGAAACGCTGCTTGAGAAGTTCCTTGAGAGCAAGCCACAGCCCTGCGCAAGCAGCCTTACCCACCGGGAGCGGGAGGTGGTTCAGCAGATCGCCGAAGGCCGCATCAACAAGGAAATTGCGCAGCAGCTCAGCATCAGCGTCAAGACGGTGGAGACGCACCGGGCCAGCGCGATGCACAAGTTGAAATTGCGCACGACCGCCGACCTGGTCCGCTACGCCGTCCGCAACAATATCATCCAGCCTTAGGGGCGCAGCGCCAGCGATCAGCCAAGCGGAACCGAGGCGACCAGCTTCGTGCCATGCTTCATGCGCTTGACCGCGAAATTGCCGCCAATGCGCTCGACACGGTGGCGCATTCCCACCATGCCGACGCCATGCGGAGAGCCAATATCGCCAGCATCGGGGATGCCGATGCCGTCATCGCGGATGACCAGCTCGAGAAGCCCCCGGCGCCAAGCGAGGGACATGCGCACATGCATCGCGCGGGCGTGCCGGTGGACATTCATCAGCGCCTCCTGAGCGACCCGCAGCAGCGCAAGTGCGGTAAGGCTGCTCCCCACGATACGATCGCTCAGATCGACGAAGCTCACTTTCAGGCCGGTCCGGGCCGCAAAGCCGCAAGACAAGGAGCGAAGCGTGCCGGCCAGCCCGTCGCGTTCGATTTCAGCGGGATAATGGAGGAAGGCGAACGATCGAATTTCCCGGTCGATCTGGCTGGCGGTGTCCTCGATCTCGCTCAGCAAATCGTCCTCGCCATCCCTGCCATGCGAGCGTTTCAACTGGGCGATGTTCAGCCTTAGCGCTAACAGCAGTTGGCCGGTCGAGTCATGCAATTCGCGACCCAGGCGGAGCCGCTCGTCCTCCTGGATCTTCAGCCATCCTTCCAGGAACTTGTCGCGTTCGCTTGCCGCAAGCGCCGCCGTATGTGCGGCTTTTTCGTACAGGCCACTCTGGTTCGACTGTCCATTGGCCTCAGCTGCCTGGGCCAGGGCTCGCTCCGGGCCAGGTTGCCGTGAAAAGTCGAGTGCCGGATTGCATGCACGGCTGCCGCTCGCTCGGTCGGCACGTCCAGTCGGTCTTGGTAGGTCGGTGTTCAGATCCATCGACAACGCCCCCCGCTGTCAAGCGACGAAATTTTGAAAATGGTGACGCTACAAACACGCGGCCTCGAAATCAGGCACCGAGCCTACCTGCAGGGCCGTTATCGCAAGTATTGTCTCGCGATGTTAACTTAGATTGTACACAAACTTACCCACAGAGTCATGGGTTTTCCTGATTACGTTCGTTAGTTTTGTCAGGGTTTGGAGCATGGATTTTCGCGGGGCTTTAGCGGGAGGAATTGCGGGTTTTGCGTAGTTTACCGCAACTCGTCCGCGCCGCTCGCTTCTCTCGGGCCCCGCATTCGCATTTCTTCGAATAACCTCCAACCCTGATCCCTGCAGCGTTTTCCGGCCAGCCAATAAAGCGAGTCGCTATGCAAACGGGCGGCGGCCGGTAGGCCCCTCCGAGCCCGCCGGCCGCCTAACCACAATATTCAAATCTATTTCGGAATCTGGGTCAGGTCCTCAAGCCGCTTCCTCGCCGTATCGGCAAATTCACGCGCGACGGCCTTGACGGTTTCTTCGGTTCCAAGCGTTGCGGGAATATCAAGCGCGTCCGGAGACCGGCGACGCACTGCAGCCAGCAGCAACTCGTTCGTGCGCGCGTCGTAAACCTCGACCGCAACCAGCACCGACCCGGTCAAGGACCCGCCCTTGCCGAGTGCGCTCTTCATGGCGCTCAACCCGAAACCGATTGGCGTGACACGGGTTGCCGTGGCCAGACCGCCCTTGGTCTGCTCCGCCCCCAGCAAGGTGACCTTGAGACGCAGTGTGTCCGACTGCGCCCGCGCCGGCGCGGGGAAGGACTTCGCCAGTTCAGACCGCAGCGCATCGGTTACGATCGCCGCAAACTTCGACCGATCCGACGCACTAATGCCGCCGTCGAACTGCGAGTCCGGCCCGTTATAGACAGCAGTGGGCTCGACGATCACCGTGCGATATTTGGTGAACACGCTGCGCGGTTGCGCATAGGTCCAGGACTCGCTGCCCGGCTTGTCCTGGGCCATCTTGCCAGAAGATTTCATTGCGACCGGCGCGTGATCCTCGGTCTGGGCCATCGCTGCCGATGCGCCCGTCACCAGTGAAATGGCGCATGCGCAACGGAGCGCAAGCCTGATAGCGGAACGATGACGAGTCATGCCTGGTACCTCCACAATTCCATCCTGCCGACACGCGGCTGAGTATCGGGGAGATTCCTCGCACGCAGTCAGGCTTTGCTCCATCGGTACAAACCCCGAAGTCATGGTTAGAAAACGCAGGGCTGGCCGCGGCGGACGAAATGGATGTCGGCGAATGCCGCGCGGCCCTTGCTCTTCGTATTGTCGCCATCCGATGCGACCGCCAGCTGCACCGGCTGGCCTGGCTGGTTGCCGAACGCCTTGGCAAAGTCAGCGGCGACATCGGCGCGCTCGGTGACCCAGGAGCCGGCCCGGCCGGCGCCGCTTTCGGCCACTATCAGCTGCGAACGATCCGTATAGCTGCTCTTGCGCGCGGTCCCGACCGGATGGCGATTATCCCACACATAAACCACCGCCGCGTCCGGCACATTCTTGCCGAACATCGCGCGCGCCATCTTGAGCTTGAACTTGGTCGAGCCGGAAAGTGCCGAATCCGGCATGTCGAACGCGATATAGATACGGGCGGCATAATCATCGCCGTTACGGCGGGTCATATCGGCCTTTTGGACCGGGCTATCGACATACCAGCGCCAGCACAGGATGGGCTTCTCCGCGAGGTTGATTTCAACCGGCCGCGCCATCAGCGACATGCTGCTGTCGACTCGGGCCTCCACCCCCATGCGCCCACCGACCTGCGCGACCCGATAAACAGTCGGCTTCTCACCCTGATATGGGACCATGCGCCATGGGGCCGGTGGATTTCCCGGAACGGTGAATCGGCCGACCCAGGTGGGTGATGCGCTGGCTAGCAAGGCGCTGACGAGGATGATCCCGTACTGCACACGCTACTCCTCACTGGATCGATCACTGACCGATCGCGGCGCGCCCCTGCTCGAAGCCGGGCGGATATTTCTCCCATTGATATCCACGCTGGGCCAAAGTCTTTCCGACCGCAAATAAGTCGCGCATGTAATTGGTATCGAATTCCTCCACGTGTTGCGTGGTGAAAGTCGGCGGTATGTAAGTGAGGTTGAAGTCGATGCCGTCGCGATGGGTGGTCGTGTAGATTCGGTAGAGATCGCCAATACCCTGCGTCCGGGTCAGTGATCCGATCGCCCTGGCCGCGATCGACATGGTGCGCCGATCGACGCTGGCCCAATCCGCGTCGAGCCGGGCATTGCGAATGACATAGAGGGTCCGCTTGCGCTCCAGTGAGGCCTGGCTGAGGCGCAACGACGGCGGGTAGAAGAAGACCTGCGCCATCGTTCCGCCATCGACATGCATTTCCTGGTAGCGCGTCCCATCCAGATTGACGTCGATCATCACCGGCGGAAAAGCGCCGGGAATTGACGCTGAGGCAAGGAGGATGCTGCGGAACAGCGGAATCGCGTTCGGATCCTTGCTGGCGGCAATGGCGGTCATGTTCCAGATTACCGGTTCCAGGGAGTCCAGGTTTGCCGTTGCGACCAGCAGCTCACGGCCCTTGGCATATTCGGCCGCGATCTCGTCGAGCAGCTGCTGATTGACGTAGGTCGCGATGACATTTGCCAGCGGCCGGCTGTCGGCCATGGCGTCGCCGAAAATTCCCTTGATCACGCCCCGCTTCTTGAAGATGTCCTTGGGCGTGCTGGTCGTGTAGACCCGCTCCAGCACATAGTCATATTTGGATCCGAGGAAAGCGAAGGGCGCGATCAGCGCGCCGGTGCTTACCCCGGTTACGGCCTTGAATTCCGGGCGCGTGCCGGATGCGGTCCACCCATTTAGGAAACCCGCACCATAGGCCCCGTTATCGCCGCCTCCCGAAATGGCGAGGAAGGCGACGGGCGGCAGCTGACCGCTCTGTCCTTGGTTCGTCAGCCATGCCTGCTCCTTGGCAAGCGATCTCTGGGCTTCGGCCGCGAAGCTATCGGTCTCCCGGGCAACCATGTATCGGATTGGAACCGGCGAGGTGATGGTTTGTGCCGATGCGGACTGCGGCACGGCCGGCAGCCGATCCGGCGTCGAGCAGCCGGAAATTCCCAACTGCAACGCCGAAGCGACAAGCAGGAATCTCGACCAAGCGGCAACGGCCATTTTTTCCCTCCCTTCAGGGAAGGTCAGCTTTCCGCTCAGGGCAAACCCTAAGCCATCAGGAGAAACCCCGAACCGGCTCGGCTCCTGCACCGAGCCTTCACCAGCGGATCACATTCAGTCCGGACCCTTGTCGGCAAGAAAATGCATCAGCTGGGCCAGCGTCGATTCCATCTGGTCCTGCATCTGGCTGATCAGCTCATTTTCGCGCATATTTTCGTGATCGAGAGGCTTTGAATAGCTGTCCGAAAATGCGTGGAGGTCGTCGGCGTCGAACACGCCCTTGGCCACCAGCCGGGCAAGGATCACCAGTAGGCCATTGGTGTTGGCGATATTGCCCGCAACCAGCGCCTCGTCGACGATCGTCAGCTGCCGTTCGTCGTCGTCGTCCTCGATCGTATCGCTCAATTCCTTCTCGCTCATGACCTTAATGTGGCAGCTTCTGGCGGGCTTGCAAGCGGGCCGAGTTCGGACCAGCGGTCGACCTTCCAGGCATAGGGCAGCGTGTAGGCCGGGCTCGACGATGGCAGGTCGATCAATTTCAGGCCTTCCAGTTCCGCCAGCGCAAGCCGGCCCAGCCTCGCCGCGGTTTGTCCGTTGAATGCTATCGCCAACAGCCGAGGATGCGTCGCGACATAGTCGGCCAATGGGTTCGTCGTCGCTTCGCGGATCGCGCCGTCGAGGCTGCCCTGGCGCCTGGCCTCGCCGACAACGTCCCACAGGGCGATTCCCCGCGCGGCAAGCCGCGCCAGGCTCGCTTCATAATCCATGGCCGCAAGATCCTCTCCGATCGCCGCGCCCAGCAACCGCCAGAACTGGTTCTGCGGATGGGCATAATAACGCTGCGCCTTGAGCGAGGCCTCCCCCGGCAGGCTGCCGAGGATCAGCAGCCGTGCGTCAGTCGAGCCGACGGGGGCCATGGAGCGCTTGATGGTGATCATTTCCTCCAGCGGTTGCAGCGGACACGTTCCTGCCCCAAAGGGCTTGCCGCAATGAGGCCCGAAGAACTCCGCATCGCCCTGTTCTCGGGCAACTACAACTATGTCAGGGATGGCGCCAACCAGGCGTTGAACCGGCTGGTCGGTTACCTGCTCCGGCAGGGCGCCCAGGTCCGCGTCTATTCGCCGATCGTCGCGCAGCCCGCCTTCCCCGCGACGGGCGAGATGGTCAATATCAAGGCGTTCAAGGTGCCCAGGCGGGAAGAATATCGAATTCCCTACAAGCTGCCGCGATCGGCCCGCCGTGACCTCGATGCCTTCGCCCCGAACATCATCCATGTCTCAAGCCCCGATTTTGTCGCGCACCGCGCCATTAGCTGGGCCCGAACGCGAAATATCCCCGCGGTGGCCTCCGTCCACACCAGGTTCGACACCTACCTCCAATATTATGGCCTGAAGTATCTTGAGCCGGCTGCCCGCGCGATCATGCGTCGCTTTTACCGGCGCTGCGACGCGATCGTCGTCCCGGCGGAATCCACCGCTGCGATCATGCGCGCCCAGCGGATGAACAGTGACATCTCAATCTGGGCGCGCGGGGTCGACCGGACCCAGTTCACACCCGAGCGCCGAAGCCTCGAATGGCGCCGCGCGCACGGCATCGGCGACGACGAGATGGTGGTCTGCTTCCTCGGCCGGCTGGTGCTGGAGAAGGGATTGGATGTTTTTGCCGATGCGATCGACGCAGCGCGGGCCAGGGACGTTCCTCTGCGAGTGGTGGCTATCGGCGACGGCCCTGCCCGCGATTATTTCCGGGAACGGCTGCCGGACGCCGTCTTCACCGGCCAGCTGACCGGCACCGAGCTCGCGACCGCGCTGGCTTCGACCGACATCTTCCTGAACCCGTCGATCACCGAAACCTTCGGCAACGTCACCCTGGAGGCGATGGCGTCAGGGCTGCCGGTCCTGGCGGCCGCAGCCTCCGGCACCACCAGCCTGATCAAGCATGGCGTGACCGGCCAGCTGAGCGAACCGGGCGACATCGATGCCTTCGCGGACGAGCTGGCGATGTACCAGCGCGATCCGGCCCTGCGTGCCATGCATGGCGCGGCAGGGCTGGAGTTCGCCAGGACGATGGACTGGGACGAGATCAACGCCGCCGTCATGCACGTTTACGAACGCGTGATCGATCGGCGGGCTCGGATCAGTCTTCGGCGCCCTTCGCGTCCTTGACCCGCTCGATCCGCTGCGCGGCCTCGTCGAGGATGTCGACCACATCCTCGAGCAACTCGTCGTTCCAGCCTTCATGCGCGATGCGGTTGCGCAGTGCGGTCATCAGGTTGCCGATCGCGCGGCCGATTTCAGGCCGCTGTCCGCGACGGCGTTGCCCATGGGCTTCGAGCCGATCGATCAGTTCGTCCACCTCTGAGGGATTCTCGCCGAGATGCGCGCGGCCTTCGTCCGTCGCCTCGTAGATTTTCTTGCTATCCTTGGACTTCTTTTCCGCAATGAGCCCCATGTCCTCGAGCATGGTCAGGGTCGGATAGACGACGCCGGGGCTGGGCGCATATTCGCCCCCGGTCATCTCCTCGATCGCCTTGATCAGCTCATAGCCGTGACGTGGCTGGTCGACGATCAGCTTGAGCAGCACCAGGCGAAGCTCGCCGCTTTCGAACATCCGCTTGCGCTCCCGCCCGCGGCGCCCGCCACCCCAGCCGCCCGGTCCATCGCCGAAGTCCATATGGAAGCCGCCCGGACCGAAACTGAAGCTCCGTCCTCCTCCGGCCCAGCGGCGTTGACCATCTTCTCCGCAATTATAATGGAAGCGCATCTCAAGACTCCTTCTCGATAGTCTAAGATATATCTTAGATGCATCTCGCGCAAGGGTGGATGCAACTTTTGATCGGCACGCCTATTGCTGGGACCGATGGCCGATTTGTTCGCCGATGAGCTGCCGCCCTCCGCGGGCCCCGAGGAGCTGTCGCCTCATGCGCCGCTGGCCGACCGGCTGCGTCCCAGGTCGCTCGACGAGGTCGTCGGGCAGGAACATCTGACCGGCCCTGACGGCGCAATCGGACGGATGGTTGCCGCCGGCAAGCTTTCCTCGATGATCCTTTGGGGTCCGCCCGGTACAGGCAAGACCAGCATCGCGCGGCTGCTGGCCGATGCCGTGGGCTTGCGTTTCGTGGCGATGTCGGCCGTCTTTTCGGGCGTCGCCGATCTGAAGAAGGTGTTCGCGGAAGCGAGGCTCGCGGCGAAGGCAGGCAAGCGAACCCTGTTGTTCGTTGACGAGATCCACCGCTTCAACCGGTCGCAGCAGGACGGCTTCCTCCCCTATGTCGAGGATGGGACGATCACCCTGGTCGGCGCGACCACCGAGAATCCCAGCTTCGAGCTCAACGCCGCCCTCCTGTCCCGCTGCCAGGTGCTGATCCTGCATCGGCTGGATAGCGATGCGCTGTGCAAGCTGCTGGAGCGTGCGGAGAAGCTGGTCGACCGGCAGTTGCCGCTGACCCCCGCGGCTCGCGACGCGCTGGTTGCCAGCGCCGACGGCGACGGGCGCTTCGTCCTCAACCAGGCTGAGACATTGTTCGACGTGGAGCTGGAGGAGCCGCTCGACCCGGCGGGTCTCGCCAGCTTCCTGCAGCGGCGCGTGGCTGTCTACGACAAGGACCGGGAGGGCCATTACAACCTCATTTCGGCCCTGCATAAGTCAATCCGCGGCTCCGACCCGCAGGCGGCGCTTTATTACCTCGCGCGGATGCTGGTCGCCGGCGAGGAGCCGCTGTTCGTCCTCCGCCGCCTGATCCGCGCAGCGGTCGAGGATATCGGCCTGGCCGACCCCAATGCGCTGGTGCAGTGCGTCGCTGCCAAGGACGCCTATGATTTCCTCGGATCGCCCGAAGGCGAGCTGGCGATCGTCCAGGCCTGCCTCTATCTGGCCACCGCGCCCAAATCGAACGCGGCCTACCGGGCGCAGCGCGCCGCCTGGCGCTCGGCCGAGGAAACCGGCTCGCTGATGCCGCCCAAGACCATTCTCAACGCGCCGACCCGCCTGATGAAGCAGATCGGCTATGGCAAGGGCTATGAATATGATCATGACGCCGACGAAGGTTTCTCCGGCGCCGATTATTGGCCGGAGGAAATGAGCCCCCAGGCCTTTTACCAGCCAACCGGACGCGGCTTTGAGGCGAAGGTCGCCGAGCGGCTTGCCTATTGGGAAGAAATGCGCCGAGAAAGGCGAAACGCGGATTGATCCGACAGGGGAGTTCACATGTACCAGAACACCGAGCCCGCCCGTTACTGGCAGGACCAGCTGATCCTTTGGGGACCCAAGGTCCTGTTCGCCATCCTGATCCTGGTCATCACCCATTTCGTCGCCAAGGCGGTGCAATGGGCGATTGCCAAGCTGATCGATCGGGTGCCCGTACTGAAACGCCATCCGGGGATCGGCGGCGACAGTGTCGGCACGGAGCTGGGGCGGCTCGCCTATTGGCTGGTTTGGCTGGTCGGGCTGATCGCGGCGCTGCAGCCGCTCGGCCTGTCGGGCGTCCTCACGCCGGTCACGGCCCTTACCAATGAGGTGTTCGCCTTCCTGCCGCGCCTGCTGGGCGCCGCATTATTCTTCTTCGCCGGATTGATCCTGGCGCGGATCGTGCGCCACATCATCGAGGCGGCGCTGGGCGCACTTAACCTCGAGCGGCTGCTCGGGCGCGCCGGTATCAGCATGGGTGAGCCGCCAATTGCGGTCAGCGAGAGCGGCGAGGCTCAGGAAGGCGCCGCGCCCGTTCGCGGCTCGATCGCCAAGGCGGTCGGGGTCACCGTATCGGCCGTGATCATATTATTCGCTGCGATCGGCGCACTTCAGATCCTCCAGATCACGGCGATTTCCGATCCGGCGACAGCAATGCTCCAGTCGATCGCGCTGTCGATCAAGCCGATTTTGGCGGCGCTGGTGATCCTGGCGCTCGCCTTCGTGATCGCCCGCTGGGTGAAGACCCTGCTTGAGACCGTCCTTCCGGGCCTCGGCTTCGACAACACGGTCCGCGCGCTAGGCATCATGCCGACGACGACGGTCCCCTCCAAGGTCGTCGCGGCCATCGCCATGACCGCGGTGCTGATCGTTGGAATCCTCGAGGCGGCCCACAAGGTCGGCGGAGACTATACCGCCGCCTTGCTGATCCAGGTCACCGAGCTTGGCGGGAAGGTCATCTTCGGCACGGTGATCATCGTCGTCGGAATCTTCCTGGCGCGGATCCTGTCGAACCTGGTGGGAAGCTCCACGGGCGAAGCGGGCTACGCACAGACGATCGTCAAATATGCGATCATCGCGCTGTTCACGGCCATCGGCCTGACCTTCATGGGACTGGCCGACCAGATCGTCATGCTGGCGTTCGGTTTGATCCTGGGGTCGGCCGCGATCGCGACCGCCCTGGCCTTCGGCCTTGGCGGACGCGACTATGCCGCGCGCCTGCTCGAGGAATGGCATGAAGGCAACCGGCCGCCCGCGGTTCGCCGCCCTCCTCCGCCCCGCCTCAAGAAAGCATCGGCGGCCGAGGATGACAGCCAGCCGCCATTGGTGTGACCAATCTCGCTCCTCCCCACGAGCTGCGCTCGCAGGGAGGAGCTAGTGATGCACTTCACCTCCTGCGTCGCCATCGACTGGTCCGGCGCCAAGGGATGCCGGCACAAGGGTATCGCGATCGCCGAGGCCCGAGGCGACCTAGCACCACGCCTCGTGCGCTCCGGCCATGTCTGGTCGCGCTCGGAGGTACTGGATTGGCTGCTAAAGCGGGCCGCGAAAGAGCCGACTCTGTTCGGCTTCGACTTCAGCTTCGCCCCGCCATTTGCCGAGCGCGGTGCCTATTTGCCGGGTGAGTCAGCCATTCCCGACAATGCGCGCGATTTTTGGGCCTATGTGGAAGCGAAGAGTTGCGACGAAGATCTCGGCGCGGCTTCGTTCCTCGAGGAAGTGCATCGACGGCACTTCTATTTCGGCATCGCCGATGGGGTGAAGGCCGACTTCGTCCGCTTCCGCATTTGCGACGCGCATTTGAACGCTCAAGGCGGTCGCAAGACAGCCAGTGCCTATGACGCGATCGGCGCAGCGCAGGTCGCCAAGGCAAGCTTCTCGGGCATGAGATTGCTGCACCGGCTACATGGAAAGATTGCGATCTGGCCGATGGACCCGATTCCGTCCAAGGGCAGCGCCGTGGTCGAAATCTACACCCGCATCTATCTCCGCAATGCCGGCATGAGCGGCAAGAAACTGCGCAGCCGCGTCGATCTCAATCGCGCGCTTCGCGGTCTTGGCAGCAAGACTGCGCGGCTGCGCTTCGAGCCCAATGATCATCAGACCGACGCGCTGGTCACGGCAGCAGGAATGAGGGCGCATCTGGCCAACCCGCAAGCCTTTGCGCCGACTGGGCTAACCCCCGACATCGCGCGAACCGAGGGCTGGACGTTCGGCGTCGTCTGACGCAAAGGGCGAATTGCGGGTACGCCGGCTTAGCACAGGGGTAGTGCAGCGGTTTTGTAAACCGAAGGTCGGGGGTTCAAATCCCTCAGCCGGCACCGCGCGCTATTCGGCCAGCATCGCAAGTAGTGCAAAGCTGGCCAGCCAATGCTCGCCCATATAATCGCCCGCGACATGCGGCATCGCGGCAGCGAAATGTTGATCGGCAGCGGCTTCGGCGATTGCCCCGTCCCGTCCCGGTAACAGCGGCGCGATCGAACGCCAGCACCAGGCCCGGCTGAGATTCAGGCCATCCAGATGCGCGATCTTGCCGTCGCTCCGGTCGCTGACGAATGCCGGGTTGAACAAGGTCGCCGGCTGCAGGTCGTCCAAGCGAGGGAGGAAGGCAGAGAACCAGTCGGCGAAGCCTTCGGCAGGCAGCACGCGAGCCATGCATAGCGCCTCGATCAGCGCCGACGACAGAAACTCGTCGCCGCCCGGCTCCCATGCCTGGCAGTCCCGGTCGTTTTCGAATTTCTCAACCGACCAGATCCGGATGGCCTTGGCCAGCGCCGGGTCGAATTGCTCCGCCCATTCCAGGGCAAGGATCAACGCAAATGCGGTGTTGAAATGGGTTCCGACGCGGATCGGGTAGGTCAGCTTCCCAAGGTAGATATGAAGCCGCTCGGCGAACGCCCGGGCCAGCGGCTCCAGTTCGAGCGCCCATGGCCGATCCTCATGCCGCGAAGCCTCCAGGTGCAGGTAAAGCAGCCAGCCCCAGCCATAGGGCCGTTCGAACCCACCCGATGTCGAGCGATCGAGATAGGCGAGTTCGGTCGCGATCTTGGTAGGAGTGAAGCTGGAATCGGCCAGCTTGGCAATCGCGCTTGCCTCCATCATATCGGGGTACCGCCGCCGCAGGGTGAGCAATGTCCACCAGCCATGGACACAGCTGTGCCAGTCGAAGCTGCCGAAGAAGATCGGATGGAAGTGGCGCGGCGGGCGCGCGTCCTCGTCGCCCTGCAGCACATGATCCATCTTGTAGGGATAGGGCCTCTGCACATGGCCGAGGGCGATGCGCGCGAACTGCGAAGCGATCATCTTGTCGAGGGTCATCGGAAGGCCAAGACGTAGATCAGGAGGATATTGACGGCGAGCAGCGGCAACGCCGTCGCAACCTGGACGCGGATCACGCCATATTGGTCCTTGAGCTCAAGCAGAGCCGCCGGGACCAGGTTAAAATTGGCGGCCATGGGGGTCATCAAGGTACCGCAGAAGCCGGCCAGCATGCCGATCGCGCCGACCACCGCCGGGTCGCCGCCATCGGCCTGGATCAGGAGGGGCACGCCAATTGCGGCGGCCATCACCGGAAAGGCCGCGAACGCATTGCCCATGACCATGGTGAAGATCGCCATGCCGACACCATATACGGCGACGGTCAGGAAGATGCTGCCTTCCGGTATGACCATACGGGTCAGCGAACCGATCGCATCGCCCACCCCTGCTGCCGCGAACAGGACGCCCAGCGACGCCAGCATCTGCGGCAGCACGGCCGCCCAGCCGATCGCGTCGATCAGCCGCCGGCCTTCCTGCAGCGGGGCAATGGCGGGCGGGCGGAGCCAGGCGAATATGGCGCCCAGCGCGAAGATCACGCCTAGGCCGAGGAATATATAGGTCTCGCGCTTGGCCTCGATCCAGCCATAGGAGCCAAGCGCGGTGTAATTGTAGACGAGGGTGCCAACCAGCGCGGTCGCCGGGATGATCAGCGCCGGCAGGAACAACCTGTTGCCAAGCTTGGCCGACCAGCGTTCACGCTCGCCATCGCTGGTTGTAGGCGGATGGCTGCGGCCGATAAGGCCCAGGCCTGCCAGGCCGGCCAGGCCGAGCACCAATAGGCCATTGGCGAAATCGCCGATCCTGTCGCCGCCGAGCAGGCTCACCGCCATCAATCCCCAGAAAGCGGCATTGCCGAACCGCTTGCGGTTGGTCCGATCGGTCGCGGAAAGCAGCGCAAAGGCCGCAAACATCGCTCCGGCGAGGGCGTAGAGCCAATGCAGAGTGATCATTGGCTCACCCCATTTTCGTCATTCCCGCGCAAGCGGGAGCCCGGTTTTTCTTGTTTGGCTGGGTCCCCGCTTTCACGGGGATGACGACTTAAGGAGCGATCGAGCAGGATCAGCCTGGTCGAATGAATGAGGAAAGCGCAGATGGCGCTGGGGATTGCCCATAGCGCGAGCTCGAGCGGGGCAAGGTTATAGCCATAGCCCGCCAGTATCTGCTGGATCAGCACGATCGACCCGATCGCGAAGAAAATATCCTCGCCGAAGAAGACGCCGACATTGTCGGTCGCTGCGGAGTAAGCCTTGACCGTCTCCGCTTCTGCCTCGGTCAGCTCGCCATGCTGCTTTTCCGCCGCCGCAAGCGCCATCGGCGCGACCAGCGGGCGGACGGTCTGCGGATGCCCGGCGGTCGAATGAAGCCCGATCGCCGCGGTCAGCTGGCGATAGATCAGGTAGAGGATCAACAGCCGGCCGGTCGTGGCGTTGCGCATGCTTCGGATCAGTGCCGCCGCTCGCTGCTGCAGCCCGAACCGTTCGAGCAGGCCGATCACTGGCAGCACGATCCACACGATGGCGATGATCCGGTTGTCGTTGAACGCCTTGCCGAAGGTGGAAATGACCTGGTGCAGGTCCAGGCCGGCGATCAGCCCGGTGGCAATTGCCGATGCCGTCACCACCAACATCGGGTTCATCTTCAACGCGAAGCCGATGACGACCAGCGCGATGCCGATCAAGGGCCAGTAGTTGATCATTCCCCCTCCTCGCCGAAGCCGCCGCCGCCGGGGGTTTCGATCACAAACCGGTCGCCGGGATGGACGTCCGCCCAATCGGTCGCCGTCAATTCTTCGATGGAACCGTCGGTCCGTTCGACCCAGTTGCGGCCGGGCGCGGCGTCGCCGCCGCCGTTCAACCCCCGCGGCGCCACCCGCCGCCGGTTGGCGAGGATGTTCGCGCGCATCGGCTCCAGGAACGTCACCTTGCGCACGACGCCGTTGCCGCCCTCGTGCCCGCCCTGGCCGCCGGAGCCGCAGCGGATCGAGAATGTATCCAGCCTCACCGGCAGCCGCGTTTCCAATATCTCGGGATCGGTCAGCCGGCTGTTGGTCATATGGGTCTGGACCGCGCTGGTGCCGTCATGGTCCGGCCCTGCGCCTGAACCGCCGGCGATCGTCTCATAATATTGGTAGCGTTCATTGCCGAAGGTGAAATTGTTCATCGTTCCCTGGCTTGGCGCCAACCGTCCCGTGGCGGCGAACAGCGTATCGGTCACCACCTGGCTGGTCTCGACATTGCCGGCGACCACCGCTGCGGGATGGCGCGGGTTGAGCATCGATCCCTCGGGCACCACCAGCCGGATCGGCCTCAGGCAACCGTCGTTCATCGGGATGGCGTCATCGATCAAGGTGCGAACGACATAAAGCGACGCGGCGCGCACGATCGAATAGGGCGCGTTGAAATTGTCGGGCAGCTGATCGCTTGTCCCCGTGAAATCGAACGTCGCCGAACGCGACTCCTTGTCGATGCTGATCCGGACCGAGACCTGCGCGCCATTGTCCATCTCATAAGCGAAAGCGCCATCATCGAGCCGATCGAGCAGCCGCCGCACCGACTCCTCGGCGTTGGCAAGGACATGGTCCATGTAGGCCGCCACGACGTCCGGCCCATAATCGCCGGCGGTCGCCGCCAGCGCCTCGGCACCCCGGACGCAGGCGGCAAGCTGCGCCCGCAGGTCGGAGATGTTGCGGTCGGGGTTACGCGCGGGATTGGGTCCGCTTCCTAGCAGCACACGCATGTCTGCCTCGCGGAAATGGCCCTCGTCGACCATCAGCTGATTGTCGATCAGCACTCCTTCGTCGCCGATCGTCTTGCTGTCGGGCGGCATGGATCCGGGCGCGATCCCGCCGATGTCGGCATGGTGCCCCCGCGCCGCGACGTACGCGGACGGCTCATCGTCATCGCCATAGAAGACCGGGACGATCACCGTGATATCGGGCAGATGGGTGCCGCCGCGATAGGGATCGTTCAGCACATAAGCGTCGCTGCGGCGGATGCCCCGCCCGTCCTTCGCCCCCCCGCGCGTATCGATGATGGTCCGGATGCTCTCGCCCATCGAGCCGAGGTGCACCGGGATATGCGGCGCATTGGCGATCAGCGCGCCGCCTGAATCGAAAATCGCGCAGCTGAAATCGAGCCGTTCCTTGATGTTGACCGACGTGGCGGTCGATTGCAGCGCGACGCCCATCTCCTCGGCGATGGCCATGAAGAGATTGTTGAAGATTTCCAGCCGGACGGGGTCCACCTCCGTGCCGGCGGCATGCTGCCGTTCCAGCGGGACCGCCCGGGTCAGGATCAAGGTGCCATCACTTGCCCGCTCCGCTCGCCAGCCGGGTTCGACGACGATGGTCGAGGACGCCTCGAAGATCAGGTCGGGGCCGGCAATTGAATCCTCCCCGAGCTTGCTCGGGGAGGGGGACCGCTCAGCGAAGTTGAGCGGTGGAGGGGCCCCTCCGTCAGCCGCTTCGCGACTGCCACCTCCCCGAGGCGAGCTCGGGGAGGATCGGGTGCCGGCAATCGCGTCCACCGTGAGCGTGTCGAGGATCGGCTCGGCCTCGTCGATATAGCCGAAGCGCTTGCGGTGCAGCGCCTCGAACGCTGCGCGCATCTCATCAGCAGTGCCGAGTTCGACGACGATGGTCGTATCGCTGCCCGGTGTGCGCATCCGGGCGCGGCGTTCGAAGCGGATATGGTCAGCCTCGACGCCCTGGTCGACCAGGTCGCTGCGGGCCGCTGCCTCCAGCGCCCGGACGCCGTTCGAAAAATCCTCGCCCAGCGGCTTCAGCCAGCTCGCCTCGCGCACTGCCTTCACATCGGCCAGCCCGATGCCATAGGCCGACAGCACGCCGGCCAGCGGGTGGACCAGGATCCGCTCCATGCCCAGGGCATCGGCGACACGGCAGGCATGCTGGCCGCCCGCCCCGCCGAAGCATGCCAGGCTATAGCGGGTCACGTCATGGCCGCGAGCGATCGAGATCTTGCGGATCGCGGCCGCCATATTGTCGACCGCGATATGCAGGAAACCCTCGGCGATCTCCTCGAGGCTTTTGGCGCCGCCGAGCGCGTCGGCAACCTCCTGCAAGCGCACCCGCGAAGCATCCGGATCGAGCGGCTGGTTGCCGCTTGACCCGAACACGGCCGGGAAATTCTCCGGGTTGATCCTGCCCAGGAACAGGTTGCAGTCGGTGACCGTCAGCGGCCCGCCGGCGCGGTAGCAGGCAGGACCGGGCCGGGCGCCGGCGGACTCCGGTCCGACCCGAAACCGCATCCCGTCAAAGCGGCAGACCGACCCGCCGCCGGCCGCAATGGTGTGAATCTGCATCATCGGCGCGCGGATACGCACCCCGGCAATCAAATTCTCGTCGCCCAGCTCGTAGCGGCCGGCATAGTGCGAAACGTCGGTCGAGGTGCCGCCCATGTCGAAGCCGATGATGCGATCGGCACCATGGGGCGCGCTGGCCGCGACCATGCCGACCACCCCGCCTGCCGGTCCGGACAGGATCGCGTCCTTGCCCCGGAAGGCACGTGCTTCGGTCAATCCGCCGTTGGACTGCATGAACTGCAGCCGCGCGTCCTCCCCCAACCCCGCCGCGATCTTGTCGACATAGCGGCGAAGGATTGGCGACAGATAAGCATCGACAACGGTCGTGTCGCCGCGGCCGATCAGCTTGATCAGCGGCGCGACCTCGTGGCTGACGGAGACCTGGGTGAAGCCGAGTTCGCGGGCGATTTCCGCCAGCCTTTTCTCGTGGCCGGTGAAGCGCCAGCCATGCATCAGCACGATCGCCAGCGCGTCAAACCCGCTGGCCCGCAGCATCTGCAGGTCGGCGCAAGCGCGGTCCTCATCCAGCTGCTCGACGACCGTTCCATCCGCACCAATCCGCTCCTCGATCTCGACCACCTTCTCGTAGAGCATCGATGGCAGGACGATGTGGCGCGCGAAAATCTCCGGCCTGGCCTGATAGCCGATCCGCAGCGCGTCGCCGAAACCCCGGGTAATGGCCAGCGCCAGGCGCTCGCCCTTGCGCTCTAGCAGCGCATTGGTGGCGACGGTCGTTCCCATCCGGACATCGCCCAGGGATCCGCTCTCCTCGGTCAGGATGCGGCGGATCCCCTCCAGCGCGGCGTCGTCATATTGTTCCGGATTTTCCGACAGCAGCTTCTCGACCCGGACCCCGCCGTCGGATGCCGTGGCGACGACGTCGGTGAAGGTTCCCCCGCGATCGATCGCGAAATTCCAGGTCGAGGGCATCGCCATATGGAAAGCAGAACGCGTCCTCGGGCTCAATCGAAGTTATCCACCGGAAAAAATATTAAAGGCCGGGAACCCCATTCGGGCTGCGACGTTTTTACCACGTGATCCAGCGATGGATCATGGAGTCCCGGCAACTTCGGTTGCCGGGACTAACCATATGTGGACTAAAGCCGCGCCGCATCCATCTCCGCCAGCTTCATCCTTCGCGACCGGTCCGGCAGCGGATATTTGTTGCCGTTGGCGCAATTGAACAGCACCGCCCGCTCGTCCTTGCCTGCCAGCCCCCGTTCAAGCGCCTGCCGCCAGGCTGCCAATACCGCGCCGCCCTCGGGACAGAGCAGCATGCCATCCAGCCGGGCCGCATCGTCGACGGCCTCCATGATCGCCTCTTCCTCGACCGCAATCGCCGCGCCGCCACTTTCACGCACCGCCCGCAGGATCAGGAAATCGCCGACCGCCTTGGGCACGCGGATGCCGGTGGCCATGGTCGCCGCGCCTTCCCAGCGCTCGGCGAATTCATCGCCCTGTTCCCACGCCCGGACCATCGGCGCGCAGCCGGCCGCCTGGACCGCGATCATCCGCGGCCGCTTCGGACCGGTAAGGCCGATCTTTTCCAGCTCGTCGAAACCCTTCCACATGCCGATCAGCCCCGTGCCGCCCCCGGTGGGATAGAAGATGACGTCCGGAAGCTCCCAGCCGAACTGTTCGGCAAGCTCCAGCCCCATCACCTTCTTGCCCTCAAGGCGGTAGGGCTCCTTCAGGGTCGAGCAGTCGAACCAGCGGCCCGCCGCCGCGCCCTCCCCGACGATCCGCCCGCACTCGTCGATCTGGCCGTCGGCGACGATCACGTCGGCGCCATAGGCGGCGGTCTCGCGGATATTGATCTCGGGCGTTTCGGCCGGGCAGATCACCAGGGATTGCATGCCGGCCCTGGCCGCATAGGCAGCCAGAGCGGCGCCGGCATTGCCGTTGGTCGGCAGCGCGATCCGCTCGACGCCGAAATGCCTGGCCATGCTGACGGCGGCGGCCATGCCGCGCGCCTTGAACGATCCGGTCGGAAGCCGGCCCTCATCCTTGACGATCGGAGCGCGGGTGCCCTGCTTCCGCCCGACATGGTCGAGCGGGATCAGCGGCGTCTCGGGCTCGCCCAGGCTGACCGGCTCGGCGCCTTCGGGAAGCGGCAGCAGCTCACGCCATTTCCACATGCCCGCGAGGCGCGATGCCAGCCCGTCGCGAGATAGCTGCGCGGCGGCAGCGTCCAGATCGTAGCGCGCCAGCAGCGGCTTGCCGGCCTTGGACAGGTTCTGGAGGCGGTCGGCTTCGTATCGCTCGCCGGTCAGCGAGCATTCGAGGTGAGTCATGAACATCGGCGGTGCCTAGCGCAGCGATGACGGCTGGGCGAGAGCTACGCTTCGACGAACGGCAATCGGCTCGCGACGAACGGGCGCAACGCCATTTGCGATGTTGTAACATCATGCGCTAGGAAGCCGGGCGAACCCCCTCCCATTGGAGACTCCATGTCCCGCGCAGTTTCCGTGCTTACCCTCGCTATTGCCCTCATCCCCGTCCCCGCATGGGCGGAGAATTTGTCTGCAGCAACAGACGAGGCAGCCGACTCCACGGCTACGATCGCGGCAACCGATACCGCAGCCGATACGGCAGGCACGACTGCGGAAAGCGTCGACGAGCAGCATCACGATAATGAAGGCAGTGACATCGTCGTCACCGGCGTTCGCAGGAAGGCCGGCGACGTCCTCGGCGGCCTGACGGTGCTCGACAGCGAGGAGCTGGCGAAGGAACTGCGCCCCAGCATTGGCGAGACGCTCGCGCGCCAGCCCGGCGTCACCGCCTCGAGCTTCGGCCCGACCGCCTCGCGGCCGATCCTGCGCGGCCTCAGTGGCGATCGCATCCGCATCCTGACCGACGGCATCGGCAGCTTCGACGTCTCCGCCTCCAGCCCGGACCATGCAGTGGCGCTCAACCCGCTGACCGCCGAGCGGATCGAGGTGCTGCGCGGCCCATCGGCGCTGCTCTATGGGTCCTCGGCCATCGGCGGGGTGGTCAACGTCATCGACCGGCGCATCCCCCGGGCCGAGCCGGAAGACGGCTATGACGTCAACGGCCTGCTGGAATATGGCTCGGCGGCCGAGGAGCGGTCGGCCAATCTGTCGGTCGATGGCGAAGTTGCGTCCCATTTCGTGATCCACGCCGACGGCAATTGGTCGAAGAGCGACGATTTGCGGACCGGCGGTCATCTGCTCACTAAGGAGCTGCGCGACGAAGCCGCTGCGAGCCCCTTCCCCGAGATCCAGGATCTGTCCGATTTGAAGGGCGATTTGCCCAACACGGCCGCCAAGAGCTGGGAGCTGGCCGGTGGCCTCGCTTATGTCGACGGGCCGCTTAACCTCGGCGTCTCGGTCACCCGTCACGACGCGCTATACGGTGTGCCGATCCGCTTCTCGCTCGATCCTGAAATCGAGGCCGAGGCACCGACCATCGACGTCAAGCAGACCCGCTACGATGCCCGCGCGGAGATTCCGCTGTCGGGTTTCTTCAGCCAGGTCCGCCTGCGCGGCGGCTATGCCACCTATCGCCACAACGAAATCGAAGACACTGGCGAGATCGCCTCGACCTTCCATACGAATGGCGGCGAAGGCCGGGCCGAAATCGTGCAAACCGAGCGGGAAGCCTGGGGCGGCACCAGCGGAGTCCAATATTTCAAGCGCAAGGTTTTCATCGAGGGCGAGGAGAAATTCCTGCCCGAAAGCAGGCAGAGCCAGGCTGGCCTGTTCACCATGCAGAGCCTGGTACGCGGACCGTTGCGGCTGGAAGGCGGGTTCCGCGTCGAGTTCAGCAAGCTCGACGCCGACGAAGATGCCGATCTCGCTACCCAGGCGATGAGCCGCAACTTCACCACCCTGTCCGGATCGGCAGGCGGCTCCTACGAATTCTCGAAAGGCTGGCGCGCAGGCGTGACCCTGTCTCGCAGCGCCCGCGCCCCATCGATCGACGAACTGTTCGCCAATGGCCCGCATGCAGGCACGCAGGCCTTCGAGGTTGGGGACCCTAGTCTTGACCCGGAGAAAAGCGTTGGCATCGAAGCCAGCATCCGCCGTTCGGAAGGGCCGCTGGGGCTGACCGCAACCGCCTATTACAGCCACTTCTCAAACTTCATCTTCCAGGCGCCGACGGGAGAGGTCAAAGACGACCTGCCGGTCTATCGATATTTGCAGGGCAAGGCCGACTATTACGGCTTCGAGGTCGAGGCGGATGCCGAGCTCGGCAATGCACTAGGCGTCCATTGGGACGGCGACCTGGTGGCCGACTATGTCCACGCCAAGGTCGATGATTTCGGTCCGGCGCCGCAGATTCCGCCGCTCCGCCTGCTCGGCGGGATCAGCGGAACGGCAGGGCAGTTCGAAGGCCGTCTGGAGGCAGAGCACGCCTTCCACCAAGCCCGCAATGCGCCGCTCGAGACGGAGACTGACGGCTATACCCTGGTCAACGCCTCGTTCGGCTGGCACCCGCTCGAAGACCGGCCGAACGTCAGGCTGAGCATTGCCGCCAACAACATTTTCGATGTCGTCGCGCGGCGTCATTCCAGCTTGCTAAAGGACTATGCGCCGCTCGCGGGCCGCGACATCCGCCTGACCGCAAGCTTCGGTTTTTAAGGGGCCGGAAGGCCGTTCATTTCAAGCAATTGCTTGCGACCGCAATTGATGACACACTCACTGCGGGAGTATTCGCCGCATCGTAGGCGAGGGACTTGGATGGGGGGATAGCGTTGCAGCCAGTTCGGCTTGTGCTGTTATTGCTCGATGGTTCGCGCGAAGGCGAGAACGACTTCCTTGAGTTCCCGTCGATCGAAGACGCGGTTGCCTACAGCCGCGAGCTGAACGGCCAGCGTCGCTTCCAGCTCGAAGGTATCGAGGATCTCAACGGCAGGATGCTGGTCTGCTATGACGACCTGCGCGACCGCTTGGGTAAGTCCAATTCCTTTCCGCAACGACGATTTGGCTGACCGCCGGCCGGACGCCATTCCAGCACTTCAAAGAAAAGGGCCGCCTGCCGGTGACGTTGGCGGGCGGCCCAGTCGCGGGACGCGGGGTGGGGGAAGTGCTCGTCCCGATGGGCTTTTAGAGGTCGATGCCGGCCGCGATCGCTTCCAGCTTGCGGACGCGCTCCTTGAGATCCGCCAGCTCGATCCGGCCGGTCGCCGGCGGCAGGCCGTGGTCACCGGTCTGGCTGGCAAGCTCGAGCCGTTTATAGTCGAGCCAGGCTTGCCATCCCTTAAGGCTGGCTACTGCGGCCAGGCCCATGGCAAGGAGAACGCTGGCGCCGATTAGTGCGACGGATAGCGGTTCCATTACTTCGCCTTCCTCAATGCTTCGATTTCGCGAGCGAGCTCGTCGTTCTGGCTATTCAGGTGATGGTCGATCGCCATCATCCGGCGGTCGTTGACGTCCAGCTTGGTGCGCATGTCATGGACCGAGGCGCGCGTGCGGCCGGTATCGGCCATGCGCTCGAATTCCGACGGGCGATTTCGTCCGCGCAGTATCCGCTTCTTCTGCATGTGCAGGTAGATGCCCGCGGCGACATAAGCGACCAGCGCCAGCTTCCAGCTGATCAGGATCGCGACAGCGGCGAAGCCGACGCGGACGAAGGTCGGGTCGATGTTGAAGACGTCGCCGATGGTCGAGCAAACCCCGGCCAGTTTCTTGTCACGGCGGTTGAGCGAATAGCGGTCAGACACGGACATTCCCTCCCTTACTTCCGGCCCGCAAGCGCGGCCTTCATGGCGTCCAGCTCTGCATCGACCGTGTCGGCGGCGCGAAGCTCGGCAATCTCTTCTTCCAGGCTCTTCGGCCCGGCGAGCGCCAGCGCATCGGCGCGGCCCTCGGCAAAATCGGCGCGGCGCTCGAGCAGCTCGAACTTGGCGAAGGCTTCCTCGGTCCGGCTGCCGTGCAGCAGTTCGCTGGTCCGGGCGCGGGTCATCGCGCTTTCGAACCGGCTGGCGATGGCGTTCTGGCGGGCGCGGGCCTCGGCCAGCTTGGTTTGCAGCCGGGCGATGTCCGCCTCATAACCGCGCAGCACCTGCTCGATCTGGACGACCTCGGCGTGCAGGCTCTCGGCCATCTCGGCCGCCTTCTGCTTCTCGCCCAGCGCGGCGCGAGCCAGGTCCTCGCGGCCCTTTTCAAGCGCCAGCTCGGCTTTCTCGGTCCAGCCGTGCTGGAGGTCGTCGAGCCGGTTGCAGGCGCGGCGCATTTCCTTGATGTCGGCGATCGAGCGGGCGGCGGTGGCGCGCACCTCGACCAATGTTTCTTCCATCTCGTTGATGATCATGCGGATCATGCGGGCCGGGTCTTCCGACCGGTCGAGCAGTTCCGTCATGTTCGCCGCGATGATGTCCCGGGTACGGGTGAAGATCGGGCCGGACAGGATGCCGCTGAGCGGCGCGAGGCGAATGCTTGCCTCATTCCTGTCGTCGGACTGCCGCGGGATGCGGACGGCCGGGACGGCCACGATCGGTTCCAAATCAGACATAGGTAACAACTTCCACATTGGCGGCCGAAACCTGGGCCGGGGCAACCGCCGCGCCAACCGCGATCGTGCTCATGAGCAACGATGCGAAGACGGCGATCAGATGGCGCTGAAACTTCGAGCCAGACATTGTTCAATCTCCCTTTTGAGGATCGTTGGCGGGAGCCGCCGATCCATGGCCCATTCCTATCAAGTGTCGTGCCAATTGGAGATTTCCGCCAAATATTGGATCGGAATGGTTCATCGGCGGGAAAGTTGGCGGGATTTCCCACCAGCAGTTGGGAAGATCGGCCAAGTTCCCGGGAGCGCCGCCTTCGGCAATCCAGCAAGCGGGCGGCAGGAGGCAAAACCCGCCGATTTAACGGCACGTTTACCAGTTAATGATAGCTCCGCGGGATGATGCTGGCGCTCGGCAAATCGGCCCGATCGTCGCTCGGAATAGAGGGGGGAGGATGAACGAGCTCAATCAGCTTCGGATTCGGGGTGTCCTGATTCTGACGATGCTTGGCTGGACGGCGACTTCCGCCCTCCTGCTCCTGACGCTGTTGTTCGATTTTCGTAACGAGATGGTGCCGGTCGCCTTTTCGACCGCGCTAACGATCGTTCCCACCTACTACGCATTGCGCGAGCGCTATGATGATGGCGCCGGCACTGTGCTGGGCATCATGGCCGGCCTCCAGCCGGCGATGCTGATCTACATGCTGCAGGGTCATCCCTGGCAGATGGAAGCGCATATGTTCTTCTTTGTCGGCCTCTCCGCGCTGACCCTGGTTTGCGACTGGAAGCCGATCGCCGTCGCTACCGGGCTGATTGCCGTCCACCATTTGCTCTTGGGCTATTTCGCGCCGGAATGGGTATTCCTTGGATCCAGCGATTTCATGCGCGCGATGCTGCAAACGCTTACCGTGGCCATGGCGCTCGGGGTGCTTGGCCCGATGATGGTCCATATGGGCAAGCTGTTTGTCGAGCAGTCCGACGCCCGCGCCGCGAGCGAGATGTCGGCATCGTCGGCGCGCGAGGCGCTGGAGCATGTGCGGCTGGCCAAGGAGGAAGTCGAGGCCGAACGCGAGAAGCGGATCGAGATGGAGCGCCGCGGCATGGCCGACGCGCGCCGGGACGAGCTGATGGCACTCGCCAGCGCATTCGAAAGCTCGGTCGCCAAGATCGTCCAGTCGGTCGGTTCGGCTGCGGGGCAGCTGGAGAATGCCGCCGACAATATGCATCGCTTCGCCCACGATGCCGGCGAGCAATCGGCGAGCGCCGCTCGCGAAGCCGAGAGTGCCTCGCAAAGCGCGATGCGCGTGTCGGCCAGTGTCAGCGACCTGTCGAAGTCGATCCTCAGCATTGCGGCAACCGCCGACAGGCAGGCCGAGCTTGGCGTCGCCGCCCATGGCGCTTCGCAGACCGGCGAGGAAGTGATCCGCGCCCTGGCGGAACAGGCTGCCAATATCGAGCTTTTCGTCGGCCTGATCCAGGGCGTAGCGTCGCAAACCAATATGCTGGCCCTCAATGCCACCATCGAGGCCGCCCGTGCCGGTGATGCCGGGCGCGGGTTCGGCGTGGTTGCCGCGGAAGTAAAGGCGCTGGCCAACAAGGCGCATGAAGCGACTGGCCAGATCAATGGCATTGTATCCGGCATCAGTAGTGGCGCCGCGCAAGCGGATGACGCCATCGGCCAGGTGGCACGTGCTATGGCCGAGCTGGAGCAGGCGGCGATCCGAATGCGGAGCGCCATCGGCGACCAGAGCAGCGTCGCCTCGCTGATCGAGCAAAGCGCCGTCGACAGCGCCGCCGGTGCGACGCAGATTGCCCAACGGATCGGCGAAGTCGCCAGGGCTGCCGGTGAGGCAGTCCAGTTCTCCGACGAGATTCAGGCTTCGGCGACGGGCCTTACCAAGATCGCACAGGGGCTGAAGTCGGCCACCGACGAGTTCCTGTCGCAGTTGCGCGCGGCCTAGGGCCTATTCGGCGTCGCTGTCTTCGTTGGCGGCGTCTTCATAAAATGGCTCGACCTTGCCCTTGAGGGTCATGGTCATCGGATTGCCGAACCGATCGCGGCTGCGGCCGACTGACATCCGGATCCAGCCTTCCGAAATGCAATATTCCTCGACATTGGTCTTTTCGGCGCCATTGAACCGGATGCCAACGCCATGGCTCAGTACCTCCTCGTCGAAATGCGGGCTGCGCGGGTCGAGGGACAGGCGGTCGGGAAGCGGTTTCTTCTCATCAGGCATGGCCGCGCCCTAGCCGCTCGGCCTCGCGCCCGTCAATTCGACGAACGGCGGTGCCGTTGCGTTGTCATCGCCTTGCAACGCCTTAAAGTCCCGCCCGAATTAAGTTCAGCGGGGTCTCATCATGCGTCGCCTTTCCCTCCTTTTAGGTTGTTCCCTGTTCGCGGCCACGGCGGGCCTGGCCCAGGCGCCAGTCCCGCCGGTGGCTCCTCCCCCGCCACAGCCCGGGCAGGCGGAGCCGATAACCCAGCCCCAGCCGCCGGGCATCGCCCCCGCGCCGGGAACGGAGGGCAAGAAAGACCAGAAGTGGGACGTCAATGCGCGCCATGGCCCGGGGCATGAAGCGGCGATCGACACCCGTACGGGTACCTGGATGTCGATCGACGTCTCGCCGGACGGGCGCGAGATCGCGTTCGATCTTCTGGGCGACATCTATGTCGTGCCGATTGAAGGCGGCGAGGCGCGCGCGATCCTGACCGGCAATGCCTGGGAAATGCAGCCGCGCTATTCGCCCGACGGGCAGGAGATCGCCTTTACCTCGGATCGTGGCGGCGGCGACAATATCTGGGCGGTCCGCCGCGATGGATCTTCCCCCCGGCAGATCACCAAGGAAGACTTCCGCCTCCTGAACCAGGCCGACTGGTCGCCCGACGGCAATTTCATCGTCGCGCGCAAGCATTTCACCTCGGCCCGTTCGCTCGGAGCCGGCGAGATGTGGCTCTACCATCGGAGCGGCGTCGGCGCGGGCGTCCAGCTGACCAAGGCGCGCACCAAGCAGAAGGACACCAACGAGCCGGCCTTCTCGCCCGACGGGCGCTACCTCTATTTCTCCGACGACGCGACGCCGGGCGAGACGTTCCAATATTCGAAGGACGTCAACGGCCAGATCTACGTGATCCAGCGGCTCAACCGCGATACCGGCGAGATCGAGGCGTACGTCACCGGGCCGGGCGGAGCGATCCGCCCAACACCTTCGCCCGATGGCAAGAGCCTGGCTTTCGTCCGCCGAATCCGGGGCAAGTCGAACCTCATGCTGCTCGACATCGCCTCGGGCCGCATCGACTCGCTGACCGACGGCCTGGAGCGTGACCTCCAGGAAACCTGGGCGGTGCACAACGTCTATCCGGGCATCAGCTGGACGCCCGACGGCAGGTCGATCGTCTATTGGGCCGGCGGCCACCTGCACCGCATCGAGGTCGCGACCAAGGCCGTCAGCAACATCCCCTTCCACGTCACCGGCACCCGTTTCGTCGAGGACGCGCTGCACGTCGACAAGCGCCTCGGCGAGAACAGCTTCGACGTGAAGATGGTGCGCTTCGCCCACGCCAGCCCCGATGGCCGCCGGGTGGTCTATGAAGCGCTCGGCAATTTGTGGATCAAGGACATCGCCAGCAGCGCGGCTCCGCGCCGGCTGACCCGCGCCGACGAGCGCGAGGCCTATCCGGTGTGGTCGCGCGACGGCCGCCAGATCGCCTACGTCACCTGGGACGACGACAAGGGCGGCGCGATCAAGGTGGTCGGCGCCGCGGGCGGGGCCGGCCGCACCGTCACTCCCGAACCCGGTTACTATCGCGAGCCGGCCTTCTCACCCGACGGGCGCTCAATCACCTACCGCAAGGGCTCGGACGGGTTCCTCGCGACGCCGTTGTGGGGGCGCGACCCGGGCATCTACGTCATGTCGCTCGGCGGCGGAAAGCCCAGGCGCCTGTCCAAGTCGGGCGCCTACCCGCAGTTCGGCAAGGACAGCGAACGCGTGTTCTTCGTCGACCAGGACAGCGACAACGTGTCGCTGTTCAAGTCGGTCAGCGTCGCCGGTGCCGACCCGATCACTCACTTCAAGGCGGCGAACGCCACGGAATTCGCGCTGTCGCCGGACGAGAAGTTCATCGGCTGGACCGAACGCTACCAGGCCTATGTGATGCCGTTCGTGCGCGCGCGGGAGTTCGACGTCGCCGCCGACGCCAAGGCGCTGCCGCAGGTGAAGATCAGCGGCGACGCCGGCGACTATCTCCATTGGTCGGGGGACGGCAGCACGCTTTACTGGACCCAAGGCCCGGACCTGTACGGCCGCCGCCTCGACCTCGCCGCCTTCGACGCCGCCAAGACCGGCGCCTCGCCGCCGATCTCGCATCTCGGCTTCGTGTCCGCTGAGCCGCACCCGTCGGGCACGATCGCGCTGACCAACGCGCGCATCGTCACCATGGCCGGCGATCAGGTGATCGAGAACGGCACGATCCTCATCAGCGGCGACCGGATCACCGCGGTCGGGCCGACCGCCGCAGTCAGCTACCCGGCGGGCACGCGCACCATCGACATGACGGGCAAGACCATCCTCCCCGGCTTCATCGACGCTCACTGGCACGGGCCCCACGCCTCGGACCAGATCGTCCCCGACCAGGACTGGGTCTATTACAATTCACTCGCTTATGGCGTGACCACCGTCCACGACCCGTCGGCCGACACGCACGAGGTGTTTGCTTCATCCGAGCTGCAGAAAGCGGGCAAGATCCTCGGCCCGCGGATCTTCTCTACCGGCACCATCCTCTACGGCGCCGAGACGCCGTTCATGGCCGAGATCAAGACGCTCGACGACGCACTCGCCAACCTGCGGCGTTTGAAGGCGGCCGGCGCCTGGTCGGTGAAAAGCTACAACCAGCCGCGCCGCGAGCAGCGCCAGATGGTGATCGAGGCCGCGCGCCAGCTCGGCATGGAAGTCGTGCCCGAAGGCGGTTCGCTGTTCATGCACAACATGACGATGATCGCCGACGGCCACACGACGATCGAGCATTCGCTGCCGATCCCCAACATCTACGATGACGTGACCCAGTTCTGGCGCGGGTCGAAGACCGCGTGGACGCCGACCTTGATCGTCGCTTACGGCGGACCGTTCGGCGAATATCACTGGTACCAGCATTATCCGGCCTGGTCCGAGCCGATCGAAGCCAAGTGGGCGCCGCAAGGCCTGCTCGACGCCCGCGCGCGGAGGCCAACGATCATCCCCGATGACGAGGACAATATCGTCAACGTCTCACGCCAGGCGAAGCAGATCAGCGCGCTTGGCGTGCCGGTGTCGATCGGCGCCCACGGCCAGCGCGAGGGCTTGGGCGCGCACTGGGAAATCTGGGGCTTCGCGCTCGGCGGGATGAGCAACCTCGACGCG
>JBJMUA010000006.1:0-25112 GCA_045811425.1 Sphingomicrobium sp. | reverse complement strand
CTTCATCGGCTTGATCTGGGCGTCACCGCCGACGCGTGAGACCGAGATCCCGACGTTGATCGCCGGCCGCACCCCGGAGTTGAAGAGCTTTGGCTCGAGGAAGATCTGGCCGTCGGTGATGGAGATGACGTTGGTCGGAATGTAGGCGGAGACGTCGCCCGCCTGCGTTTCGATGATCGGCAGCGCCGTCAGCGAGCCCGAGCCGTTCTTCTCGTTCAGCTTGGCGGCGCGCTCGAGCAGCCGCGAATGGAGATAGAACACGTCGCCCGGATAGGCTTCGCGGCCCGGCGGGCGGCGCAGCAGCAGCGACATCTGGCGGTAGGCGTAGGCGTGCTTGGTCAGGTCGTCGTAGACGACCAGCGAGTGCTTGCCGTTGTAGAGGAAGTACTCGGCCATCGCGCAGCCCGCATACGGCGCGAGGTACTGCAGCGGCGCCGGCTCGGAGGCGGACGCGTTGACCACGATCGTGTAGTCCATCGCGCCATACGACTCGAGCCGGTCGACGACCTGGCGCACGGTGGAGAGCTTCTGCCCGATGGCGACGTAGATGCAGAAGACGTTCTTGCCCTTCTGGTTGATGATCGTGTCGATCGCCACGGCGGTCTTGCCCGTCTGCCGGTCACCGATGATCAGCTCGCGCTGGCCGCGGCCGATCGGGATCATCGCGTCGATCGCCTTGATGCCGGTCTGCATCGGCTCGGTGACCGGCTGGCGCTGGATGATGCCGGGCGCCTTGACCTCGACGCGGCGGCGGTTCTTGGGGAGGTCGCCGCCCTCGATCGGGCCCTTGCCGTCGATCGGGTTGCCGAGCGCGTCGACGACGCGGCCGAGCAGGCCCTTGCCGACCGGCACGTCGACGATGGTGCCGGTGCGCTTGACGGTGTCGCCTTCGCGGATCGTGCGGTCCTCGCCGAAGATCACGACGCCGACATTGTCGCTTTCGAGGTTCAGGGCCATGCCCTTGGTGCCATCGTCGAACTCGACCATTTCGCCCGCCTGGACGTTGTCGAGGCCGTGGATACGGGCGATGCCGTCACCGACCGACAGCACGCTGCCAACCTCGGAAACCTGCGCGTCGGCGTCGAAATTCGCGATCTGTTCGCGAATGACGCGGGAAATTTCAGCGGCGCGGATATCCATGTTCAGCCTTTCATCGCATTCGCGAGGGTGTTGAGTTTGGTGCGGATCGAGGAGTCGATCATCTGGCTGCCGAGCCGGACGATCAGTCCTCCGAGGATTTCAGGATCGACCCTGGCTTCGACGGCGACGTCGCGGCCAAGCCGGGCCTTGAGGTTTGCCTTGAGCTTCACGACCTGATCGTCGTCGAGCGGACGAGCCGACGTGACCTCCGCCGTCGTCTCGCCGCGATGGTTTGCGGCAAGGCTGCGGAAGGCCTTGATCATGGCCTTGAGCTCGCCAAGCCGGCCATTGTCGGCAAGCACGCCAAGGAAGTTGGCGGCAATTGGGTCGACACCAAGCGCAGGGGTCAGGGCGCGGATTGCCTTGGCGGCCTCGGCGCGGCTGACCAGCGGGCTGCCGACCAGCGCACGGAATTCGGGCGAATCGGACACTGCGGCCTCAAGCGATTCGAGGCTCCGCGTCACCGCATCGATCTGCTTTTCGTCACGGGCGAGACCGAACAGCGCGGTGGCGTAACGCCCCGCTAAGCTGGCCTGAATGCCGCCGGAATTATCCACGCGCTCAAAGCTCCAGACAAAGAGTTTTGCCCCACAAGTTTAATGGGGCGCCGCGATGCGAAAACCGCGCGCCCCCTCATGGGATGGCGGGCCACTAGCAGGGGGTCGCAGGTGATGCAAGGAGGCTAATCCCGGAGTTGGGCAGGCTGAATTCCCCTATTTTCCCGGGCACAGGATTTTTGACCGCAAGGTCCGGGAAGCGGCTGGCGTGCCGAGCCGATATTCGGCCCGCCATGACCTACAGGATCACTGGCCTCGAGCCGTCGCAATTCACCCATCTCATCGGCCTCACCGACGCGGAGCTTGCTGCCCAGGGGGCAGCCCGCATGATCGCCAACGGCGAGCCAAGCTTCCCGTGCCGCATCCAGCTGGATGACGCCAAGGCCGGCGAGCGCTTGTTGCTGGTCAACCATCGCTCCCACGGCGGCAATAATCCTTACCGCGCCAGCCATGCGATCTTCGTCAGCGAGAGCGCGGCCGCTCCCGCTGTTTATGAGGATGAAATTCCGCCGGCGCTCGACCGCCGCATCCTGTCGCTTCGTGCGTTCGACAAGGATGGCATGATGACCGACGCCGCATTGGCGCAGCCGGGCGAGGCCGATCCGGTTGTCCGCCGGATGCTGGCCGATGATGCGGTCGATCATATCGATGCCCACAATGCCATACGCGGCTGTTTCGCGGCGCGCATTGACCGGGCCTAGATCTCCTTCGTGAAAAAGCGCGTCCAGACCGTGTCGGCATAATCGCCGAAGGGCCCGCAGTGCGCGAAACCTTCGCGCTCGTACAGCCGGTTCGCTGCCGCGAACTGTTCGGTGGAGCCGGTTTCCAGGCTGAGGCGGCCAATATCTTCGTCGCGCGCCTGCATGACGATATGATCGAGCATTGCCTTGCCGACCCCCCGACCGAGCGCCGAATTGGCGGTTCGCATCGACTTCACTTCGCCATGGCCCGGATCGAGCCGCTTTAGGGCGCCGCAACCGAGCAGCACTGCATTTTCGCGTAATGTGAAGAATCTGATCGCCGGAACCCTGAGCCCGTCTATTGGCAGCACATGGCAGGCTTCCGGCGGCGATCCGGCTCGCATTTCGGCGAAATGCTGGGACAGCAAGGCACGGACATCGTCGAAGTCCAGCTCGCCCTCGAAAATATGCCAGTCGCTCACTTACCCTCCGTCATACTGAACTTGTTTCAGCATCCATTGCCGAGACGGTCCCGCCCTTGACGAAAATGGACCCTGAAACAAGTTCAGGGCGACGGCTTTGGGGATCCGTCACTTTGACCGCAAGTCCCGGGAAGCGGGACGTAGTGCGGCTCCCTATGTTAGGTCCATGCTGATGCGAACAATTGACATCGATGCCGCCTGGGCCGCCTTCGACCGCCGTGACCGTGGCTGGGACGGCCGTGTGATCGGCGCGGTCAAGACGACCGGCATTTATTGCAAGCCAAGCTGTCCGGCCCGCCGGCCGAAGCGCGAGAATGTGGAATTCTTCCTGGATGGCGAGTCCGCGCGTGCCGCCGGCTATCGGCCATGCCTTAGGTGCAAGCCGGATGAAGTGGGTCGCGATCGCGAAGCGGTGGCGAGGGCAATCCAGCTGATCGAGCAGGCGGAAGAGCCGCCTCGGCTGGGCGATCTGGCGGACGCGGTCGGATATGCCGAGCATCATTTCCAGCGGATCTTCACGCGCGACATGGGTGTGTCGCCGGCCGCCTATGCGCGCGCCGTCCGCGCCCGCCGGGCCGAACGGCATCTCGAAGAGGACAAGAGTGTGACCGAAGCGATTTACGATGCCGGTTACGCGGCCCCGAGCCGGTTTTATGCCGACGCCAAGGAACGGTTGGGCATGACGCCATCGGCGTGGCGCGACGGCGGGCGTGGAGAAACAATCCGCTACGTGGTAACCGACAGCCCGCTGGGACCCTTGCTGGTCGCAGCGACGCCGAAGGGTATCTGCCGCCTGACGTTCGACGAGGATGAGGGCGCGCTTCGCCGCCGCTTCCCCAACGCCGACATTCGGCCGGACGACGGCACCATCGCTCCCTGGGTCGAAGGCGCGCTGCAGGCGATCGTGGCGCCGCAAGCCGCGCCCGAGCTGCCGATCGACGTTCATGGCACGGCCTTCCAGGAGGCGGTATGGCGCGAACTCAGGAAGATCCCGCTGGGTGAAACGCGCAGCTACGCAGACATTGCACGGGCCGTGGGCGATCCCAATGCGACCCGTGCCGTCGGAACTGCCAATGGCTCCAATCCGGTCGCGGTGCTGGTGCCGTGCCACCGCGTCATCCGCTCCGACGGCACGCTTGGCGGCTATGCCGGCGGGCTCGACCGCAAGAAAAAGCTGCTGGCGGCAGAGGGGGCGGCAATTCCCCAGCCGGACCTGCTTTAGGCTTCCG
Organism: Sphingomicrobium sp.; assembly: GCA_045811425.1. Lineage (GTDB taxonomy): Bacteria > Pseudomonadota > Alphaproteobacteria > Sphingomonadales > Sphingomonadaceae > Sphingomicrobium. The sequence goes on along the minus strand of JBJMUA010000006.1, from coordinate 21,024 downwards.
GGCTTAGAGGAAACTATAGGGATCGACGTCGACGGCGACTCGAACCTTGGCCGACCATTCGAGATCGCCCAGCCAGTCGCGGATCACGTCCTGCACATCGAGCTTGCGCGCGGCATGGACCAGCAGGCGCTGGCGATGGCGGCCGCGCAGCATGGCGAGCGGAGCGGGGGCCGGGCCGAATACCGCCATCCCCTCGACGTTGGGGGCGGCCTGGCCGATGCGGCGGGCAACCGCTTCCGCCTGGGCCTTATCCTCGCTGGAGATGATAATTGCCGCGAGCCGGCCGAAGGGCGGCATGGCGGCTTCCCGCCGCGCGTCGGTTTCCGCGGCGTAGAAGCCGGGCGCATCGCCGGACACCAGCGCGGCGATGACCGGCGCATCGGGATCGTGGGTCTGCACGAGTACGCGCCCCGGCTTGTCGCCGCGGCCGGCCCGGCCGGCGACCTGCTGGATTTGCTGGAAGCTGCGCTCGGCCGCCCTCAAATCGCCGCCCTGGAGGCCGAGATCGGCGTCGACCACGCCGACCAGGGTCAGGTTGGGGAAGTGATAGCCCTTGGTCACCAGCTGGGTCCCGACGACGATATCGATGTCGCCGGATTCCATCGCGTGGACGAACTCGGCGGCCCGGGCAGGGGACCAGATGGTGTCGCTGGTGACGACCGCGGTCCGGGCTTCGGGGAACAGCTCCGCGACCTCGTCCGCGATCCGCTCGACACCCGGGCCGCAGGCGACGAGGCTGTCCTCCTCGCCGCATTCGGGGCAGGCCTTGGGCGGCGGCATCACATGGCCGCAATGGTGGCAGGCAAGGCGGTGCATCAGCCGGTGCTCGACCATCCAGGCGGTGCAATTGGGGCATTGGAAGCGGTGGCCGCAGTGCCGACAGAGGGTAAGCGGCGCAAAGCCGCGGCGGTTCAGGAACAGCAGCGACTGCTCGGCCGACGCAAGATTGGCTTCCAGTTCGGCGACGAGACTCGGCGCTAGCCAGCGCCCCCGGATGGGAGGGTCCTGCGTCAGGTCGATGGCACGGATTTCGGGAAGGTCGGCAAGACCGTGCCGCTCGGTCAGCTTCAGCTCCCGGTAACGGCCAATTTCGACCATATGCCGCGTTTCGATCGCCGGCGTGGCCGAAGCGAGGACGATCGGGATCTCTTCGAAATGGCCACGCATCACCGCGACGTCGCGGGCGTGATATTGCACCCCCTCCTCCTGCTTGAAACTCGGCTCATGGGCCTCGTCGACGACGATGAGGCCAAGGTTGGGGTAGGGCAGGAACAGCGAGGAGCGGGCGCCGACCACCACCTGCGCCTCGCCGTTGGCGATGGATCGCCAGGCGCGGCGGCGCTGGGATGAGCGGAGGTCGCTGTGCCAGGTCACCGGCTCGCAGCCGAACCGGGCCTTGAAGCGGGTCAGGAAAGGCTCGGTCAGCGCAATTTCGGGAAGGAGGACGAGGGCCTGCTTGCCCTGCCGCACCGCCTCGGCGATCGCTTCGAAATAGACTTCGGTCTTGCCCGACCCGGTCACCCCGTCGAGCAGCACCGGGTCGAATCCTTGTCCCATCGCGGCCTTCAGGCTGTTCGCGGCCGCGCGCTGTTCGTTATTCAATATTGGCGGAGCGAAGTCGGGATCGGGTCTCGGAAAAGGCTGGTCCGCATCGACTTCGACCCTCTCGAGCGCGCCGGCATTGACCAGCCCGCGCATCACCGCCTCGCTGACCTCGGCATGGGCGGCAAGCTCGCGCACCGTCCCCTGGCGGCCTTTGATCCTCGACAAAGCCTGTTCGCGCTGCGGCGTCAGGCGCGCCGGGGTCTCCCCGGTCGGTCGATATTCGATCGTCTGCCTTGGCCCGGTCAGCGCGGCAGAGGTGGACAGCACCATCCTCAGCACGGCAGCAATTGGCGATAGATAATAGTCGGCTGTCCATTCCACGAGGCGGCGCAGCGGTGCCGGGATCGGCGGGACATCCACCAAGTCGGCCAGCGGGCGCAGACGGTTGTCGCCAACCTCTTCGGTCTGTAGCCGGTCGGCCTCCCACATCACGCCGATCAGCTGCCGCGGGCCCAATGGTGCTACTACGACCGAGCCCGGTTCAACCGCCATGCCGTCGGGAATGCGGTAGTCCAGCGGCCCCAATGCGGCATTGAGGGTGACAACTCTGCAGCGGGGAAGGGGCATGACGCGATCAATGGGGGGAGAGATCGGCCAAGGCAATGCAGCTTGTTCCCCTGCGGAGGCAGGGGAACCTACGTTACCGCCCCCGCTTCTTGCGGTGCTCGTCGAGGTCGAGGATTGCAGAAGCCTCTTCGCCCTCGGGCAGAAGGCCGAGCCGGCGCGCGACTTCCTGATAGGCTTCCGCCTCTCCACCCAAGCTCTGGCGGAAGCGGTCCTTATCGAGCTTCTCGTTGGTCTTCATGTCCCACAGGCGGCAGCCGTCCGGCGAAATCTCGTCGGCCAGGATGACCCGGCTAAAATCGCCATCCCAGACCCGGCCGAACTCCAGCTTGAAGTCGATGAGGCGGATGCCGATGCCGGAGAACATGCCGCACATGAAGTCGTTCACGCGGATCGCCATATCGGCGATGTCATTCATCTCTTCCTGGCTGGCCCAGCCGAAGCAGGCGATATGTTCGTCAGCGATCATCGGGTCGCCGAGCGCATCATCCTTGTAATAATATTCGATGATGGTGCGAGGCAGCTGCGTGCCTTCCTCGATCCCCAGCCGCTTGCTGAGCGAACCCGCGGCGACGTTCCGGACGACTACCTCGATCGGCACGATCTCAACCTGGCGGATCAGCTGTTCGCGCATGTTGAGGCGGCGGATGAAATGGGTCGGGACGCCGATCGTGGCGAGCGCGGTGAAGATATGTTCGGAAATGCGATTGTTGAGCACGCCCTTGCCGCTGATCGTGCCGCGCTTCTGCGCATTGAAAGCGGTCGCGTCATCCTTGAAATATTGGATCAAGGTGCCGGGTTCCGGACCCTCGTAAAGGATCTTGGCCTTGCCTTCGTAGATCTGGCGGCGGCGTGACATGGGTGTGCGGGACTCCGAACTGAACAAGAAGAGGGGGCGGCTATAGGCGAGCCGCCCCCTCTAGCGCAATTGAACGATTGGCGCTCGTCGAACTAGCCTTCGACCACCTCGAAATGGGCGACGCGGGGTTCGAGCTCGAGCAGGAAATCCGGGTCGAAATCATAATATTTGGCGAGGGTCAGGTCATCGCCGGCGAAGCGCCGAATGGCCTCCAGGTCCGTCCACAGGGTGAACATTTCCACCTGGGCGATCCCTTTGTCCCTTCGAAACAGGCACCAGCCGCCGCGGTTGCCCCTGGTTGAGCGATAGTCGGGCAGGCCCACCTGCGCCATCAGCATGAGATATTCCGATAACCTGTCGCTGGGGACTCGCCCGTGCCATCGCCTTGCAATCATGGTCAGCACTCGCCTCCGCAATAACGCAGATTCGACCAGCGGCTTTCCAGCCGCGAGGATGACGACAGGCCACGGAATGCATCTGTAACGGCGTCAAAGATCAAGGCGAAGTCCCCGCCAAGCGTTTCCGGCCTGGCGAAGACTTCCTTGTGATTATGTTCCAAGCGCATGTCAGGCGGCCTTGGCACGCCGCCGCTTGACCGGAATATTGTGCTTCCACGGCGCGTCGAACTGTATCTTGTGGAGCACGCGCAGCGACTGGCCAACTCCATCGAACAGCCGGCTGAGGCTGTCGTTGAGGGCAGCTCGTCCGGCCTGATACTCGCGATCGAAAATCTGATCGTTCATCATTGCCTCCATCGTTGGCGCCGGGGCCCTGGGGTGGGGAGAGGTTGGGGCCTCCGGCGCTTGAGGACTATGTAGTCGAGCCGACGTTCGGCGCCCAATGAAAGACTGGACGAAGTTCATAAAGAGGCCTTATAGCGACGCCCTATGCGCAAACTACCTCCCTTGGCTGCCGTGCGAGTGTTCGAAGCTGCCGCTCGCCTAGAAAACTTCACGGCCGCGGCCAATGAATTGGGCATGACGCAAGCCGCGGTATCCTATCAGGTCAAATTATTGGAAGAGCGTCTCGGCGCCGCTCTCTTCGTGCGGGAAAAGGGTCGTGCCAAGTTGACCGCGCTGGGCCTTCGGCTGCTTCCCCAACTGACCAAGGCCTTTGACACCATCGAAGGCGCCTTTGCCGAGTTGCGCGAAGAGGATGAGGGGCTGCTGACGGTCGCAACCACCTTCACCTTCGCCAACACCTGGCTCGCTTGGCGACTGGGCGCTTTCCAGGTTGAGCATCCCGACCTCGCGGTCCGGCTGGCGACATCCAACAAGCTGGTCGACCTCCGCGCAGGTGAGGCCGACGTGGCGATCCGCGCGGGCGCGCAGCCGTGGGAAGGACTGGTTGCGATCGAGCTGATGAAGGTCGACTTCGCGCCGATGTGTGCGCCGAGCTTCTGGAAGCGGATGACCGAGCAGCTCGGACGCCCGCCCGAACCTGCCGACCTTCCCCAGCTGCCGCTGATCAGTCCCGAGGATTATTGGTGGGACCGTTGGTTCGAGGCGGCGGGAGTTGAAGGCGCCGACCGCCCCCGCAAGGCCGGCCTGCGCCTCGACAGTCAGGCGGACGAGGGCCATGCGGCCATGGGCGGGCAGGGCTTCGTGCTGCTGACTCCGGCCTTCTGGAAGAATGATATTCGCGACAATCGCCTGTGCCAGCCATTCGACCTCACGGCGACGGCAGGCTTCCGTTACTGGCTGTGTATTGCGCCGGAGCGGCGCAACGTGCCCAAGATCAAGCGTTTCCGCGAATGGCTGTTGCACCAGGTCGAGGCATCACAGGTCCCGCCGCTGGAAGCCGTAGCTTGAAAATTGGGGGCAGGCCGCGTGCTCGGCGGGCCTGCCCCCTTCTTACCGTGCCACAGGGGAGAGGGCGGGCACGGGTTGGCAACGGCATTAGTAATCTCTAGTCAAAGACTAGACAATAATCCCTGCCTTCGTTTCGGCGCTGAAAAAATTGCCCTCGTCGCAGTCGAGCCGCTATCGTCGCAAACGGTGCAACCATGATTACCCAGAAGACCCGTTATGCGCTCCGATCCCTGCTTTTCCTGGTCGAGGTCGGCCGGGGAGAAGCCGTCCAGCTTCAACAGATCGCCGAGACGCAGCGAATTCCGCGCAAGTACCTCGAGCTCATCATGCTCGACCTCAAGAAGGCGGGAATCGTTGCCAGCAGTCGCGGACCCAAGGGCGGCTATCGGCTGACGAAAAGCCCCCAGGACATCAGCTTTGGCGAAGTGGTGCGGGCGATCGAAGGCCCGATCGCGCTGATCAGCTGCGCTAGCGCCAGCTTTTACGCGCCGTGCGGCGATTGCCAGGACGAGGCGAGCTGCGCGATCCGCCGGGCCTTCCTCATCGTCCGCGCAAGGACCACCGATGTCCTCAATGGCATCTCGCTTGCCCAAGGCGCGGACTGGGAGGACCGCACGGTTGGGCCCCTGCTGGAGGGCGACCCACAGGCGGTGGCGGACTGGCAGATCTAGACGAGGACGCCTACCTCAAAGATGCCCGGTGCAATAGGCGATGAGCAGGATCAGGGGGATCGGAACGCCAATTATCCAAAGCAACGCGGACCGCATGTCTATTCTCCATCCATCCGCTCCGCGGCGATAATGCCCATTGCTCCCGCCGGTTCCGCATCGCGGCCACCGACGCGTCGAACGACAGGTTCCAAAACAATGCTACGCTGGCTGCTGGCAGCAGGGCGGCGGGCTTGCTAACGCAATATAATGCAGCCCGATTCCTCCGATCTCTCCGTCATAGACACACCCTTCGATAGCGCCCTTTCGGAACGCTATCTCGTCTACGCTCTCTCGACGATTACGGCCCGCTCGCTGCCCGATGTCCGCGACGGGTTGAAGCCGGTTCATCGCCGCCTGCTGTGGGCGATGCGGCTGCTGCGGCTCGACCCGGCCAGTGGCTACAAGAAATGCGCCCGTGTCGTCGGAGACGTCATCGGCAAATATCATCCGCACGGCGACCAGTCGGTCTATGACGCGATGGTCCGCCTGGCTCAGGATTTCGCCCTTCGCTACCCGCTGGTCGACGGCCAGGGCAATTTCGGCAACATCGACGGGGATAATGCCGCCGCCTACCGCTACACAGAGGCGCGGCTGACCGCTGTCGCCATGCAGCTGATGGCCGGTCTCGACGAGGGCACCGTCGCCTATCGCCCCACCTATAATGGCGAAGAGGAGGAGCCGGAGGTCTTTCCCGGGCTGTTCCCCAATCTGCTCGCCAATGGCGCCAGCGGCATCGCAGTCGGCATGGCGACCAGCATTCCGCCTCACAATGTCGGCGAACTGGCCGAAGCCGCGATGAAATTGCTCGGCGACAAGCGGCTCGACGATCGCGAACTGCTGCGGATCGTGAAGGGCCCCGACTTCCCCACCGGCGGCGTCCTGGTCGAGGACGAGGATATGATCGCCAAGGCCTATATCAGCGGGCGCGGCAGCTTCCGGATAAGAGCGAAGATCGAAAAGGTGATCGAAAAGGGCGGCGGCTGGCACCTCGTCGTCAATGAAATCCCCTATGGCGTGCAGAAGGGCAAGCTGATCGAGGAGATCGCGGACCTGATCGCCAACAAGAAATTGCCGATCCTGGCCGACGTCCGTGACGAAAGCGCCGAGGACGTGCGGATCGTGCTCGAACCGCGGTCGCGGACGGTCGATTCCGCGCTGCTCGAGGAAAGCCTCTACAAGCTGACCGAGCTTGAGACGCGCTTCCCCCTGAACCTCAACGTGCTCGACAAGACGCGTACCCCGGGCGTGATGAGCCTGAAAGAAGCGCTGATCGCCTGGCTCGACTTCCAGATCGAGGTGCTGGTCAACCGGTCCCGCCATCGGATCGGGAAGATCGACGACCGGCTAGAGCTGGTCGATGGCTTCCTGATCGCCTTCCTGAACCTCGACCGGGTGATCGAGATCATCCGCACCGAGGATGAGCCCAAAGCGGTCATGATCGCGGAATTTGCGCTGACCGATCGCCAGGCCGAGGCGATCCTCAACATGAGGCTGCGCCAGTTGCGCCGCCTTGAGGAGATGGAGCTGACCAAGGAGCGGTCGGCCCTGACCAAGGAGCGGGAGGAGCTCGACAAGCTGGTCAACGAGCCCGGCCGGCAGAAGAGGCGGCTGCTGAAGGACCTTGGCGCCATGAAGGAGAAGTTCGGCGACGCGCGCCGGACCGAGGTCAAGCCAGAGGCAGGGTCCGTGCGCGCCGAAATCGACTGGACCCAGATGATCGAGAAGGAGCCGATCACGGTCATCCTTTCGCAGCGCGGCTGGATCCGGGCAATGAAGGGGCATGTCGCCCTAAGCGAGATGGCCGAGCTCAAGTGGCGCGAAGGCGACGGCCCGCACATCCACTTCCATGCGCAGACCACCGACCGGCTGTTGATCGCGGCTGACAACGGCCGCGTCTATGCGGTCGGCGGCGACAAGCTGCCCGGCGGGCGCGGATTTGGCGAGCCGATCCGCCTCACCATCGACCTTGAGGCGGAAAGCGAGATTGTCGCCATGTTCGTGGCCCGGCCGGAGATGCGGATGCTGGTCGCCTCCAGCGACGGGCGCGGCTTCGTAACGACCGGCGAGGCGGTGCTGGCCGAGACGCGCAAGGGCAAGCAGTTGATGAACCTCCGGCCCAAGGCGACGATGTGCGTGGTGAAGCCGGTCGGGGCGCAGGCCGATTCAGTCGCGGTGATCGGTGAGAACCGCAAGATGCTGGTGTTCAAGCTGGACGAATTGCCCGAGCTAAGCCGAGGGTCCGGTGTGCAGTTGCAGCGCTACCGCGACGGCGGTCTTTCAGATGCGATCGCATTCACCGTTGCGGACGGCATCAGCTGGCCGCTGGGCGGGGAAAGCGGACGCGTGCGGTCCGAAACCGACCTGACGCCATGGCGGGCGATCCGGGGCGCCAGCGGACGGATCGCGCCGAATGGATTCCCGAGAAGCAATCGGTTCGAGTCAGTGCCACCCACACCCAAAACGGGCGAATAAAGTCGTCCAGCCAATAGTTTCATAACCTGGGTTAGCCTAGGCCGAAACCGCACATTAACCTGTCTCGTTTAATCCCGCTCGCTATGCGTGCTGTGGCGAACCGCTCGGCCGCGCTCAAAGGCGCGAGTCTCGCGGCCAATACTGAAGGTCATGGCATCCGTGCATCTGCGGACGATAGTGCGCTGCTCGATGCGCTGCCGATCGCGGCGGGCGTGTTCGGCATTCGCGAGGGCCAGCTGTGGGTCCACGCGCTCAACCAGCGTTTCTTCGAGCTGGCCGGATGCGGCGCCGACCCGACCAAGTTCGCCGAACTGTTCCATCATTATTCCGACAGCATCAGCGGCCAATTCGTCCAGGCCTATTTGACCGATCGGTCGGCCGCCGCCGACGAACTCGACCTGGTCGAAGGCGAGGGGCCGCAGAAGCGGTTCCTGAAGCTCAAGCTGGCGCCTCTTGAAGCGGATTCGAAGGGTGCGCCGCGCTGCCTGTTGAGCGTGGTCGACCGCACCGTCGAGGTTCAGGCCGAGAATAATTTGCGCGCCGAAATGCTGCGCGACAGCCTGACCGGCCTTCCCAATCGCCTGAGCTTTACCGAGACCGTCGAGGCACGCGGTGCGGATCCCCGCGAACGTGACCACGCCGTGCTGGTCGTGGACATGCTTCGCTTCAGCCGCATCAACGAATCCATGGGCAGTCTCGCCGGCGACGAACTGCTGATCACTTTCGCTCGCCGGCTCATGTCGGCACTTCGCGGCGGCGACATATTGGCGCGTACCGGGGGGAATGAGTTTGGAGTGCTGGTCGGGCTGAAGCGAGGCGTGGAAGATGCGCTGGCCGCGGCCGAGCGCATCCAGGACATGTTGGCGTCCCCCTTCAGATTGAGCGAGCTCGAGATTCAGGTCGAATGCGCCATCGGCGTGGCGCTGATGCAGCCGGGCCAGGAGGCGGAGGAACTGTTCCGTAACGCCCAGTTTGCCGTGAAGCAGGCCAAGGCCGCGGGCGTGCCCCAGGTCTATGAGCCCAAGGAAGCCAGCGCCGCCCGCCGACGCTTTTCGATCGAGACCGAACTCAGGCGCGCACTCGACAAGGACCAGCTCAAGCTCTTCTACCAGCCGCTCATCAACCTGCAGTCGGGCGAGGTTGCCGGGTTCGAGGCCCTGGCTCGCTGGACTCATGACGACCGCGGCGAGATCAGCCCGTCGGAATTCATTCCGGTTGCCGAGGAAAGCGGCCTCATCCTGCAGCTGGGCCGCTGGGCGATGGACCGGGCCGCCCAAACGATGGCCGATTGGGACAGGCAGGTCGGCGAGGCGTTGCCGCTCTATGTCGGCGTCAACCTTAGCGCGATCCAAGTTGCCCGCGACAATATCGCGGAAGTGGTGGAAAGCGCGTTGCGCTCGACCGGCCTCAAGGGTGACCGGCTGACGCTCGAGCTGACGGAAAGCTCGATCGTCCAGGACCCGGCTCGGGCGATGCGCGTGTTCGAGGCGCTCAAGGCCCTGGATGCGACGGTGGCGATGGACGACTTCGGCACCGGCTATTCGAGCCTCGCCTATCTCCAGCGCCTGCCGATCGACGTGCTGAAGATCGACAAGAGCTTCGTCACCGGCATGATGCGCGATCCAGACGCGGTCGCGATTGTTCGCGCAGTACTGAGCCTGGCAGATGCCCTCGGCATGTCGACTACGGCCGAAGGGATCGAGACGGTCGAGTTGGCGACGACCCTGGCGACGCTTGGATGCGCCTCCGGCCAAGGATTTTATTTTGCCAAGCCGCTCGAGGCGGAGGCGGCGCTCGCCTATTGGAAATCGCGCTGCCGCGAATAGATGGCGGCCTCGAAGGTTTTGATCTCTAGTTAATTTATGTTAGCTTTGCGCGTTGCGTTTAACCGGGGAATCCATGCGCGAACCAGGACATATCAAGCGCGCTCCGCGCGTTGATACCAGATTCGATACGAAGCTGACCGATAGCGACGGCAATTCGGTCGATGTCGTCGTGGTCGATATCAGCCGCGAAGGCTGCCGGCTGGTGACGGACAGCACGCTGAAGATCGGTGAAAACGTCCAGATCGACGTTCCCAAGCACGGCAGCTTCGCCGCCCAGATCCGCTGGGCATTGGGTAACGAGGCCGGAGCCGTATTCCTGGAGCCGGTCTTCCTCGACTAGCCGAGCGCTTGTTCGACGATCTTTTCGAATTCCTTGCCCTGGGGAAAGCCTGCCGCTTCCCACGCATCCTCAATCCGCCGCAGGGTTCTGGCGACTTCCGGCCCCTCGGGAACGCCCCGCGCAATCAGGGCGCCGCCAGTCACCGGCAACCGAGGCGGAGTCCAGCCCGCGATTTGTGAAGCAAGACCCGGCTCTCCGGCGAGCAGCAGTCGATCCACGGCAATTTGCGAGCCCACCCGGTAGGCCAGCGCATGCGGGTCGCGGCCGAGTGACGGGTCCGCCGCACTGCCCAGCCGTTTCTTTGCCTTGTTCGACAATTTGAGCCGGGCGGCAACTCGGGTCGCAACCTCGATATTGGCCGGTAGCAGCGCCGCCAGCCGGCGAAGTGGATCCGCGCCAATGCCGGCATCGCGCTCGGCCCTAACAAGCGCCTCGAACCGGTCGATTTCGGTCAGTTCGGGGATCACCGGGTTGAAAATGCCGCGGTCTCGCATCAATCGAATCGTGGGCGTCGGTTCTTCGAGTGCCAGTAGTTTCAACAGCTCGTCGGCGATCCGTTCGCGCGACAAGGCCATCAGATCATTTGCGCGCGCGGTGCAGGCATCAAGCGAATGGGAATCCGGCTCGCCATGGCCATAGCGGGCGTGGAAGCGGAAATAGCGGAGTATCCTCAGGTGATCCTCGGCAATCCGCTGCAACGGCTCGCCGATGAACCGCACGGTTCGCGACGCAAGGTCCTCCAGCCCGTCGAAATAATCGAAGATCAGCCCGCTGTATGGATCGGAGTAAAGGGCATTGATGGTGAAGTCGCGCCGGCTGGCGTCCTGTGGCCAATCGTCGGTGAAGGCGACCGTCGCCCTGCGGCCGTCGGTGGAGACGTCGGAGCGGAGCGTCGTCACTTCGACGACTGTCCCTGAGGAAATGGCGGTGACCGTGCCATGCTCGATGCCGGTAGGGACGACCTTGATACCAGCGGATTCGAGGCGCCGGATCACCTCTTCCGGCGAATGGGTCGTTGCCAGGTCGAGATCGTCCGGATGTTCGCCAAGCAGGAAATCGCGAACCGCGCCACCGACGAAGCGCGCGTTGCCGCCTTTCGCGTCCAGGGCCTTCAGCAGCCGCCTGATGCCCTGGCGGCCGAGCCATTCATTGGGGTCGAGTTTCATGCGATTCGCCGGGATAGATTGACCAGCATGGCGGCCGTGGCGCCCCAGATATGACGGCCCTGCCAATCGATCTGATAATAATGCCGCGAGCGGCCCCGATATTCGGCGGTCATCTGCCGCTGGTTGGCGGGATCGAGCACAAAATCAAGCGGCGCTTCGAACCAGTCGGCAACTTCCGCGGGATTCGGCGCCAGCTCCAGGTCGGGCGGGATAACGCCGATGACCGGCGTCACCGAATATCCCGTGACCGTGGCATAGCGATCCGCCTCGCCTAGCAGGCGAACGAGCGCGGGATTGAGCCCGATCTCCTCCTGCGCCTCTCTCAGCGCCGCCGCCACGGCGTCCTCGCCCTCGTCGATGCGGCCGCCGGGCAAGGCGACCTGGCCGGCGTGGGTCCGCAAATGCTCGCGGCGCTGGGTCAGGATCAGTCCAGGCTCCGGACGATCCGTAATGGCGACCAGCACCGCGGCATGGCGCGGCTCACCCTCGAGCCCTTCCACCAGGTCGCCCGGCAGCAGGCCGTGCGGCGGCTCGTTGGCCAGGGCCAAGGCGATTCGCTCGATCAGGCTCACGGCACAAGCTTGAAGAATGTCCCGGCAGACCAGATGCCGGGCGGTTCATGGCCCTCGGCCAGCGCAATCTCGGCCAGTTCATAATAGAGCGGCCGGCTGAGCTCCGCCTCGAGCCCAAATCGGATAGCGATGCGCGGGGAGGGGCCGTCCGCCGTTTCGATGACCGTGAGCGGATGGTCGGCATCGACAATCAGCGCGTCGCCACTGTCGAGAGTCACGCCGATCCGTCGGGTTTCGCCTTCGCCATCCATCGTCATTTGTGTGGCTCGAAATGCAGTTGCCTCGACCTCGATGGTGAGTTTTTCGACTGGCGTCACCAACACGTGGCTGCCGTCAGGCTCGCGCCTCAGTACCGATGCGAACAAGCGCACCATTGCCGGGCGGAGGATCGGCCGGCCCTCATGAAACCAGGTTCCGTCGCGGGCGATGCGCATGGCCGAATGGCCGCAGTGCGACGGGTTCCAAAGGTTGACCGGCGGCGGCCCGCCGCGGGCCTCGATGGCGGCGGCGAGCGCGGCGAGGCTCTGTCCATGGGCTTCGAGGGGCGCGCGCTTCTCGGGCATTTGCTCGTCATTGCGAGGAACGGGTTGCCGAAGCAATCCAGCGCTAGCGCATTAATGCATTGCTTCGTCGTTTCACTCCTCGCAATGACGCCTGGTGAACGAGCAACATCGAACAGCGATCGTCACCGGAGGTGGCAAACGGGTCGGCGAGCAGATCGTCCAGGCGCTGCTCGATGACGGTTGGGCGGTCGTCGCCCATGTTCATCATGATCATGATGCGGTGCCGGGCGGAGCAGTCAGAGCGGTCGCTGACCTGGCCGAAGCCCAGTGTGCCGAGCCCATCTTCGCCGCCGCCGAAGGCCTTCCGCCGGTCCGCCTGCTGGTCAACAACGCCGCACGATTTTCCTTTGACGGATTCGGCGCGGCCAGCGCCCAGGAGTTTGATGCACATCTGCGGGTGAATGCACGAGCGCCGATGCTGTTGATCGACGAACTGGCGCGAAGGCATTCGGGCGGCGACGCACTGGTGGTCAACCTGCTGGATGCCAAGCTGGCCGCGCCCAATCCAGATTTCCTCAGCTATAGCATTTCGAAATATGCATTGGCGGGCCTGGGCGAACTTGCCGCGCGAGCGCTGGCGCAATCCGGTATCCGGGTGAATGCGATCGCGCCCGCCCTGATGCTTCCTTCGGGCGAGCAGGATCAGGAGAATTTCTCCGCGGTTCACAAGCTCAATCCCCTGGGGCGTGGTATCGAAGTTGCCGATGTGATCGCGGCGCTCCGCTATCTGATTGATTCGCCGGGCATGACGGGCCAGACGCTGACCCTGGATGGCGGCCAGCGGTTCATGAACCTGCCGCGGGATGTGCAATTCTTGGAGCAACCATGAGCGAAGAACCGGTCAAGCTGCAGGGCATGGTGCCGGCGCATCTGAAAGTCCGGCAGAGCCGCATCCTCCTCGATTCGCTGGAGGTCACGGCCGACATCGGGTTTCACGAATTCGAGATCGGCAACCCCCAGCGGCTGCTCATCTCGATAGAATTATGGCTGGAGGATCTCGACCCTCCGCCGTCTGACGATCCTGTCCATGCCTGGAACTATGACTATCTAAAAAACGAGGTGGTCCGCATCACCCAGGAGCGGCGCTACAATCTGCAAGAATCACTGGTTCACGCTATTTTTCAACGCATTGCAGCCTACCGCGGGGTCAAGGCACTACGTATCAAAAGTGTCAAACCCGATGTGTACCCCGATGCCCGGAGCGTCGGCGTGGAGATTGCATCCTTTATTGGAGAAAGCCCCAATCCGTAGGGGAAGCGCGCCTATTGCGCCCTGATTTCGTGCGACCTTTGCCGCATTCGGAACAAAATTCGTTGCGCAGCCATTTTCGCTTCATTAAGGGTGGCGCGTATCTGCCGATGATATAGTAATACATCGGCGGTTCCACGACAGCTCGGGCCGCGTCAAGCGACCAACTCCGAGAAGGTCGTGGAACTCGACCATCGAGGAGACTTGCGGCTTAATGTCCTACGCTCGACGCAACCAGATGAGCTCCAACCGCACGGCGGCGATTATCATCGTGGCGCTCATCCACATTGCTCTCGGCTACGCACTGGTGACGGGGCTTGCCTATAACGTCGTCAAAGCTGCAGCCGAGAAGATGAAAACCTTCGACGTCGAGGACGAGCCGCCGCCCCCGCCAGAGGAGCCGCCTCCGCCGCCGGAACAGAACACGCCGCCACCGCCGCAAATTGTTGCGCCGCCGCCGATCGTGCGGACCAACACCGTGGCTCCTCCGATCATTTCGACGCCGGTCGCGCCGCCGCCGGTGATCACGCCGCGCGCGCCGCCGGCGCCGCCGGCGCCCCCGGCGCCAAGGGTGTCCCAGGCAGCTCGCGCCAAGGGCAACCTGGTCTCGCTGTTTTCGACCGACGATTATCCGCAGTCCGCGATCCGCAACGAGGAGCAGGGAACGACCGCGGTCAAACTGACCATCGGTCCTGATGGGCGCGTCGCGGATTGCTCGATCACTGCTTCTTCAGGTTCGTCCGCGCTCGACAATGCTACCTGCAGTATCCTGCGTCGCCGCGCTCGGTTCACGCCGGCGAAGGACCAGGCAGGTAATCCGATTTCGGACAGCTACAGTCAGCGCATCCGCTGGGAGCTTCCCTCGGACTAAGTTTCAAACAACTCCAAACCCAAGAATTTACATAGGAAAGTCAAATATATGGCAGCTCCAACAACCCCCGCCGGCGACAACCCCTACGGCCTTTTCCAGGCCCTACAGGAAGGCGGCCTGATTTCGTGGACCGTGTTCATCATCCTGGTCGCGATGTCGGTGTTCAGCTTCTACATCCTGTTCACCAAGTTGCTGCAGCAGCAAAAGATCATGGGCCAGGCCAACAAGGTTCGCGCCAGTTTCTGGAACTCGCCGAACCTGCGTGAAGCAGCCAGCAAGCTTGAGCAGCGCAGCGCTTACCGCGCGATCGTCGAGGATGCGCTGGTCGCGCAGGACCAGCACAGCAAGCTGACCGACCCGATCGACCAGCATGACTGGATGGCGGGCTCGCTGGCCCGTTCGCAGGGTTCGATCACCAACCGCCTGGGTGAAGGCCTGGCCTTCCTCGCGACCGTCGGATCAACCGCACCGTTCATCGGTCTGTTCGGCACCGTCATCGGCATCTACCGCGCGCTGATCAAGATCGGTGCGTCGGGCCAGGCATCGATTTCGACCGTTGCCGGCCCGGTCGGCGAAGCGCTGATCATGACCGCGCTCGGCCTGGTCGTCGCGGTTCCGGCGGTGCTCGCCTACAACTGGCTGATCCGTCGCAACAAGTCGATCTCCGAGGACCTCGCGGCCTTCACCAACGACATCCATGGCTATCTGATGTCGAACGGTGCGGTGAAGCCGGCGATCGGCGCTCCGGCCAAGCCGGCTCAGGTTGCCAAGCCGGCGCCGACTGCCACGGTCGCTCGCTAACGTGATCTCTCCGGGCTGGCGGCAATGCCCGCGGCCGGCCCGGAATGAGTTGAACGAAGAAGGAAAAACGCCTCATGGCAATGCAAGTGGGCGAACACGACACGGGCGAAGACATTCCCATGTCGGACATCAACACCACGCCGCTCGTCGACGTGATGCTGGTTCTCCTGATCATCTTCCTCATCACCGTGCCGGTGGTGATCCAGTCCGTGCCGATTACCTTGCCGCAAGTTCGCAACGAGCCGACCGAAACCAAGCCGGAAAACGTCTCGCTGACGGTGCGCGGTGGACCAGGAGGGACGTGCGAGGTTTATTGGAACCTGACGAAGATCAACAATGAGGAACTTCTCAACCGTGCCGTCAAGGCGCTGGAAGAGCAGATCAAGCGCGTCGGAGGTGTCGAGAACATCACCGAGGAAAATATGCCGGAAGTGCATATCCGCGGTGACGTCAATACGCCGTACAAGTGCATCGGCGGCACGGTGTTCACCATGCAGCGCGCGGGCTTCGCACGTGTTGGCTTCATTTCGCAGCCGCCTCCGGGCGGCAATGTCCAGCGGCTGTAGATTAGGAGCAAGCCACAATGGCGATGCAAACCACTGGCTCGAACGTCGAAGGCGAGCCGATGATGGATATCAATACGACGCCGCTGATCGACGTCATGCTGGTTCTTCTCATCATGTTCATCATTACCATTCCGCCACAGTCCCACGCGGTGAAGCTGGACCTGCCGCAGGACACCAGCCAGAACCCGCCGCCGCCGATCGATCCGGTCAAGAACAAGATCGTCGTCACCCAGGGTGGCGCGGTGCTGTGGAATGGCGCGCCCGTGAACCTGACCCAGCTGCGCCAGTACCTGGACGTCACGCAGCAGATGGATCCGATCCCGGAACTCCACCTGCAGCCTGAGCCGGATGCCCGCTACGAGCTGGTTGACCAGGTTCTGGCAGTAACCAAGCAGGCCAAGGTCTCGAAAATGGGGTTCGTTGGCAACGAAGCCTATATGACGGTCTTCTAGGTTCAACTGCTTCGCCAAGATCAAGGGCGGTCCCTGATGGGGCCGCCCTTTTTCTTTGCCTTCAATGGCCTGCAGGTGGCGCAAGCCGGTTCGACTTTGCTGGCAATGAGCAATATCGCTGTGTTTTGAGTAACCGCTTTTCAACTGCTGACCTGCTAGCGAAGGCGAATGGATATTATCGCCGCGCACCAGCAGGGCCTGGTCGAGCAGCTTGAAGAGGATGTGAAGGCACTCGCCGGTCGGCCGCGCGATCATGGCCAGCGCGCGGTGGTGCTGCACCATTTGTTCGATCATTCGCGGGGCGTCCACGCCTGGGCGCTGGCAGAAGCGCGGCGGGAGCTTCGGATCGCCCGCGCGCTCACGGCGCTGCAGCAACGGCTGGACCGCTGGAGCTGGCTGATCTCGGGCCGGGAGCAGGCAAGATCTGCGCTGGCCATGCTAGCCGAGGCCTTGGGAGAGGCGTCTCGCGCCCGCTGCTCGGCCGCATATGGGGCCTATCGCCTGAGCGCGACGCCGGCGCTTCGCGGCGAGGCCGAGGCCCGCCTTCCCGCCGAGTTGCTAGCCGCACTCGAGCAAAGTCACGCGGCAAGGCGGACGGGGCTGGCGGTGGAAGCTGAATCGGCACTGCTACTGGGCGAACTAAGCGAAGCATATGCCGCTTCGGCGGTGGATCAGCAGGCATTGGCATCGGCCTGGCAGGCAATCGACGCGACAAGGCTGGCGCGAACGGCGCGACGCCTGGCCAGTGACAAGGCGTTGGCTCGCGCTGCCGCACGCGACCGCAAGCGCAGCTTGAGCAACGTCGAAGGGAGTCTCCGAGCCGATCCAATGCTGCCGGCCTCGTTCCGGGCGAACCCGGCGCAGCATTTCTATGCGCTTCAATATGCGCTGGCAGAGCGGCGGAGGCAGCAATGGCGCGAAGCCTGCGACCGCGAGCCCGACGCGTTCGAGCTCGCCGCCTGAGCTAGCCGCCTGAATTAGCCGAAGGTGAAGGCGTAGGCCTCGGCGCCGGGATCGAGGAACTCAATGGTGAATAGCCGCTCGCCGCTGGGGTCCTGCTGCCGGACCAGTTGATAGAGCCGCTGTGCCCTGACTTGTCCCGTTCCGGCCGCGTCAATGTCCATGCCATGGTCGCGGCCCGGCGCCTTGCCGTCGATCGAGACCCGGAACCGGATTGGCCGGCCGGTCGAACTGCCCAGCACCAGGTGCAGGTCGCGGGCGCGGAAACGGAACGCGATCCGGCCGCCGGGCGATTGCAGGACCGAGCGCTGCGGCTCGACCAGCCAGCGGCCGGCCAGCCCCCAGTCATTGAGGCCAAGCTCGGGGGGCAGCGAGAAGTCATGGACGCCATCGCGCAGGCCGCCGGGGGAAACGAAGCCGGATGCGCGGCGACTGCCAATATAGGTTTCGCGGCTGCGCAGCGAAGCCAGGTCAGCCGCGGCGCTGGCGCCCGATGTTTCAACACTCGCCCGGCTGCCCAGCTTCATGGCGCCATTTTCCGCCAGCAGCGCGCGGATCGCCGCCTCGGTCTCCTCGTCGCTTCCTTCGCCGAAATGGTGGTAGCGAATCCGGCCCTTGGCGTCCGCCAGATAGTGAGCAGGCCAATAATGATTGTCGAAGGCGCGCCAGATCTTGAGCTCGTTATCGAGCGCGACCGGGTATCCGATGCCGAAGTCGGCGACCGCCTTGCGGACGTTGGCCGGTTCGCGCTCGAAGGCGAACTCGGGCGAATGGACGCCGATGACGACCAGGCCCTGGTCCTTGTAGCGCTCGTACCAGGCACGGACGTAGGGCACGGAGCGGATGCAGTTGATGCAGCTGTAGGTCCAGAAGTCGATCAGCACGACCTTGCCGCGCAGCTGCTCCCTGGTGAGCGGTGGCGAATTGAGCCAGAGGACGGCTCCGTCCAGGGCGGGGAGCGATCCCTCGACCGGCAGGGTGCCGCCGGTCTTCGTGGTCAGTTCCTCATCCTGCATGCCTAGCAGGCGGGCCAGGCGATGCTCGAAGGCGAACGTCTGCGCGGTCGAGAGCCTGGCAAGCACGCGAGTGTCCAGTCCTAGCGCGATCACACCGACGCCGATGAGGATCAGCACGCCGAGCGCCTGGCGGACCCGTTCGCCGGCGCCGATCGAGCGTTTCATCGCCGCGAAGACCTTGCCGCCGATCAGCAGCGCGAGCGCCAGGCTGGTCGCGGCCCCAAGCGCATAAGCGAGCAGCAGGCCGGCGGTGGCCGCGCTTGCGCCCGACAGTGCCGCGCCGGTCAGGATGATGCCCAGGATGGGACCTGCGCAGGGTGCCCACAGCAGGCCTGTTGCCACACCAAGCAGCAGCGAGCCGCCGATCCGGTCTTCGCTTCCCTTCGCCGACAGCCGTTCGCCCAGCCCGACCAGCGGCCGCATCGCGCGCTCGGCGAGGTTGGGGAAGATCAAGAGGATCGCGAAGGCGCTGAGCAGAAAAATGGCGATCCAGCGCCCAGCGCTGTTGGCGGCGACCGCCCATCCGCCGCCCACCGCGGCCAGGGTCGCCACACCGGCGAAGGTGATCGCCATGCCCGCCAACAGCGGCAAGCCGTTGCGCAGGAATGGCCGGTCGGCGCGTGCGAACACGAACGGCAGCACCGGCAGGATGCAGGGGCTGAGAATGGTGAGGATACCGCCCAGATAGGCGAGGATGAACACCAGCATCAGGCGGGCCTGAAGCTAAGCGACAGGCCGTTGATGCAATGGCGCTTACCGGTCGGCGGAGGCCCGTCGTCGAATATATGGCCGAGGTGCCCGCCGCAGCGGCGACAATGTTCCTCGGTCCCGAACATCGCCAGCGCCGGGGCGCTACCGTGGGCGACGGCGTTCGGAAGCGCTTTCCAGAAACTCGGCCAGCCGGTGCCGCTGTCATATTTCGCGGCAGAGCTGAACAGGGGGAGGTTGCAACCGGCGCAGGCGTACACGCCCTTGCGCTTTTCCTTGAGCAGTGCGCTGGTGAACGGCCGCTCCGTGCCTGCTTCGCGCAGGATATGATAGCGCTCCTGCCCAAGGCGGCGGCGCCATTCGGCCGCGCTGTACCGGATTTCAAACGCTGCAGCCGTTCCGCGGCCCGCGGCGAACAGGCAAATGCCGGCAACCGCGCTGGTGCCGAGGAGGCCGAGGAACAGCCGGCGGTCGGGATTCTTGATCATTGCGCTGGCGATATAGCATCCCAAGCTGAATGCCGCCTGCCAAGAAGGCATGGTGGCGATGCATGCTGGTTATGGACGGCGTAGACCGATTGGCAGATTGACGGAAATTCGCGGCGCTAAGGACCGCAATGGGCGGAAAGCGGTCGTTCCAATGGAACTGGGCCGACTTGTCCGGCCATGATAGGAACAGCCTCATCGGGCGTCGCTGTCATTGAGCACCCGCCCGCCTGAGAGACATTGCGCTCCCGCTTTCATGTAGGAGCCATTCAATGCCCAACGCGATACAAATCGACCGCCCTGGTTTACCCGATGTACTCGAATATCGCTCAGTTGAGTTGCCCGCGCTGCGTTCAAGCGAGGTGCGGGTCAAAACTGAATTTGCGGCGGTCAATTACATCGAATTGCACATTCGGGCGGGCAACGCGCCCATTCTAGCTCCATCGCCGTTCCCTTACACTCCGGGCATGGAAGTTGTCGGATTGATTGATGACGTCGGTGCCGAGGCCGGAGAATGGAAGCGCGGTCAGCGGGTCATCACCATGATGCAAGGCCTGGCGGGCGTTCGGGCTGAACGTGACGGCGGCTATGCAGACTTCGTGACCGTGGAAGGAGCTACTTTGGCAGCCGTGCCCGACGGAGTGAATGCTGCCGAAATGGCGGCTCTCGGCCTTGCTGCAGTCACCGCTTTCGAGGGGCTGCGAACGATAGGTGAGCTTAGTGGAAAGCGTGTCGTGGTAACCGGCGCGGCTGGTGGCGTCGGTTCAATGGCAACAACAATTGCCAACGCAAGCGGCGCAACGGTCGTAGCAATCATTCGGCGTCCTGAAGACACCGAATATGTCCGTTCGCTTGGGGCTTCTGAAGTAATTCTTTCCGACGGGCACTTGGAGCCGCAGAGTGTCGATGGCGTCCTCGATACGGTGGCTGGCAACCTGTTCGGCACATGTGTGACGGCGCTCAAACCCCACGGCACGCTATGCCTTGTCGGCGCGGTTGGAGGAGGAAATGTCAGCCTCGACGCTTGGGAACTCCTCCGGCCCCTCACCATCACGGGCTATTCTTCGGAAGCACTCGACGGTGAAATTTTGCAGACAGCCGTGAACGCGCTGAGCGAGATGTTGAAAGGCCAGACAATCCGCCCACCGGAATATATAGTGCTGCCGCTAAAGGACGCCGCTAGGGCTCATCAGCTGCTGGAAAACGGTGAGGTGCGAGGCCGCGTTCTCCTTCAGCCGTAATGACCGGAATGGGTGGAAAGCGGACATAACGAAACGCCCCGACCGGGGCAGTCGGCCTGCTCGCTAATAGCTAGTCGAGCATGAGCACGACGTTACCGATAGTTGTTCCCGACTCGACGGCCTCGTGAGCCTGGACAATCTGGTCGAGCGGGAAGCGCTGGGCCACCATATGCTCAAAACTTGGGTCG
>JBJMUA010000005.1:0-44637 GCA_045811425.1 Sphingomicrobium sp. | reverse complement strand
GCGACATCGGCATCCGAAGCCTCGAGGCATCCCTGCGCCATCGCCCAGGCCGTTGCCACGCTAACGGCCCCGAAGGTTTCGACCACGTCGAGGCAGACGTTGAGCTCCGACATTTTGGCGGCGTTGGAATAGGTGACATAGCCCGCTTCGAACACGTCGGAGGAGCCCGGAATCTCTGTCAGGGCGGCGCTGACGAGCCCGCCGGTGCAGCTTTCGGCGACCGCCACTCGGCGGCCCGCCTTGCGGTTGGCCTCGATCACCTCGCGGGCCTTGGCCACCATATCCTCGGGAAGCAGGTAATCCATTGTCGATCCTTGAAACGGAAACTTAGGCTTGGCTGCGCCGCGCTACAAGTTGACGGGCGGCATGCGCACATTTGTCACGGCCTGGGCGGCGACGCCCTCGCCGCGACCGGTAAAACCAAGCCGCTCGGTGGTCGTAGCCTTGATACTGACCGACGACACGGGAAGGTCGAGGATCGTCCCCACCCGTGACCGCATGGCGTCACGATAGGGACCGACCTTAGGTGTTTCGCAGATGACGGTACAGTCGACGAAGTCGATTGTTCCGCCCGCGTCTCGTACCAGCTTTGCAGCGGCCGCCAGGAAGATGGCGCTGTCGGCCCCCTTCCATTGCGGATCACTGGGCGGGAAATGCTGGCCGATGTCGCCAAGTCCGCCCGCGCCCAGCAGGGCATCGGTGATCGAATGGAGTATGACATCGGCATCGCTATGACCGGCAAGCCCGCGCTGGTAAGGGATTTCGATCCCGCCCATCATGATCGGTCCGGCGCCGGCAAAGGCATGGACGTCGAACCCCAATCCGGTTCGGGGGATAAGCCGTGAATTGAGAAAAGCCTCGGCGCGCTGCCAGTCGGCGGCGGTGGTCAATTTCTCCAGCAGTGGATCGCCCTCGACGACCGCCACGGGGCGACCGGCCGCTCGCAAAACCGTCGATTCGTCGGTGGGCCCCGGACCGCTCCATTGCGCGTAGGATTCAGCAAGGCTGCGACGCTGGAATGCCTGCGGGGTTTGGATGCGGACAATCTGCGACCGGTCAACGGCCTCGCCAAGAAAGGCGCCAGCCCGGGCGAGGGAATCTACAGCGGGAAGGACTGGAACAACACCTTCGGCCGCGCCCAATGCCGCGAGGAGGCGGTCGATAACCTCGGGCGGACAGAAGGGGCGAGCTGCATCGTGGACCAGGATGACGGCGGCCTCGGACGCTTCCATGCCGGCCCGAACGCTGTCGGAGCGCTCGGCTCCACCGGTGACCAGTTCGACGTTTCGGTCGCCCAAAGCGGCCCGGGCCAGGTCCCGCTGGCCTTCGCCAATCACCACTTTGACAACATCGACCGCCCGATGTGACGCCAAAGCGTCGACCGCATGGGCCAGCACCGGCTTGCCCCCGATCGGCCGAAATTGCTTAGGCAATTCGCCGCCCATTCGGCTTCCGGAGCCGGCGGCGACGATGAGGGCGGAGACGGTCATGACCGGCGCCTTGCCCGCATCCGGCCCTTCCTGTAAAGGCGCGCCTTCCCATGAGCCTTACAAAGCCCATCTCGGTCGGTCCCGTGACCATTGACGCGCCCGTCATCCTGGCGCCGATGACTGGTGTCACCGATTTGCCGTTCCGCAAGACCGTCAAGCGCTACGGGGCCGGGCTCACGGTCAGCGAAATGATCGCCAGCCAGGCGATGATCCGGGAGACGCGCCAGTCGCTTCAGAAAGCCGCCTGGGACCCGGTCGAAGAACCGGTGTCGCTCCAGCTGGCCGGTTGTGCGCCCGAGGCAATGGCCGAGGCCGCGAAGCTCAACGAGCAGCGCGGAGCGGCGATCATCGACATCAACATGGGCTGCCCGGTGAAGAAGGTGGTCAATGGCGAAGCGGGCTCGGCGCTAATGCGCGACCTGCCGCTTGCAGCCGCGATCATCGACGCCACCGTCAAGGCCGTGAAGGTGCCGGTGACCTTAAAGATGCGCATGGGGTGGTGCCACGATAGCCTCAATGCTCCAGAGCTGGCGCGGATCGCCGAGGAGCTGGGTGTCCAGATGATCACCGTCCACGGCCGTACCCGCAACCAGATGTACCGCGGATCCGCCGACTGGACATTCGTCAAGAAGGTCAAACAGGCGACCTCGCTGCCGGTCATCGTCAACGGCGACATCTGCAGCCTTGAGGACAGCCGCACCGCGCTTCAGCAATCGGGAGCGGATGGCGTGATGATCGGGCGGGGCGCCTATGGCAGGCCGTGGCTGCTGGGACAGGTGATGAGCGACCTTGCCGGCGGCGGGCACAGGCCTGACCCCTCGATGGACGAGCAGCTTGCGACCATCCTCGAACAATATGACGCCATGCAATCGCTCTATGGCGCCCAGACCGGTGTCAACTTGGCCCGCAAGCATATCGGTTGGTACACCAAGGGCCTCCCGGGCTCGGCCGAATTTCGCAACAAGGTCAATACACAGGACGATCCGAAGGTCGTTATCGGAATGCTGCGCGACTTTTATTCGCCCTGGCAATCACGGCCGGCAGCCTGAATTGACCGATTAAATCCTGCGCGGCATTCTTCATCGGCCGAATCTATTCACAGGAGATTCGCCGTGAAAAAAGAAATAAAGCAAGCTGTACTCGCGCTAGTTGTCGTGGCGTTACCGCCGGCACCGGTTCTCGCAGCATATCCAGACCCGACTATTATGACTGTTTGCAATTCTAGCGGTCAGTGCAAAATATTTCGTTGCACGCCAGAAGGCTGTGTGCGGGTTTAATTAGTTCCGATAGCGTATTATTGTAGTTGGATCGGGCCGTTTGGTTTGCGGGCCTTGTGGCTCGATCCTCTACTGTGTGAATGCGTCACTCAAATCCACACTAGCATTATAGATCGCCATCGTGAGTGTCTCTTAGACACATCAACAGCATAGCGTGTCTACTAATCTCCGCTCAGGATGGATTCCGGTCATTAGCGAGTCCAGCGCTCGGCCGCCTACGCAGCACCACCACAAACTGTGTTTTTTATGCAACGCGACCATGCTAGGCCACGACTAGCATGGATGTGCAGTCTGCCGAATCTGATCTGATCGAAACGCCTAAGGCTCGCTGGCTTGCCCGTGAACGGGATAGCGGGCGGATTTATGATTGGGCGACGATTGGCAGTGCCGTGTTACTCATCGGCACGCTGGTGCTCAGCTACACGATGCTGAGCCGCGAGGCGGAGCCTGGCTCGATGCTGTCGCCCCCGCAGATCGCGCTGCTGCTGATTGCCAATCTCATTCCCGCGATCGTGCTGATGGTGCTGCTATCGCGCAAGATCGCCAGGTCGCGCGCGGTAGCGCGGGCGATCGGTACCGGCCAACTCCACACCCGCCTGGTGGCGCTATTTTCGGTGATCGCAGCCGTGCCAACGGTGATCGTCGCCATTTTTGCCTCGCTGCTGCTGCAATCGGGCCTTGAATTCTGGTTTTCCGACCGGGCGCGGGGAATGCTGGAAAATACCGTCGAACTGGCCCAATCGACGTACAATAGCGAGGTCAACCGCGTCGGCGGCGAAGCGGTCGCGATGGCCGGCGATCTGTCGGCTGCTCTCAGCCAGTATCCGATGGAGAGCCCGGAAATTGGAGAATTTCTAGGGCGCCAAACTTACCAACGCAGCCTCAATGAATCTGCGATCATCTCCATTGGAGCAAACGGTCAGCTCACCTTCCTCAAAGGCTATTATTACGAAGGTTTGATCGACCCGGCTCAGGTGGCACAAGCCCTGGCTCGCCTAAAAGGTGAAACCAATGCCGCCGAAGTGTTGACCGCTGGGCGGATCGCAGTGCTTACCCCGCTGCCCAATACGAAGAACACCTATTTGTTCGTTGCTCGCAAGGTTAGCGCGGATTTCCGTCAACAGATCGAACGTGCGAACGGCGTGCTGACCGACTATCGCGCATTGCTCGAGCGCAGTCGGAGCAACCAGTTGAAATTCAACGCGGCGCTGCTGGCGGGCGCGCTGCTGATCGTTGCCCTGGCCATTTTTACCGCCTTGAAGCTGGCGGACCGGCTGCTCAGGCCCGTCGAAGAGCTGGTCGATGCGGCGGGCCGGATCGAGGAGGGCGATCTCAGCGCGCGCGTACCGATCATCGGGCCGGCCGACGATGAGATTGCCACGCTTGGCACGGCCTTCAACCGCATGACGGGCCGGCTACAAGAGCAGACCGGCGCGTTGATGGCCGCCAATGAGCAGCTCGACACTCGCCGGGCGTTTATCGAGGCGGTGCTTTCGAGCGTCACCGCCGGAGTGATCGTGGTTGATGCCAACGGCCGCATCCTGCTCACCAACAGTTCTGCGGAGACTCTGATTCGCCGCGGCGAGGAGAGTGTCGAAGGGCGCGAATTGGCCGAGGTCTCCGCCGAGCTCGCCGAATTCCTTGGCGGCGAAACCCGCGATGCCGATGTGCTGGTCCATTCGGCAGAGGGCCAACGCACGCTAGCGGTGAAGCGAATGCGCTATGAGGATGGCTTCGTCCTGACCTTCGACGACATCACGGACCAGCTTAGCGACCAACGGCGCGCCGCCTGGTCCGATATTGCCCGCCGGATCGCCCACGAGATCAAGAACCCGCTGACGCCGATCCAGCTGGCGGCCGAGCGCCTGCAGCGGCGCTATAGCACCGAGATTGCCTCCGATCCCGAAACCTTCGCGCGGCTGACCGACACGATCATTCGCCAGGTTGGCGATCTGCGGCGGATGGTTGACGAATTCTCCAATTTCGCGCGGATGCCCAAGCCGATTTTCCGTCAGGAAAACGTCCATGATATCGCCCGCGCAGCACTGTTCCTTCACGAGGTTGCGCATCCGGGGATTACCTTCAGCATCGATCCGCCAAGTGGCGAGATACCGCTGGTCTGCGATCGCAGGCAGCTCGGCCAGGCGCTGACCAACGTCGTCAAGAATGCGGTGGAAGCCATTGAGGCGCGGCGCAATCGCGGCGATCAGCATGCCGATGGGGATCGCATCGATCTGTCGATCAGGCGCGAGGACGAACAACTGGTGATCGACGTCCTCGACACCGGGGTCGGGCTGCCCCAGGATCGAGAGCGCCTGACCGAGCCTTACATGACGACCCGCGTTCGCGGCACCGGCCTGGGCCTCGCGATCGTCAAGAAGATCGTCGAGGAACATCTGGGAGAGATCGCCTTTTTGGACAGGACGGGGGGAGGCACCCGCGTTCGCATCGCCCTAGACGCCGATCGGCTCGCCACCATGGCGACCGACGAGCCGCAGCCGTCGGCTGGGCATGGCGGCGAAGATGACGAATATGGTGAAGAGGAAGGGCACTGATGGCGCTGGAAGTGCTGGTAGTCGATGATGAAGCCGATATCCGGGAGCTGGTCGCTGGCGTCCTGGAGGACGAAGGCTATGCGGTGCGCTCCGCCGCGGACAGCACGGCCGCGATCGATGCCATAGACGATCGCCGCCCAAGCCTGGTGCTGCTCGACGTGTGGCTCCAAGGCTCGAAGCTCGATGGCCTCCAGCTGCTCGAGCAGATCAAGCGGCGCGACCCGAGCCTGCCGGTGCTGATGATCTCGGGACATGGCAACCTCGACACGGCGGTCGCCGCGATCAGGGAAGGCGCCGTCGATTTCATCGAAAAGCCGTTCAAGGCGGACCGCCTCCTGCATCTGGTCGGGCGGGCGACCGAGACCGACCGGTTGCGGCGTGAAGTCGCGAACCTGCGCCACCAGCTTGGGCCCGACGACCAGCTCGACGGAACGTCGGTGGCGATCAATACGGTCCGGGCTACCTTGAAGCGCGTGGCGCCGACGGGCAGCCGGGTTTTGATTACCGGGCCGGCCGGCGTCGGCAAGGAAATCGCGGCGCGGATGATCCATAATTGGAGCCCGCGCGCTGCGGCTCCCTTCATCGTCCTGTCTGCCGCGATGATGAGCCCAGAGCGCGTGGAAGAGGAATTGTTCGGAAGCGAGCAGAACGGAATATCTCGGCCCGGCTTGCTCGAGCAGGCGCATGGCGGAACCCTGTTCCTCGATGAGATCGCGGACATGCCGACGACGACCCAGGCCAAGATCCTGCGGGTGTTGACGGACCAGAGCTATAACCGGGTTGGCGGTCAACGGCCCGTGAAGGTCGACGTCCGCGTGCTTTCAGCGACGTCACGAAACCTCGCCGACGAAATCGCCGCCGGGCGCTTCCGCGAAGACCTCTATTACCGGCTGAACGTGGTGCCAGTGCGGATTCCGTCGCTACGGGAACGGCGGGAGGATATTCCCGAGCTGGTCGATCATTTCCTTACGCGATTTGCCGCCGAGCGGCGTATCCAGACGCCGGAGCTGTCCAAGGAAGCGATGGCCGCGCTCCAGGCGCATGACTGGCCCGGCAACGTCCGCCAGCTTCGGAACATCATCGAGCGAACCTTGATCCTGACCCCGGGCGACCGGGTCGGCTGCATCGAGGTTGACCTTCTGCCGCCCGAGATCCTGGATTCCCAGGGCTCAACCGGCCTGGGGGGAGCCTCGCTGGCGATCATGGGCTCGCCGCTCCGCGAAGCGCGCGAAAGCTTCGAGCGCGAATATCTCAAAATCCAGATCCGCCGATTTTCGGGCAACATCTCCCGCACTGCCTCGTTCATCGGCATGGAACGCTCGGCACTGCATCGAAAGCTGAAGGCGCTCGGCCTCGGCGACAAGCGCGATGAGGAATAAAAAGAACAATGGCCGATAAATCGCTGAGCTTGCAGGATAAATTCCTGAATGGGATCCGTAAATCAAAGGTGCCGGTGACCATTTTCCTGGTGAAGGGCGTCAAGCTCCAGGGGGTGGTGACCTGGTTCGACCCTTTCTCGCTTCTGCTGCGCCGGGACGGGAATGCGCAGCTTGTCTACAAGCATGCCATCTCGACCATCATGCCCACTCATCCGCCGGACGACTTGTCGCTGGGCGGAGGCGGGGATGGAGGCAATGGCAAGAAGGCCATGCTGCAGGACCTCTTCCTGCATGCGGCGGCGCGCGAACATGAACCCATGACCGTGTTCCTGGTGAACGGCGTCATGCTTCAGGGGGCTGTTGCCGGGTTTGACCAATTCTCACTGGTGTTGGAACGGGGCGGGCAGGTCCAGCTGGTCTACAAGCACGCCATTTCGACCATGCAGCCGGGCCATCCCCTGAACCTCGCCGGTGAGGCGCAGGCGGAGGAAGAAGGCTGAGCATATTCAACCGTGGCGACGACGAAGGAGTGACGCGCGGGGAGCGGGCGCTCATTGTCGTACCGGAACGAATCGGGGAGGGGGGCTTGCGGTCGATCGATGCCCGGATCGACGAAGCGGTGGGGCTTGCCCAGGCGATCGGCATCGAAGTCGTGGCTCGAAAGACATTCAAGCTGCGCCAGATCCGGCCCGCCAGCCTGTTCGGCAAGGGCCAGGTCGAAGAGATCGCAGCGATCGCCGAAGACCATGACGCGAAACTGCTGGTCGTCGATGCGGCGCTGACACCGGTCCAGCAAAAGACGCTTGAAGATGAAACCAGGTGCAAGGTGATCGATCGCACCGGTTTGATTCTCGAGATTTTTGGGGACCGCGCCGCGACGTCGGAAGGACGATTGCAGGTCGAGCTGGCCCATTTGGACTATCAGGCAGGCCGATTGGTGCGCAGCTGGACCCACCTTGAGCGGCAACGGGGCGGTTTCGGCTTCCTGGGCGGCCCCGGCGAGACCCAGATCGAGGCCGACCGGCGGCTGATCCGCGACCGGATGGCGCGCATTCGCCGCGAACTGGACCAGGTGAGGCGGACTCGGGGACTGCACCGTGGAAGGCGACAGCGAGCGCCCTGGCCCATTATCGCGCTGGTTGGCTACACCAACGCCGGAAAATCGACCCTGTTCAACCGCATGACGCAGGCATCGGTCATGGCCGAGGACTTGCTGTTCGCGACGCTCGATCCGACCATGCGCAACGTCAAGATCCCGGGCTTCGACCGCGCGATCCTGTCGGACACCGTGGGGTTCGTATCGAACCTCCCGACCGAGCTCGTCGCCGCCTTCCGGGCAACCTTGGAGGAGGTGGCGGCGTCCGACCTCATCCTCCACGTCCGCGATATCGCCCATCCCGACAGCGACGCGCAGGCGGTGGATGTCGAGGCGGTGCTTGAGTCCCTCGGCCTCGCGGAAGAGGATTCGCCACCGCGCCTCGAGGTTTGGAACAAGCTCGACCTGCTTGCGCCAAGCGACCGTGTCGAATTGCTCGGCGAAGCCAGGCGCCGCGATGATGTCATCGCCGTTTCCGCCCTGACCGGGGAAGGGGTTGATGACCTGCGCGAGGCGATTTCACACCTGCTGCACGCCAAATCGCAGACTCATCACATCCGGCTGAATGCCGGCGACGGGCCGCGGATCGCCTGGCTTCATGCGCGGGGAGAGGTCCTGGAGCAGCACCCGGACGGCGACCAGCTGCACCTGTCAGTCAAGCTCAGCCCGGAGAATTGGGCACGGTTCGAGCGACTCTAGACTTCGGCCGGGGCCTTCTTGGCCTCGACCCACAGCGCTTCCTTTTCATCCAGGCTCATCTCGACGAAGCCGGGAGCCTGCTCGATCGTCCGGAAGCGCTGCTCGAACTTGCGGTTAGCTTTCCTGAGCGCCTCTTCCGGCTCGATCTTGAGAAACCGTGCGAAGTTGACAACCGCGAACAGCAGGTCGCCCACCTCTTCCTCCAGCATTTCCGGCGGCGCCTCGGCAATTTCGTCCAGTTCCTCGCGGATCTTGGCCTTCGGCCCTTCGACGTCCGGCCAGTCGAAACCGGTGCGCGCGGCACGTTTCTGCAGCTTGGCCGCACGTTCTAGCGCGGGAAGGGCCAGGGCAATGCCGGCAAGGGCGCTCTTGTCGGGCAGTTTGGCGCGTTCCTCGGCCTTGATCGCTTCCCAGAGGTGATGTCCGCCTTCGTCGGCATCGCCGAAAATATGCGGATGGCGGCGCTCCAGCTTGTCGGAAATGCGTTGGAGCACGTCGGACAGGGTGAAATGGCCGGCTTCTTCCGCCATTCGCGCATGGAATACGACCTGGAGCTGCAAATCGCCGAGCTCGTCGACCAACGCGTCCATATCGCCACGGTTGATCGCGTCCGCGACCTCATAGGCTTCCTCGATCGTATAGGGGGCGATTGTCTCAAAGGTCTGGACGCTGTCCCATTCGCAACCGGTTTCCCGATCACGCAGCCGCTTCATGATCGTGGCGAGGCGGTCGAGGCCCATCTCATGCTCCCTGGAGTGCGAGGGGGCTCCAACGTCCCGCCGCGCGTGTGGTTCTGTAAGTATGATAATATGTATTATGTAAAGCACTAGACGTGGGCGACGGGGGGAATTCCCCTCTCGCTTCCCATGCCGATGCGTTCAGCTCTGAAGGATCAGCCATCGGCCTTCGACTCCCCAGCGCTGCAAGGTCGACAGATAATTCATGCCGAGCACGTTCAGATCCTCATGGTCCGCAATGTGCAGCCCCACGTTGCTGCGCTCGATCGGGCCTACTGACAGGCTGTTGGCTCGACCCGTCGCGACTTTCAGCATGCCGTTACCTGTACGGACGATCTGGCCTCGGCCTGATGCGATCGACACGCCGGCCGCCTCCGCCGTGTCGCGGCCGATGGTGGTCATGGTCGCGCCGCTATCGACCAGGAATTTGACCTCTACGCCATTCAGCGAGCCTTCGACCCAGAAATGGCCGTCGATCGCCATCGGAATGCGCACTTCCTGTCCCTCGACAACAGGCGCGCCGGTAGCCTCGGATTTCAGCCGTTGCGCGACATATCCGAGGTCATCACGGAACGTGAACAGAATGAAGCCGGCGCCAAAAATTGCAATCCAGGCCAAGCTCATAGTGGCCATCCTTGCGAATCTTTCTCGGCGCGCAATCAGCGAGCCTGCAACCAGCATGATCGCCATCAGCAAGTAAAGGCTGCCCAGCATCCAGTCGTTCGTCATGGCCGCAGCACGAGATAATTGCCCTCGACGCGCCAGGTTTCCAGCGACGACAGGAAATTCATCCCCAGGACGTTGCTATCGTCATGGTCGTTGACCTGGATGGGGAAGTCGCTGCGCTGGATGGAGCCGACCGAGAAGCTGCCGGCACGCGCCTTACGCATTCCGACCGTGCCATTGGCCGTCTCAACCAGCGCAACGCGCATTCCAGTCTCTATCCCCGCTGCATCGGCTGTTTCCCTGGAGACAGTGGTGACCGAAGCGCCGCTGTCGACCAGGAACGGCGCTTGATGGTCGTTGATCGATGCCTCCACCCAAAAGTGCCCGTCGTCGGACATTGGGATGCGCAACTCGTCGCCGGACTGGATGGGTGTGCCGATCGCTTCCGCCTTCAAGCGGTGACCGATCGCCATGAATTCGCTGCGAAAGGAGAAGATTGCAAACACCAGGCCAAAGATCGCGACCCAGGCGCCGGCCATTTTCACCGTCTTGCCGATCGGCAGCCGCCGGCTGAACAGCGCGCTGGCGACGAGCACCACGCACAAGGCAAGGTAAAGGATATAGGGAGCCTGGTCGTCATTCATGCGAGGATGATCTCCTGCCCGTCATATGCCGGCGCCGCCCAGTCGGGCAGCTTGGCGGTCAGGGTCGCATAATCCATGCTTTTGTCGAGGTGCGTCAGCAGCAGTTGGCCGACGTTCAACTCCCTCGCCCAGCCCAAAACCGCATCGAGATGGGCATGAGTCGGATGCGGCGTCTCGCGGAGGCAATCACAAATCCATAGGTCAACGCGGTCGTACAATCTCGCCATCTCGGTCGTGAATTCATGAAAATCAATGGCATAACCCAATGCGCGGCCGCCTTCCTCGGCGCGGATGCCGAGCGAGGTGATGCCTCCATGGGGCTGGTCGGTGAAGCTCAGGCGCGCCCCACCCAGCTGCATGCCGCCTTCGATTGGATTGGCCTCGACGACTGCGGGATAAAGTGGCGTGCCTTCAAAGATATAGGTGAAGCGGTTTCGAAGCCGCCGCAGCGTTTCGGGCCGTGCCTGGAGCGACACGGGACGGCCGAGGATCTGGGACACGACCCTGAGCTCGTCGATGCCATGGCAATGATCGGCATGGTCGTGGGTGACGATCACCCGGTCGACCTGCCCAATTCCGGCTGCGAGCAGCTGCTCCCTGAGGTCTGGGCCGCAATCGACCAACAGCTGCTCGCCCTCGCTTTCGATCAGGACTGACGAACGAGTGCGCCGGTTTCTGGGTTCGCCGGGGTCGCAACTGCCCCAGTCATTGCCGATCCGAGGAACGCCGGACGAGGTCCCGCAGCCCAGGATCCGGATCTTCATACGGCCTTTTGGAATAATCTGAAGAAGTTGGCGGTCGTGGCTTCGGCCAGCTCGTCGAGCGGCTCGTCGCGCAGGTCGGACAGGAAAGCCGCGGTGTCGGCGACAAAGGCCGGCTCGCAGGTCTGCCCACGGTGCGGCACCGGCGCCAGGAACGGCGAATCCGTCTCGACCAGCAGCCGATCCCGCGGAATGATCCTGGCCGTCTCCTGCAGTTCCTTGGCGTTCTTGAAGGTCACGATGCCGGAAATGGAGACATAGAAGCCCAGTTCGAGCCCCTTCCTGGCCAGCTCCGCGGTGCCGGTGAAGCAGTGGAGGACGCCGGTCACGCCGCCCTTCTCCACCTCGCGGGTCAGGATCTCGGCCGTATCGTCCTCGGCGTCGCGGGTGTGCACGACCAGCGGGAGGCCGGTCGCCCGTGCCGCCTCGATATGCGCCTGAAATCGCTCGCGCTGCGCGCCGCGATCGGACTTGTCGTAATAATAGTCGAGCCCGCATTCGCCGATGGCGATGACGCGTGGGTGCGCGGCCGCCTCGGCGAGCGCCGTTGCGCCAAGGTCAGGATGCGCATCGGCCTCATGCGGGTGCACGCCGACCGTTGCCCAAACGTCGGCGTTGCGCTCTGCGGTGGCTATAATGTCGCCCCACTCCTTCTGGCGGGTGGAAATATTGAGAAAACCGCCAATTCCGCGTGCGCGGGCATTGGCCAGCACTTCGTCCTGCCGCTCCGTCAGGCCGGGGTAGTTGAGGTGGCAATGGCTGTCGATCAGCTTCACGCCGCTTCCTCCTCGCCCTCCGCCAGGTCCAAACGCGGGAAGATGGGCACCGGCTGCGTGATCGGATCGCCGCGCTTGCCGCTATCGATCAGGGCCATCAACTTCTCCGCCGAGGCAGGAATGATTGGCTGGACCGCGGCCGCCAGCTTGCGAACGGCAGCAACGACGGTGCCGAGCACGGCCGCCATTCGCTCGGGGTCGGTCTTCCTGAGCGCCCAGGGCGCCATGGCATCGACATAGGCATTGCAGGCGAACACCGCGGCCATCCACGCCTCGAGGCCGGCCGAGAAGGCAAAACGGTCGAATTCGCGATTCAGGTTGGCGCAGGCCTGGTCGACCTCGATGAGCAGCGCCTGGTCTTCTGGCGCTTCACCGGCAGGGGGAAGGATCCCTTCTAAATTCTTGAAGATCATCGACAGGCTGCGCTGGGCGAGGTTGCCGAAGCTGTTCGCCAGCTCGCTGTTCACCCGGTTCACGATCGCCTCATTGCTGTAACTGCCGTCCTGGCCAAAGCTGACCTCGCGGAGCAGGAAATAGCGCAGGGCGTCGACGCCATGGCGCTCAGCCAGCTCCATCGGGTCGACGACATTGCCGAGCGACTTGGACATTTTCTCGCCGCGGGCGAGCAGGAAGCCATGCCCGAACACCTGTTTCGGCAGCTTGAGCTTCGCCGACATCAGGAAGGCCGGCCAATAGACGGCGTGGAACCGGACAATGTCCTTGCCGATCAGGTGGACGTCGGCGGGCCAGAAACGCGCATATTCCTCCGGATTGTCGGCAAAACCGACTCCCGTCATATAGGTGGTCAGCGCATCGACCCAGACGTACATGACGTGGCCCGGCGATCCCGGCACCGGCACGCCCCAGTCGAAGCTGGTCCGCGAGACGCTGAGATCCTTGAGCCCGCCCTCGACAAAGCGGATCACTTCGTTGCGGCGGCTTTCCGGGCGGATGAAGTCGGGATTGTCCCGATATAGGTTGAGCAGCGGCTCCTGATATTTGGACAGGCGGAAAAACCAGGTTTCCTCGGCGGTCCATTCGACCGGGGTCCCCTGCGGCGAAAGCCTCTCGCCCCCTTCCCCATCGATCAGTTCGCTCTCGTCGTAAAAGGCTTCATCGCGAACCGAATACCAGCCTTCATAACGGTCCAGATACAGGTCGTCACTGGCCTCCATCGCCTTCCAGATGGCGTGGCTGGCTTCATAGTGGCGCGGTTCGGTTGTCCGCACAAATGCATCATATGAAATATTCAAACCGTGACACATATCACGGAAATATCCGGACATTTCGTTGGCGAATTCAAGTGTATCCCGGCCTTCGGCGCGGGCGGTCTGGACCATCTTCAAGCCATGCTCGTCGGTGCCGGTAACCAGCCGGACGTCACGTCCCTGGGCCCGCTGGAAGCGAGCCATCGCGTCGGCCGCAATTGCTTCATAGGCATGGCCGATGTGCGGCTTGCCATTGGGATAGCTTATGGCGGTCGTGATGTAGAATGGCTCGGACATTGCCGAAGCCACTAGCCGCCATGCCCTGACGGGGCAACCGGGATGGGATCTAGGGCGCCACCGACGCGAGAATGGTGCCGAGCTGAAAAACAGTTGCCGCGGGGTCGAGCGACAGGCGGGGCGCGATGGCTGTAGTCTCTCGTGCCCTGGCGTAGGCATCGAGGGCCCTGCCCCTCGCGTCGCCTTCCAGGCCGAGCGCCTCCTGGGCAATGAGCCCCGGCACCAGCTCGAGAAAGGCGGAATAGCGTTCCGCTGCAGCCTTGGGCCCAAGCGCGGAGGCCAGCTTCGAACGCCGGCTGTTATCGGCGTCTCCTTGTCGCAGGATTGCCAATGCCTCGCTCTCCAGCGGCGCCAGGTCGAGTTCGGCAATCGCCATCGCGCGGCCGATCGAACCGTTCGCGAATTCGATTAGCGGGGCTGCGTTTTCGTTGGGAAGATAACGACTTAGCAGTGACGTCATGGCGTCGTCGCCGAGCTTTCCGAATTCCAGGCGGCGGCAGCGTGAGCGGATCGTCGGCTGCAATCGTCCCGGCGCATGGCTGACCAGAAAGAAGATCGTATTGGCCGGCGGTTCCTCGAGCATCTTGAGCAGCGCATTGGCGGCCGACGCTTCGAGATCGTCGACTGCGTCGATCACGATCGACCGCCACGGGCTCATCGACGGGGTCACGGCGAGCAACTCACCCAGCGAGCGAACCTGGTCCACGCTGATATTGCGAGCAAGCCCGCCGGTCGGCCGTTCGAGCCGCTCCAGCCGGCGAAAATCGGGATGGCTGCGCGCGGCCAGCAATCTCGCGATCGGATGCTCGGGCGGCGTTTCCAGCCCCGGCAGGTCAACCGGAGGGCCTGCCGCCTCGGTCAACACCCGCATGGCGGCGGCTTGCGCGAACGTCGCCTTGCCTACCCCTTTCGGGCCGGCAAGCAGCCATGCGTGGTGCAGCCGCCGCGAAGCCCAGGCGGTCCGAAACGCCTCCACCGCCTTGTCTTGCCCGGCAATCATGGCAGCAGGTCGCCCAATGTATAAAGCAGCCGTGCGGTTACCGTCGCGGCCGTCCCGCTGGCGTCGACCAGCCTGACCCGCTCCGGCTCCTGTTCGGCCATCTTCCGGAACCCTGCATCGACCGCGGCATGATAGCTGGGAGGACGGGAGCCGATCCGGTCGCCCAGATGACCATCCCTCGCCCGGGCTCGCAATGCCCCCTCCGCCTCGTCGAGCATAAGCACCAAGGTCCGGTCGGGCAGGAAATCCAGGCTGCCAAACCGGTGCAGGTCGCGCACCGCCTCGATGCCGAGACCGCCGGCTTCCCCTTGATAGGCAAGGCTGCTGTCGAGGAAGCGATCCGAGAGCACCCATTCGCCCCGCTCCAGCGCCGGCTGGATAGTCTTTTCGATATGGTCTGCCCGTGCGGCGGCGAACAGAAGGGCCTCGGCGCGCGGATTCCAGCGTGCCTCCTCGCCCTCAAGCAGCAGCCCCCGAATTGCCTCGGCCCCGGGGCTGCCGCCAGGCTCACGGGTGACCACCAACGTCAGTCCGCGCCCCTGGAGCGCCTCGGCCAATGCATCGAGCTGGGTCGACTTGCCGACCCCTTCCCCGCCTTCTAGCGAAATGAATCGGCCCCGCGACACGCTGGGGCTCACGCCATTCCGAACAATTGCTTGAGCCCGATCCAGGCGCGAGCGAAGAATCCGGCTTCGCCCACGGCCTCTGCCGCGACCAGCGGAGTGACCTGCTCGCCGTCGGTCGTCATGACGACCAGGTCGGCGACATGCTGGCCCTTTGCGATCGGAGCCTTGAGTGGTCCCTGGTAACGGATCTTCATCGAGCTGACCTTGGACAGCACCCCCGCGGGGATGGTGATGGCCAGGTCGCGCGGGGCGACCAGCGCGACCTCATCGTCGCCGCCCATCTGCACCCTGGCGGTGCCGACGTTCGTCCCCGCCTTGAACAGCGGCTTCGACTGCCAGGCATTGAAGCCCCATTGCATCAGCCTGACCGATTCCTCGATCCGCTGGTTGGAGCTGTCGAGCCCCGCGACGACCATGATCAGCCTGCGGCCATTTTGCTCGGCCGATCCGGTGAAGCCATAGCCGGCTTCGTCGGTATGGCCGGTCTTGAGGCCGTCCGCGCCGGGCACCCGGCCGAGCAGCGGGTTGCGATTGGCCTGGGTGATATCGGCGCCGGATCCCAGCGTTTTTCCCCAGGTGAACTGCGTCTGGCTGTAGAATTTCTTGTAGAGCTCCGGATAATTTTCGACCTCTGCCCGGGCCAGGGTGGCGAGGTCACGGGCGGTCACATAGGTGCGGCCCTCGTCCGGCCAGCCGTTGCTGTTAGCGAAATTGCTGTTGGTGAGGCCCAGCCGCTTGGCATTGTCGTTCATGACATTGGCGAAGGCTTCTTCGGTGCCGGCAATGCACTCGGCCAGCACGACCGACGCGTCATTGCCCGACAGGGTAACGATGCCGTGGAGCAGATTCTCGACGCTGACCTGCTCGTTCGGAGAGAGGAACATCGTCGATCCGGCCGCCGGGCCGTGCCACTTCTGCCATGTCTCGGGCCGCACGGTGCACATCTTGCTGAGCGACAGGTCGCCCTTCTTGATGAGCTCGAAGGCTACATTGGTGGTCATCATCTTGGCCATCGACGCCGGCGGCATGCGCTGGTCGGCATTTTTCGACAGCAGCACGGCTCCGGAAGTCAGGTCCATGAGATAGGCAACTTTGGCGGGCGTCTCGAACGGCGGCGCCTTGGCCGGAGCGGCGGAGGCGAGAAGGAGCGACGCGGCGGTCAGGGAAAAGGTTGCGCGGATCATCGTGGCTAACTGGCTCCGTACTGGCGTTAATGCAGATTCGCGGGTCTAGCGCGCCGAGCGGTCATCCGCCAGCGATCGCATCGGCCAAAACGCCGACCGACAGCGCATAAAAATTCGAGCAATTATAATCGAGGATCGCCCGATAATTGTTCGTGAGCAGATAGGCGGTGGCATAGGGACCGTCGGGCTCCAGCAAGGTTGCCATTTCATTGTCCGGCAGCCCCCGTCCTGTCGGCCTCACGCCAAGCGCCCGCCATTCGCGCATGGTCTTCCATTGGCTGTGGCGGGCGTAAACCTGCGGGCAGCGCGGCGCGGTGAGCCTGCTCTTCAATGCAGCGCGATTGAGGTTCGGCGGGGTACGCACCGGGATGCCCCAATGAATATTGGGTTTCCACCCGGCATCGCGAAGATAGGCGGCGATGGAAGCCAGCCCGTCGGCTTCGCTTCGCCAGATATTGGCGTGGCCGTCGCCGTCCCCATCGGTTGCAAGGCGCAAGACGACCGAGGGCATGAACTGGGGATAGCCGGTGGCGCCGGCCCAACTCCCCTTCAACCGGCTGCGCGGCGTGCCCCGATCCAGCAGCTTCAACGCGGCGACGAACTCCTCCTCGAAGAAGGCACGGCGCCGGCCTTCATAGGCCAGGCTAGCCAGGGACTCGACCAGATCGAAGCCACCGGTCACCCGCCCATAGCTGGTTTCATGGCCGTAGATCGCCATGAGCACACCCGCCTCGACTCCATAGCGCTGCTCGATCCACTTGAGCCACCGGGCATTGGCGGCATAGCGCGCCTGGCCGCGGCGGATGAGATCGCTGGTGACATGGTTGCGGCGATAAGGCGCAAACGGCGGCGCCGCGTTGGGATTGTTGGTCCCACCCGGTTGGCCACGGTCGAGCTGGATGACTCGGCTGTTAAGCGACAGATAGGGCACGGTGCCCTGGATCGTCGCTTCCCTCACGCCGGCCGAGCGCGCCAGGCCCGCGAGCCGAAGCTTATATCCGGCAAAGCCCATCTGCGTGCTATTGCTCGACGCCGCCACCGGCTGGGCGGCTTGCCGGACAATTGGAGGAGGCGCTTCAGGCAACGGAGCAAGCGGGTCCACCTGATCGCTGGCCCTTGCCCCCGTCACCATCATAGCCAGCACCAGGAACAACCGCAATTCTACCCCCTTTGTGGACCGTTGCCTTAGGCTAACGGCGGTTCGCTTAACCGCCCATGCACGTTCATCCCGCGCCTTGCACAGCCCATCGCCGTCGCCTAGGCGATTGAGCGACCATTGCCGCGGATGGGTGGCCGAGTGGTTTAAGGCACCGGTCTTGAAAACCGGCGACGTGCAAGCGTCCGTGGGTTCGAATCCCACCCCATCCGCCACCATTTATCCGCCCGGCTGCGGCGATTCCGCTGAGCGCAGGATCGGCGGCGCAAACATGTGGAAAGCCGGGAAAACCTCGATCAGGAATTTGCTCTCGGGCAGGATGTAGACCATTCCGCCGTTGCCCGCGAAAAGCGGACTTACCACGTCGCTATAGAATGCGGGCGGCACATTGATGCATCCGAAAGTGATGCGGTTATCATTCGGCGTGGGCGATTGAAGGCGCTGCAGCCGCCGTTCCCTCGGGCTGCTGGTAATGACCGGATGCAGGGCCACTGACGTGCTGAAGTCGACCCACAATACTTTCTGACTGCCCTTGGCGGGACCGATTTGTGCCAGGAAGCGCCCTGCCGGCGTGGTCCGCTCGGCCGGCCCGATTTCGTTCAACTCCCGCTCGCCTATGCCCGGCGTGGCATCGTCGCCATGCGCAATGCCCAGCAACGCCGGCGCGAAGCCGAGCAATTGGCCCTCGGCGCCATAGACCAGCACCTCGGCCGCAATCTTGTCGATAACAATGAACGGCAATTCCCCATTGTCGCGCGAAGCAATCACCCAGCTCGCCAGTTGGAGCGCCTCCTCCGAGGTGGGCGCGGCAACGCGCACTTCCCCCGCCGGCTGGATCGCCAACGCGGGAGACCAGCCGCCGCTTCCGAGCGATAGCGCCACCAAGGCCAAGATTTCGCAACTGCACCTCGCCAACGCTTATCCTCTTCCCAAGGCCAAATCGGACCAACGCGGCGCTCGAAGACTGGATGCCTTGCGAACCCCGCATTGGGTCGGGCTCAGTGCCTCGGTGCCTTTGCCGCCATGCGCTGTTCGAGAGCGTCGACGCGGGAGGTGAGCTGGTCGAGCCGCTGGTTCGCGGTCTGCGCGGCCGTATTGGCGGCCTGGGCCGTAGTGTTCACCTCGTTGACGCGGCCCTCGAGCGCAGTGACGCGGTCGCTCACCGCAGCGACTTGCTCGTTGACATATTCCTTGGTGACGCAGCCGCTGAGCGTCATTCCACCGAGGAAGACCATGGCGGCCGTCGCAAATCTCTTTCTTGCTGCGGACATATCTCACTCCTCTCTTCTGAGGAGCCCGGCAGGTAAGGAACCAAGCTCCCGTCTCGACGCAACTGGACCCAACCGAGCCGTGCCACCGCTGCTAGCCCTCATCCGGCGGCATTGCTGTTGGAAGAAATACTGAGAATTCCGGGATTTTGTTCCGATGACGACTAAATTTCAGCTCGGCCGGGGGGACGGTGGCGGGACTATCGGTCCGCCGCCCGCCAATTAATCGAACCGTTCGTCGGTTGATCGAACGATGCTCCCACAATTACATTTGTAGGCGTAGGCGCCGGAAATCATTTTACAGGGGAGTTTTCCATGCGTCGCGGCCTGTCTGGCTTGAGCCTGATTGCACTTTCGGCCGCCCTCGCCTCGCCCGCCCTGGCGCAGCAGGCCGAATCCCCGCCTGCCACCCCTGCGCAGGCGACGCGAACGACAAGTTATGATGCCGCTTTCTTCGCCCCTTCGGCGCCGCAGACGGCATTGGACATTGCGCGGCTGGTGCCCGGCTTCGCCCTTGACCTTGGCGATGTCCAGGTGCGCGGATTCGCCCAGGCCGCCGGCAATGTGGTCATCAATGGCTCGCGGCCGAGCAGCAAATCGGAAAGCCTGACCTCCGTCCTCCGCAATATCCCCGCCCGTCAGGTGGTCCGGGTCGAGGTCGGACCGGGCACTATTTATGGCGCCGAATATGCGACCAAGAGCCAGGTACTGAACGTCATCCTGTCATCCGTCAGCGGCATCGACGGCAACGTCACCGAATCGATCCGGCGGCTCTATACCGGCAGGATCGTTCCTGACGCGTCGGCATCCGCCATCATCCGCCGCGGGGATCACAGCATCAACCTGTCGGCGGGCACCAGCAACGTCCTCAATCTCGAGGAAGGAACGGACACGCTGACCGATCCCGACACGGGTGAGCTCATCGAACACCGCCGCAAGCACAACAGCTATCGCGACTTCAATCCGTTCGTGTCGGCCAATTGGGCGTATGAACAGGCGAGCGACAAAGCGATCCATGTCAATGGCCGCTGGTCTCCGGGCAGTTTCTATCTCACTCAGACCAACCATGTCGTGCCGACCGGCGCGCCGGAGCGCGATGACGACCTGCTGCAGGATTTCAAGAGCCCGGTCTATGAGATCGGCGGTGACATCAGCCGGCCACTGGCCGGCGGCGCGATCAAGCTGGTTGGCCTGGCAAATCGCCAGCAGCGCGACAATTGGAGAGAGCGCTACCGGTTTCGTTCCGAAGGAGGACTCGATGTCCTTGGCGGCTTCGAGCAGCTGCAGGATTCGCAGCGTAATGAATCCATCCTCCGGCTGACCTGGAACCGGTCGAACCTGGCCGGATTCTCGGTGGAAACTGGTACCGAGTTCGCGCTCAATACGCTCGACCAGCATGTCCAGTTCTTCGAATTCCTGGCGGGCGGCACGCCGGTCCAGATCGACCTCCCGTTCGACGAGGCGACGGTCAAGGAGAAGCGCGCCGAGCCGTTCCTCAATATTGGCCGCCAACTGTCGAGCTCGATCCGCCTCGATGCCGGTCTGACCTATGAATATTCGAAGATCAGCGTTCGCGGCGACGCCGACCTCGATCGGGAGCCGCTCAAATTTTGGAAGCCGAGCCTGACCCTCGACTGGAAGGCCGGCAAGGGATGGCATGGGCAATTGTCGGCGAAGCGGGTCGTCGCCCAGCTCAACTTCTACGACTTCATAAGCTCGGCCGAACTGTCGACCGACCGCATCAATGCCGGCAACCCGGACCTGGTCCCGCAGCAGACCTGGCAGTTCCGCGGCATGGTTGAACATCCGATCCTCGGTGACGGCGTCGCCAAGCTCGACGTTGGCTATGACCTGGTCAACGACCTGCAGGACCGAGTCCTGATCTGCGATCCGGAGCACCCTACCGCCTGCTTTGACGCGCCGGGAAATCTCGGCACCGGCAAGCGCTATTTTGCGACCCTGACGCTGGATGCGCCGCTCGCCCAGATCGGATTGAAGGGCCTGCGGGTAAAGTTGGACGGCACGCTCCAGCGGACACGGGTCGACGATCCGATCAGCGGAGATCCTCGCAACTGGTCCGATTTCTTTCCCGACTGGCAATGGAACATCGATGTGCGCCACGACATCGGCAAATGGTCCTATGGCTTTGTCGTATCCGACCGCGATCGTTTCACCTTTTTCCGTACCGACGAGTTCGACACCAACTTCAATGGCGGCCCCTATGGCACCGCGTTCGTCGAGTTTCGGCCGCGGAACGGCACGACCATCACCCTGGACCTGGACAATGCGCTCGATACGTCCGGCAACCGCAACCGGCTTCTGTTCCGGCCTAACCGCGCCCAGCCTGACGTCGTCATCAATGAATTCCGGGAGCGCAACCGCCATTTGAACTTCGGCCTGACCTTGAAGCAGAGCTTTGGCGGCAGCGGGACCAGTGGCGGGGTGGCGCAGCCGAGCTAGCACCGCTAAAGGCCGCCCCCATACTTCATCTCTCGCGGAGAATTACGTGGGCGAGCCTGCCATCCTGCCGTTCGACTGGGCCGATCCCTTCGATCTCAATCACCAGCTGACCGACGAAGAGCGCATGGTCCGCGACACCGCGGAAGCCTATGCGCAGGACAGCCTTCAGCCGCGGGTTACCGAGGCCTATCTCAACGAGAATTTCGATCGTGAGATTTTGCGCGAAATGGGCAACCTCGGCCTGCTCGGCGCGACCATCCCGCCGCAATATGGCGGCGCTGGCCTCGGCTATGTCAGCTACGGCCTGATCGCCCGGGCAGTGGAGCGGGTCGATAGCGGCTACCGATCGGCAATGTCGGTACAAAGCTCGCTCGTGATGCATCCGATCCATGCCTATGGTTCGGAAGAGCAGCGCAACAAATATCTGCCTGGCCTTGCCAAGGGCGAGCTGGTCGGCTGCTTCGGCCTGACCGAGCCGGACGCAGGCTCCGATCCTGGCGGAATGCGCACCCGGGCGGCCAAGACGGCGGATGGCTACAAGCTGTCCGGAAGCAAGATGTGGATCACCAATTCGCCGATCGCCGACCTGTTCGTCGTGTGGGCGAAGTCGGAGGAACATGGCGGGGCAATCCGCGGCTTCGTCCTCGAGAAAGGGTTGAAGGGGCTCTCCGCTCCCAAGATCAAGGAGAAGCTCTCGCTGCGCGCCTCGATCACCGGCGAAATCGTGATGGACGAGGTCGAGGTCGGCGCGGATGCGCTGCTTCCGAACGTCCAGGGCCTCAAGGGTCCGTTCGGCTGTCTGAACCGCGCCCGCTACGGCATCGGCTGGGGCTCGATGGGCGCCGCCGAGGCCTGTTACGCCGCCGCACGGCAGTACACGCTCGATCGCAAGCAGTTCGGCCGTCCCCTCGCCGCCAACCAGCTGGTCCAGCTGAAGCTCGCCAACATGGTGACCGAGATCACGCTCGGCCTGCAGGCGGCGCTTCGCGTCGGCCGGCGGCTCGAGGCCGGGGAACTGATCCCCGAGGCGATCAGCCTGATCAAGCGCAACAATTGCGGCAAGGCGCTGGATATCGCCCGCATCGCCAGGGACATGCATGGCGGCAACGGTATCTCGGCCGAGTTCCAGGTCATGCGCCACGCCGCGAACCTGGAGACGGTGAATACCTATGAGGGCACGCATGACGTCCATGCGCTGATCATCGGCCGGGCCATCACCGGGATTCCGGCGTTTTAACAAGGGTCATCCCGGCGAAAGCTGGGACCTCATGGAAATGATCACAGCTTGCGGGCGGCGGCTGGCGACGAGCCCGGCTAGGCTGTCGGCGCCGGCCTGCGAAAGATGGCGATGGGCTCGCCCTTGTACAGGCCATCCGGCGCTCGCACGAAGCCAAGCTTTCCCGCCAGCTTCATCGACGGCAGATTATCGACACTGATGATGGCGGGGATTTCGACCGGGCCAAATTCGCGGTCGGCCCATTGCAACGCAGCGCTGCACGCCTCGAAGGCAATGCCCTGCCCATGAACGGAACGGTCGAAAATCCAGCCCATTTCGGGCAGGCCGATAAAGCTGGGCTCCATATCGCGTTCCATGTCGAAGAAGCCGAGCTGGCCGACTACCCGGCCGTCGGCTTTCAACTCGGCCGCCCACATTCCCATGCCGAGGATCGGCCATTGTCCGACCGAGAGGAAGATCCGCCGGAACGAATCCTCGCGGCTTAGCGGCTCGATCGCCAAATGGCGCACGATCTCCGGGTCGGCCATCGTCGCGGCATATGCGTCGAGGTCGTCCCTGCGGAATTCCCGGAGGATGAGCCGCTCGGTCTCGATGGTCGGGGCCGAGCTTGGCACGGCTTACTTCTTGCCGAGCGTAA
Source organism: Sphingomicrobium sp. (assembly GCA_045811425.1). GTDB lineage: Bacteria > Pseudomonadota > Alphaproteobacteria > Sphingomonadales > Sphingomonadaceae > Sphingomicrobium. Next base: position 21,484 of record JBJMUA010000005.1, on the reverse strand, counting down.
GTCCGCCGAAACGCTTGTTGAAGCGCGCGACCTGACCGCCGGTATCGAGCATGCGCTGATTGCCGCCCGTCCATGCCGGGTGGGCGCTGGGATCGATGTCGAGGTGCAGCGTGTCGCCTTCATTGCCCCAGGTCGAACGGGTCTGGTACTTGGAGCCATCGGTCAGTTCGACCGTGATGAAGTGATAATCGGGGTGGATCCCGGTCTTCATGATCTATTCCTTGCAAGGTGGCTGGTTCCGACCAGCCTCGAAATGAGCCGGGCCCCTAGCTCAAGCCGCCACGCTTGACAAGGCGCAGGGTGAGAGCGCAGGTCGCCTGGGCGACCAGGGTTCCCGCGGTGTAATGCCGCGGGCGAAGGGGGAAGCCGGCGAACATCCGGCACTGTGCCCGCAACTGTGATCTCCGACTTGATCGGAGCGTAGTCAGATACCCGCCTTGGCCCGTCGTCCGCTCTCCGGCCGGGACCAGCCGCGGGACGTGGGTAAGGCGCGCCTTCCCTCCGTGACGACTTTGTCATGGAAGGAAGGACGAAAATGCTTGATCTACCCAACACCGAACCCCCCGCCATCATCGTCACTGCATCGCGCGCCGAAGAGAAGGCGAGCGAAACTCCGGCCAGCGTGACCCTCATCGACGGACTGCGCATCGAGCGGCTCGGCTCGCCGCTGGTTCCGGATTTGCTGAGGCTTGTGCCCTCCGTCAGCGTGTCGACGAGCGGGCCCGCCGGATCGCTGACACAGGTTAGGATTCGCGGAGCCGAGGCCAATCACACCTTGCTGTTCGTCGAGGGCATTCGCGCCAATGACCCGGCCGCAGGCAACGAGCCGCGCTTCGAGCTTTTGAATGCCGACCTTGCCAGCCGGATCGAGGTTGTCCGCGGGCCGCAGTCGGCACTGTGGGGATCGGAGGCGATCGGCGGCGTGGTCGCGATCAATGGCGAAGCGCCTGGTTCCGGAGGAACCCAGGCTTTTGCTGAGGGCGGCAGCCACGATAGCTGGCGCGGTGCCGGCAGGACAGAAATCGGGGATTCGGATCGTGGCCTGTCGCTTGGCGTCGGCGGGCAACGTAGCGAAGGCATCGACAGCTTTTCGCGCGAGGGTGACAAGGACGGCTATAACAACTTCGGCCTTCGCGGTGCCGGTCGATACCGCACGTCCCCCACCCTGTTGCTAGGCGCATCCGGCTTTGCCCTTCGCGGCAAGAGCGAATTCGACGGCTTCGATCCCGTTACGTTCCTGCACGCCGATACGCTGGACGAAACGCACAACAGGCTCGCGGCAGGCCGTCTGTTTGCAGAGCTTGGCAATCGGGAGAAGAGCTACGCCATCGCTTCGGCGAGCCTGCTGGGATCCTCCAACCGCAATGAGCTGGGCGACGACCCCGTCAACAAGACCGAGGCGACGCGCCGAACCCTTACACTTGAGGGTGGGCACCGCTTCGGCAAGCATCAACTCATCGCCGCGATCGAGACCGAACGCGAGACATTTGAGGCCCGCGACACGGCTTTCGGCGGATTCAGCAACCAGGACCGCTCGCGAAAGCATCACTCGCTGACGGGCGAATGGCGAGCCAGCAATCTCGGGCCGATTAGCTTCGATCTCGCGATCCGCCAGGACATCTTCTCGCAGTTTCAGGATGCGATGAGCTATCGCGCCTCGCTCAGGGGCGATCTGGGTGGCGGCATATCCCTCTCGGCCAACTATGGCGAAGGCATCGCACAGCCGACATTCTTCGACCTCTTCGGCTTCTTCCCCGGTTCGTTCATCGGCAATCCCGATCTCAAGCCGGAGTCCAGCCGTGGCGGCGAAGTTTCGCTGCGATACGCGGGCAATCGGCTCGGCGGATCCCTGACCTGGTTCGACCAGCGCCTCGAGGATGAAATCGTCAGCGTCTTCCTGCCCGATTTCACCTCGACCGCGGTCAACGCCGGCGGCAAGAGCAAACGGCAGGGCGTTGAATTGGAAGGCTATTATCGGCCTTCAGAAGCGTTGCGGCTGACGGTCGGCTACACCTGGCTTGATGCGAGCGAGCCGGACGTGACCGGCCAGCTGAAGGAGCAGCGCCGGCCAAAACATAGCGGCAGCATAGCATTGGATGGGGCGCGGGGACGTGTCTCCTACGGCGCGGCTGTCGCCTATTCCGGGGAACGGATCGACACCAATTTCGACCTTTTCCCGGCCGAACGGGTCCGCCTCGATCCCTACTGGCTGGCGAGCGTGCGCCTTGCCTATAGTCTCACCGACGAACTGGAGGCGCATCTCCGCATCGCCAACGCATTTGACGATGAATATCAGGACGTCGTTGGTTATCGGACCGAGGGGAGGACCATCCATGCCGGGTTTCGCGTCGCTCTTGGTCGTTAGCGCAGCGGTGCGCGTTGCGTCCCTAAATATGTGCGCCGACGAATATCTGTTGGTACTGGCGAAGCCGGGCGAGATCGCAAGTGTCAGCCGACTGTCGCGCGACCCGGCGGACAGCTCCTTGTGGCGGATCGGCCAGCGATACCCTGGCAATCGTGGTGATCTCGAAAGCGCATTAAAGACCCGGCCTAATCTACTGATTACCATGGGCGGAGGCGGTCGCGCGACATCGATGATCGCAGCCCGCCTGGGTCTCAAGACGCTCGACTTGCCATTCCCTGCAAGCATCGATGACGTGGCAGGCAACATGTCCCTGGTTGCGCGCGCGCTTGGCGACGAGCGGCGAGCCCGGCCCTGGCGTGCCGCGCTTGCCGTGCTGCAACGGACCAGCACCAAGCCGCGCGACACGATTTTCCTGGGGAGCGGCGGCAACAGCGTCGGGATCCGGTCGGTCGAAGCAGCGTGGATGCGAATGGCCGGCTTGCGCCAGCGCGCCCTGCCAGGTGGCCGCGCCAGCCTGGAGCTGCTCGCCACGCATCCGCCTGAAATCCTGGTCCGTTCGACCTATCGCCGGACCGAGCGGTCACTTGGCCAAGTTTGGCTTGAGCATCCCCTGGCGAATCCTAAGGCTTCGCAAGTCATTTCGGTCGATGGCCGCCCCTGGACATGCGCGGGACCGCTGATGCTGGGCGAAGTCGAGCGGCTGCGGAAGCTGCTATGAGGCTATTGCTGCTTGCCTCTCTGCTGCTGATTGTCGCGACGCACCTGCTATTTCCGCTCGGCCCGCTGCGCGAGGCCCAGGCGCTGGATCCTGGCCTCGCGAACCTGATCCTGGTTGAGCTGCGACTGCCGCGGACCTTGCTGGTGCTGGGTTATGGCGCCGTGCTGGGTATCACCGGCGCTGCCTTGCAGGCAATCTTCGCCAACCCGCTTGCGTCGCCCGATATAAGCGGTGCCTCGAGTGGGGCGGCGCTGGGCGCCGTAATTGGAGGCTATTGGCTCGGCCTGACGCAGCCGCTTGCGCTGGCGGCGTCCGGAGCGGTCGGAGCGCTGGCAACCCTGGGACTGCTGGTCGTGCTCGCCGGAAGGAGGTCGGATACCGCTACTTTGCTCCTTGCGGGCCTTGCGATTTCGCTGGCGGCAGGTGCGGCAACAAGCCTGGCCTTGGCGCTCGCGCCCTCCCCCTTCGCCTTTTACGATGCCTATGACTGGCTGATGGGCAATTTCGCCGATCGCAGCCTGGCCCAGGCGGCTGCCGCTCTGATCCCCGCAGCCATAGCGGGCATCCTGTTGTTGCGCAGGGCCAGGGCGCTCGACCTCACAGCTCTCGGCGAAGATGTGGCTGCTTCGCTCGGCCTCAAGCCTCGGCAACTTGCGTTGGAAGTCATTGCCTTTTCGGCGATCGCCATCGGCGCTTGTGTTTCAGTTGCAGGAGCGATTGGGTTCGTCGGGCTGGTTGCGCCCGTATTCGGCCGGCAATTGACCCGCGGCCATCCGGGGCGGGCCATGGTTCCGGCCGCGGGTATCGGCGCCATCCTGCTGATTGTTGCCGATCTGCTTGTGCGGGCCGTTCCGCTCGATCGCCCCATTCCTGTCGGAGTGATCACCGCGCTGTTCGGAACGCCGCTGTTCGTCTGGCTGGTCGTCACCATGCGCCGCAGGGTGACGGCATGACGGCACTGATTGCGAAAGGGATCGGAATCCAGGGCCGCCTCCAACCCACCGACCTTGACGTTCGCGGCGGGGAACTGGTTGCGCTGGTTGGGCCCAATGGCGGCGGCAAGACCAGCCTTCTTCGCGCCCTCGCACGGATCGAAAGCGCGGCGGGCGACGTCGCCATTTGTGGCGAAGACGTCGACCGGTCCCCGATGCCTCGGCGGCGCCAGCTATTGTCTTTCCTGCCCGCGTCGCGGGAGGTCACCTGGCCGATCAGCGTCCGCGACGTCATCGAACTGGGCCTCGACCGCCCCGATCCCGATCGGGTTGCCGAACTGGTCGCCCTGTTCGAGCTCAACGAGCTGGGCGATCGGCCGATCAACTGCCTTTCGACAGGGGAAAGGACCCGTGTCCTCACTGCGCGGGCCATGGCCGCGCGATCGACGGTCCTGCTGCTCGACGAGCCGCTGTCCAACCTGGATCCCTATTGGGTGTTACGCTTCCTCGAAGTCTTCCGCGGCGCCGCGGCGTCGGGCCAGGCTGTCCTGGTGGCGCTTCACGACCTTGGTCAGCTCCGCCATTTCGATCGCGCGCTGTTGATCGCCGAAGGCTCGGTTCAAATGGACGAGGCGCCCGACAGCCTGATGGCCAGCGAGCGCTTCCAACAAGTGTACCGCATCCGATCAACGGATGGCGGATGGGTGATCAGGCAGCCGGTGGGTCGGCAATCATCGCCGTGAAATTGGCTTCAGCGGCAAGCTTGCCATCGACCGTTGCCCTGCCGGCGAACTTGCAGACAGTCGCGCGCTTCTGGACAAATTCGACGTCCAGTTGCAGCAGGCACCCCGGCTCTACGGGCAAGCGGAATTTCGCACCGTCGATCGCCATGAAATAGACCAGCTTGCCGCTGTCGGCGAGGCCGAGGCTCTCCACCGCAAGCACCCCAGCCGCCTGGGCCAGCGCCTCGACGATCAGCACGCCGGGCATGATCGGCCGTCCCGGGAAATGGCCCTGGAAGAACTCCTCGTTCATGCTCACCGCCTTGATGGCGGTGATGGACCGGTCGGGAATGATTTCCTGGACCCTGTCGACCAGGAGCATCGGGTATCGATGCGGCAGCGCCGCCATCACCCGCCGGATATCCAGCGGCCCGATGACGGCGCCAGGATTTGCCTCGGTCACCGGCTCTGCGGAGTCTGCTGCTGCGGCTGTGCCGGAAGCGGCGTCAGGCTGACGGCCGGCAGCGCCGTGTTGAGACCGGCCAGCACTTCGGCGGTGACATCGGTGCCGGCGCCATGGGCAAGAGTTGAACCGACGTCGACCGCGATGTTGGCGCCCTTCTGGGTCATCACTTGGTTGATGACCGGCCGCAGCCGCTCATTGATCTGGCGAACCACATTGGCCTGAATCGACTGGAGGTTTTGCTGACCCTTGGCCAGTTCCTGGTTGGCCGCATCCTGGCGCTGTTCGAACGCCTTGACGCGGTTGGTAAGCGCCGCGTCCGGCTGCTTGCCGGCCAATGCATTCACCGCGGTCTGGATCGCCTGACCCTCGGGCCGCAATTGGCCTTCCAATGTCTGCTGGCGAGTCCGCAAGCCGGCCAGTTGGCCTTGCAGCTGCGTCTGGGCCGTGCGGCAGGCATTGCATTCCCGATAGATGCGATCGGTATCGACCACGACGACCACAGCGGCCGGTGCGCGCTGCGCAAGCGCCGGTGTGGCAAAGGCAGTAGCCGCGATGAGGGCGGCGGTAATGGCAGTCTTCATTAGAATTGGGTTCCTACGTTGAATGAGAATAATTTGGTTTCATCGCCGTCCTGCGTGAGCAGGGCCTTGGCAATATCGATACGCAGCGGGCCGAAGGGCGATACCCAGTTGACGCCTATGCCAACCGAAAGGCGCGGTTTGGCCGAGTTTCCGACGAAGAACTCCCTGTAACCGTTTCCGTCATAGGTCGAGCCCGTGCCGAACAACTGCTCGCAGGTCTGGGTGTTTCCGACTGGGATCACCTTGATCTGCGGGTCAGTGCCTGTGTCGGCATCGTCCGGCTGGGTACAGGTTCCAGGAATGTTGGCCAGGTCTGGCTTGGTAATGTTCCAGACCGATCCCACATCCACGAATGCCGAAGGCCTGAGGCCCAGGCTGCGAAGCGAGTTGGTAGTCGGGAATTCGACTTCGATGCGGCCCATGTAATAAGCCCGGCCACCGATTGCGTCACTGAACAACTGGTCCGAATCCTTGGTGACGGTCGCTTCGTCGTCATAGCGCACACGAAGAACGCGCGGACCGACGCCCCGAATGTCGAAGCCGCGCATCTGCGGACCGAAGAAGCGATCGGTGAGCCGGACGGCGTCTTCGAACTCGTTATCGGCGTCCTGGAGCGGGTGGATATAGCCACCCTCGCCGTGCGCGGAGAGAGTGAAGCCCGCCGGCAGGCCCCAGTATTTGGTCGCGTCGAGGCGGGAGCGGATATATTTGACGTCTCCGCCGAGGCCAGCGAAATCCTGGCTGAGGATCACGCGATGCCCACGCGTCGCACGAATGCCGTTCGTATTGTCATAGGCGGCGGTGTAGCCAATCGCTGACGTCAAATGCTTGCCCAGCTCGGCGCATAGATAATCGCTCGCCTTGTCCGGGTCGCATACAGCCGGCAGCGGGCCGTTCGATCCGGTCAGCGGACCGGAACCGTCAGGATCAAAAACCAGGTCGGGATCGCTGAAGAAGGTGCTTTCATCAAGGCTGATCTTGTCCTGGATGAGCGAATAGCGGGTACCGAACGTCACATATTCCGTGACCGGGAACCCCAGGCGGGCGATGCCGCCGATCGACTTCTGTCCGTAGGTGTTGTTGCGGTCGCCATCCTGGTCATAGTTGAAGGCGTTATAGTCGCGGTAGAAAAGCTCGCCGCCCAGCAGGATGTTCTTGTCGAACAGGTAGGGCTCGGTGAAACCGGCGGAAACCGACTTCGAGTAGCGCGAATAGTTGATGCCAGTCTGCAGGATCTGGCCCTTGCCCATGAAGTTGCGCTGCGCCACCGATGCGGAGATGATGAACTTCTCGAGGCTCGAGTAACCGGCGGAAAGCTGCAGTTCGCCGGTCGATTTTTCCTCGACGTCAAGGTTGAGGACGACCCGATCGTTGGATGATCCCTGCGTCTGCTTGATTTCCAGGTTTTCCTGGAAATAGCCGAGGTTCTGGATACGGTCCTGGCTCCGCTTCACCTTGAACGCATTGAAGGCATCGCCTTCGTTAAGGCGGAATTCGCGGCGGATGACCTTGTCGTGGGTGACCGTGTTACCTTGGATATTGATCCGCTCGACATAGACGCGCGGCGTCTCGCCGACGTGGAATGTCAGGTTCATCACATGGTTTACGGCGTCGCGCTCGAAGTTCGGCGATACGTCCGAGAAGGCGTAGCCGCGGGCGCCCGCCACCTCGTTAAGGCCGGTCACCGTGTCTTCAACCAGTTTCGCGTTGAACCAACTGCCCGGCTTGATCTTGACGATCGACTTGACGAAGTCGGCGTTGAAATCCCGGAGTTCGCTCTCGGCGTCGACCGTACCGAATTTGTAGCGCGGGCCTTCCTCGACGACATAGGTGATGATGAAATCCCGCCGATCGGGGGTCAGCTCGGCAAGCGCCGAAACCACGCGGAAATCGGCGTATCCTTCCGTTAGATAGAAGGCGCGCAACTTCTGTTGGTCGGCCGAAAGCCGATCAGGGTCATAGCTGTCGTTTGACTTGAAGAATCCCAGGAGGCCGCCGGCTTCCTTGGTGAACATCTCCTTGCGGAGGCGTCCGTCGGAATATTCCTGGTTGCCGATTATGTTGATCGCGCGGACCTTGGACTTGTCGCCTTCGGTGATCTCGAACACCAGGTCGACGCGGTTCTGGTCGAGCTGGACGATCTTGGGCTCCACGGTTGCGGCGAAGCGCCCCTGGCGGCGGTAGAGTTCGATGATCCGATCGACGTCGGCACGGACCTTCGACCGGGTATAGATCTGGCGCGGCGCGAGCTTGATTTCCGGGAGGATCTTGTCGTTCTTGATCCGCTTGTTGCCCTCCAGGACGATCCGGTTGATGACCGGGTTTTCGCGCACCGTAATGACCAGGTTTCCGGTGTCGGCGCCGGTGATGACCACGTCGGCGAAGAGTTCGGTCGCGTAAAGATCCTTCAGCGCCTGGTCGAGCGTCTCGGTATTATATTGCTGGCCAGGGACCAGGTTGGCGTAGCTGCGGACCGTTTCCGGCTCGAGCCGTTCGGAGCCAACCACGCGGATGGATCGAATGGTGCCGGCGATCGCGGGCGCGGGTGCAGCCGGCGCAGGAGCAACCGGCACTGCCGCCTGACCGCTGGCTGGCGGTGGCTGTGCGGGCGCCGCCGCCGCCTGTGCGAAAGCTGGCGCTGCCCAGCCGCCGAGGATCGTCCCAACCAGCAATATGCTGGCCATTCGGTTGGTGTATCGACTGCTGCTGGAACTCACGCTTCCCCGCCTATGATGATGAGCGGCCCGCTGCCCGCGGCGCCGCAGATGATGCCTAGCCCTGCCCCAACCGCTCTAACCAATCAAGCGTCCAAGTCGTTCAAACAGGCCAAATGAGGCCAAGTCGTTGACGGTGGTGAACAGCAGCAACGCCAATAGCAGTGCGAGACCACCTCGAAATGCCCAATCCTGGGCCTGCTCGCTGACGGGTCGCCGGCGGATTCCCTCCGCTGCGTAGAAAACAAGGTGTCCGCCATCGAGCATAGGGACTGGCAACAGGTTGATGAACCCCAGATTTATGGAGAAGGCCGCCAGCAGGTAGACAAAATCAGACCAGCCGAGGCTTGCGCGCTGCCCGGCGACCTGTGCCATGCGAAGCGGCCCGCCGACTTCTTTGGCGGAGCGCTCTCCCGTCACAATCTGTCCTAAAATGTCAACGATCAGGCGCGTCATGTTGGCGGTTGCGCCGACACCCGCGGGAATGGCTTCGACCAGGGACTTGCGCTCCAGGCGCGTCGGCGGCGGCTGAAGTCCCAGCAGGCCGACGTCATAGCTCTGGCCGAATTCGTCCTTCCTCGTTTCGCGGCCGATCGTCACCGCAATACGATGTTCCTGCCCGCCGCGGGCATATTCCAGGGTCACTTCGTGGTTGGGCCGTATGGAAACCGTGCGGCGCAGGTCTTCAAACGAATCAATCGAGTGGCCGCCAACTGCCAGGATCCGGTCGCCAGCCTGCAGGCCGGCCCGTTCGGCGGCGCTGCCCCTTGCAATTGCTGCCGCGACCGGCGGCGTATTCGGCAATTCATAGGCCATGAAGAAGGCAGAGAAGATCGCGATCGCCAGCAGGAAGTTGGCGATCGGTCCCGCCAGGACGATCAGGAAGCGCTGCCACCACGGCCGCAAATGAAACGCTGCGGCCTTCACGTCATCCGGGATATTCGCGTCCGGGTCTGGCTGGCTTGCCGGGTTCATGTCGCCGACGAAGCGCACATAGCCGCCAAGTGGCAGCCAGCCGACCTTCCAGCGGGTTCCCCGCTTGTCGGTCCACCCGGCAATCTCCCTGCCAAAGCCGATGGAAAATTGCTCGGCCCCGACGCCGAACCATCTCGCCACCCAATAATGGCCAAGCTCATGGAAGAAGACGAGTGGTCCGATCGCGCAAATGAAGGCGATAACGATGAACCATAGCGACGGCTGGGCAAACATCAGGCGGCCATCTCGCTCATTAGGTCTTGCGCCAATGCTCTTGCCTTGCGGTCAATGTCGATGACGTCGGCGATGGAACGGGCCGTCGTTGCGTCGGCCTGCGCTAGCACCTCCTCGACCGTGCGCAAAATGTCGAGGAAGGAGATGCGGCGCCCAAGGAAGGCAGCGACGGCCTCTTCGTTCGCGGCATTCAGCACCGTTTTCGCGGCCCCGCCGGCTTCCAGCACCTCTCGTGCCACCCGCAGGGCAGGAAAACGATCGAGGTCAGGGGCTTCGAACGTCAGCGACTTGATCTTCGCCAGGTCGAGCTTCTCGGCCGGCGTTTCCATGCGCTCGGGCCAGGCAAGCGCGTGCGCAATGGGGATGCGCATGTCCGGGCTTCCCAGCTGCGCCAGGACTGAACCGTCGACAAATTCGACCATGGAATGGATCACCGATTGAGGGTGAACCAATATTTCGATTCGATCGCTCGGCACGTCGAACAGGTGATGGGCTTCGATCAGCTCCAGCCCCTTGTTCATCATGGTCGCCGAATCGACGCTGATCTTCGCGCCCATCGACCAATTGGGATGGGCCACCGCCTGCTGGGGCGTAACGGAAGCCATTTGCTTCCTCGTCAAATTCCTGAAAGGGCCCCCGCTCGCCGTCAAAATCAATTTTGATACATCGCATGAACGATTATCAGTAAGACATTGAAAGATAGCATTATGTTCGCTGTCGACCGGCAGGATGGTCGCGCCGGATCGCTGCGCAGCTGCGGTCATCAGCTCTCCCGCCGTGACCAGGGATTCCTTGTTGGCCAGGGCAACGGTACGGCCTGCCTCGATCGCCGCCATGACCGGCTCGAGGCCGGCGCAGCCGACGATGGCCGCCATCACCCAGTCCGCTTCCCCGGCGGCCGCCTCGATCAGCGCCTCGCGGCCGGTCGCGGCGCGGCATTGGCTGACCTCCAGGCGACTCGCCAGTTCCGGAACAAGGGCGGCGTCATCGATGACCGCAAGCTTGGCGCCGGTCCGCACCGCAGCCTCCGCCAGCGACGCGACATTGCGCGCCGCCGTCAGCGCGACCACTTCAAACCGATCCGGATGCCGCTCCACCAGGTCCAAGGTGGACGTTCCAACCGAACCGGTTGCTCCCAGGATCGAGATCTTGCGCCGCGTCATAGGGCGTCCATGACCATCAATGCCGCCGTCAATACCGCGACCGGCACCAGTCCGTCCAATCGGTCGAGCAATCCGCCATGTCCTGGGAGCCAGGTGCCGCTGTCCTTGACTCCCGCTTGCCGCTTCAATCCGCTTTCGAACAGGTCGCCCAGCTGCGCCGCCGTGCCGAAGAGCACGGAGAGCCAGAGCAGTTTTGCGGGCAAATGGGCGAAATATACCCACGCTCCGGCCAGCAGTGCCGCGCTGGCTACCCCGCCGATCAAGCCCGCCATTGTCTTGTTCGGGCTGATGGATGGCGCAAGCTTCGGTCCGCCGATCACCCGGCCGGCAAAATAGGCGCCGATGTCGGTCGACCAGACCACCAGGAATACCCAGATCAACAGGTCGAAACCGGTGCCAATTCCCTCATATTCGGCCCGTTCGCGGATCCACAGCAGCGAAAGGGCCGGCAGCAGGCAATAAAAGAAACCATAGATGCGCCAGCCAATGCCCCAATGGCCCACCATGCGCGACCATTCAAAATACATGATGGTCGCGATCAGCCCGACCAAGACCGCGAAAACGGTGCCGCCAAGCAGCGCCGACGCAAGGGCGATGGCGATCAGGATGATTCCGACCGCGGTGCGGGTGGCCAGCTCCCTCATCGGCCGCCGAACCGGCGCTGTCGCCCGGCAAATTCGCCAAGCACCGCCTGGAAGCATTGGTCGTCGAAGTCTGGCCAAAGCGTGTCGGTGAACACCAGCTCGGCATAGGCCGCCTGCCAAAGCAGGAAGTTGGAAAGCCGCTTTTCGCCCGAGGTTCGCACCAAAAGATCCAGCTCCGGCAAACCGGCGGTCGTCAGTTCCTCGCCGAAGCGGGCCTCATCAATATCATCGGCGTCCAGCTTCCCGGCGGCCGCCTTTAGGGCCAGCTCCTTTGCTGCATCGGCAATTTCGCTGCGTGCACCATAGTTCAGGGCGACCACGAGGATGAGGCGGTCATTGTTGGCGGTGCGCTCGACGGCTTTTTCCAGCCTTTCGACCAGCTGCGGCCCGAAGGCCTTGTGGTCGCCGATCAGGCGAAGCTGGACCCCTTCGCGGGCAAGCTCGTCCAGCTCGCGCTCCAGGTAATATCCCATCAACCCCTTGAGGTCGCTGATCTCATCTTCGGAGCGCCGCCAATTTTCGGATGAAAAAGCATAGAGGGTAAGCACTTCGACGCCGGCCTTTGCGGCGGACTTCAATATGCGGCGAACCGCTTCTGCCCCCGCGCGATGCCCCGCCGCACGCGGCACGCCGCGCTTGGCTGCCCAGCGTCCATTGCCGTCCATGATGATCGCGACATGGCGGGGCACCCCCGCACTACCGGCGAAGGTCGCCCCCTCCTGCGGGGCGGGGCTGGAGGTCACTTGCCGAGGATTTCCTGTTCCTTGGCCTCAGCTACGCTGTCGATTTCCGCGATCACATTGTCGGTCAGCTTCTGCACTTCAGCATTGAAGCGCTTATGCTCGTCCTCGCTGATTTCATGCTTCTTCTCGTCGGTCTTCAGCGCATCCATGCCGTCGCGGCGCACATTGCGGACGGCAACCCGGGCCTTCTCCGCATATTGGCTGGCAAGCTTGGCCAGTTCCTTGCGGCGCTCTTCGGTCAAATCGGGGATCGGCAGGCGGATGACCTGGCCATCCACGATCGGGTTGATGCCCAGCCCGGCGTTGCGGATCGCCTTTTCCACCGGGCCGATATTGCTGCGATCCCATACCTGCACCGACAGCAGGCGCGGCTCGGGCACGGATACGGTGGCAACCTGGTTGATCGGCATCATCGCACCATAGACCTCGACCTGGACCGGATCGAGCAGCGCGGTCGAAGCCCGGCCGGTGCGCAGGCCTGCCAGGTCATGTTTGAACACCTCGAGCGCGCCGTGCATACGGCGATCCAGATCTTGCTTGTTGTAAGCGGGCATCCTCTCACTCCTCATTCTGGACGATCGTCGCCGTCCCCCGCCCGGCCAGCACCTCGGCGAGGTTGCCCGGCTGGCGGATATTGAACACGACGATCGGAATATTATTGTCCCGGCAAAGCGCAACCGCGCTGGCGTCCATGACCTTGAGATCGTTGGCCAGCACCTGGTTGAAGGTGACGCTGTCATAGCGGGTGGCGCTCGATACCTTCTTCGGGTCGGCATCATAGACGCCATCGACGCTGGTGCCTTTGAACAGGGCATTGCAGCCCATTTCGGCGGCGCGCAGCGCTGCTGCCGTGTCGGTGGTGAAATAGGGATTGCCCGTGCCGGCCGCGAAAATGACGATCCGGCCCTTTTCCATGTGGCGGATGGCGCGGCGGCGGATATATGGCTCGCACACGCTCGACATCGGGATGGCCGACTGGACGCGGGTGTCGACGCCGATCTTTTCCAGCGCATTCTGGACCGCCAGCGCGTTCATGACGGTGGCCAGCATGCCCATATAATCGCCGGTCGCCCGGTCGAAGCCTTGGGCTGCGCCCGCGATGCCGCGGAAGATGTTGCCGCCACCGACCACAAGGCAAAGCTCATGACCGGCTTCCTTCGCCGCGGCGACTTCGCCGGCCATGCTGTCGACTGTCTCCGGATCGATGCCGAACTGCCCCGGCCCCATCAACGCCTCGCCCGACAGCTTCAGCAAGATGCGATGGAAGCGCGGTCGGGTCATGTGCGGATCGTTCCTCTCAAGTCGCCCAGACAAGCGAAGGGCGGATGCGCTCTTACGGCCCACCCGCCCCTCTGCCAATATCTCCTCCCCGAGAATTCTCGGGGAGGGGGACCAGCAAAGCTGGTGGAGGGGTTCTTCAGTTCGATCCTCTAGAGCCCCTCCACCGCTCTTCGAGCGGTCCCCCTCCCCATCGCTTCGCGACAGGGAGGATTATGATTTACCGATAGGCGATCAGCGTTCCGTTATCGCTCAGCAGGTACAGCGTGTTGTTCGCCACCACCGGCTGGAAGCTGACGCCGTCCTTGATCCTGACCTGGCTCTGGAACGACCCGTCGGCTGGACTGACGTTGATCAATGCGCCGTTGGTCCCCGCGATAATCAGCCGCTCACCCGCCAGTACCGGGCCGAAATAGGTGATCGGCCCCTTGCGGTCCTTCATGTCCCGATAGCGCGGCAACTGGTTGATCCAGCGGATCTTGCCCGTCCGGCGGGCGATCGCGACCAGCTGCGCCTTGTCGTTGACAGCGAAAACCCAGTCGCCGGCGAGCCATGGCGTCGAAATGCCGCCGAAGTTCAGCTCCCAGATGCGCTGGCCGGAAAAGAGATCGAGCGCGACCATCCGGCCGCCCTGGCCAATGGCGTAGACGACGCCATTGTCGACCACCGGGTCGGCGTCGATGTCGGAGAGCGAGGCGACGCTGGTCGACATGGTGGTGCGCGACAGTGCGTCCTGCCAGACCATGCGCCCATTTTCGTAGCGATAGGCATTGAGCTCGCCGCTCGAAAAGCCGGCCACCACCGTGCCTTGCCCGACCGAAGGGGCTGCTGCGCCGAATACGCCCGCGATCTCCAGCGCCGCGGCGTTCGACCAATTGGTCTTGCCGTCGGCAGCCTTCAGCGAATAGATCTGATTGTCCTGGCTCATCGCGTAAACGGCATCGCCAGCGACGGAGGGTTCACCGCGAAGCGGTCCGCCCGGCTTGACTGTCCACACCGCCGAACCATCGGCGGCGTTCAATGCCGCTACATAGCCAAGGCCGCTGGTCGCATAGACCTTGCCCGAATCATAAGCGACGCCGCCGCCATAGTTCGACGAAGCATTTTCGCCGAGCTCGCCGAACCGCGCCGACCAGATCTGGCCGCCGCTGTTGGCGTCGAACGCGCGCACCGTGCCGGTCGTGTCGATGGTGAAGACCTTGCCTTCCGCAACCACCGGGCCGCCGCCCAGGCGCCCCTTGGCATCGCTGCCCCTGCCGATCGAAGCGGTCCAGGCCACGCCCAGCGCCTGGCCCAGGCTCACATGCCCCATCGACTTGTTGGCATTGCCGCCCGACTGCGCCCAGCTGTCGTTGGTCACGGCGGCCGGCAGGCTCATCGGTTCGGCCGCCGTTGCCGGATCGATGTCGATGTCGGCTTCATTCACCAGGACCGCGACTCTTTCGCCGGGAAGGGTGACTTTGTCCTTCTTCTTGAACACGCCCAGCGGCCCGCCGCCGGCGCAGCCGGCTAGGAGCGAGGCCGACACTAGAAGGATGGTAACGCGGGTAACGTGACGCATGGGTTTAAGGTCCTATTGGGCAGGAATGGCGGCAGGATCGAGCGGCAGCGAGGCCGTCGCATCGACCCCGAGCGAACCGGCGAATTGCACCGCCCGGCTGCGAATGGTTTGTGGTACCTGGCGGTCGGCGGCAATGCGGGCGAACAGCTGGCCGGAGCCGTTGCGGTCGCCCTTGGCAAGCATGGCCAGCGCGACCATCTCGCCGGCGGTGCCGAAGAACGGCTTGCCCTGCACGGCCAGCGGCGAAAGCCGCGCGATCACTTGATCGGGCTTCAGGCTGTCATATTCGGTCATGGTGCCGCGGACCGTGGCCAGGTCGCGATAGGCCTGAGGCAAGCCGTCATCGGCGGCCAGCCGGCCATAGATTTCAATCGCGGTCTTGCGATCGTTTTGGCGGAGGGCCAGCGCGGCTCGCGCCAACTCGGCACTGGCACGGACCACGTCATTGGATGATCCGGCCAGCGGTGCAAGATCGGCCTGGGCGGCTTTGACATTGCCGGCACCGGCTTTGTCGAGCGCGGCGGACAGGGCCTCGCCCTGCTCAATCGCCTGCTTTTGCTGCCGGTCTTGCCAATAGAGATATCCGCCGACCGCCGCCAGCAGCAGGATGACCAGGGCAATTATCCATTTGCCATAGCTTTTGGCCGCGTCACGAAGCTGGTCGCGACGCAGGTTTTCATCGACTTCGCGGACGAACGTTTCGGCCGGATCAGAGGGAAGCGCCAAAGGAATCCTCGAAAACTACCTGTGGGGTCGCCGAACGCTTCCTTCCCCACCCCAAATGAACAGAAGCTGGCGGGAGCCGTCTAGCGCGGCGGGCGGGAAAGGCAAAGCCCTGGTTCAGCGTCTAGAAGTCCGATTTGCCAAATCGAGGTACGCCCTGGTTCATCCCAGGCGGATCGAGCACGCCTAGATCGAGCTCCAGGGGCTGGCCGATCCAACGGGCAAGGGTGGTGTGGTCGGCCAGGTCATCGTCGGTCAGCGGATGCACCAGCGCCCTGAGGCCGGCCGATTCAATCGCGGCGATCACCCTCGGCAGCGACCGCTCGAGGAAATGGACCTCATATTGCGGCAGGGGATGGGGCCCTACCCCATGCTCGGTCATCTGGCCCACAAAGAGTATCTCCGGATCGGCTTGGCCCGTCGACTGCCGCATGAATTCGTCGCGCAGCGTTTGGGCGGCGTGACGCTCGTCAGCCGAATAATAGATATGGGCATGAAAGGGCGCGCCGCCGTCCGTCATCGTTTTGGCCCGCCTAAGCCTTTGGCCGATAGGTCTGCTCGTCCGTCGGGAACGATCGGCTGCGAACTTCCTCGGCATAGCGGCCGACCGCCTCGCCGATCTCGCTCGCCAGGTCGGCATAGCGCTTCACGAACCGCGGCGTGCGTTCGAACAAGCCGAGCATGTCCTCCGTGACCAGCACCTGGCCGTCGCAGGCCGGCGAGGCGCCGATGCCGATGATCGGCACGGGAACGGCTTCGGTGACCTTTTCTGCAATGCCTTCCATCACGCCTTCGACGACGATGCAGAAGGCTCCGGCTTCGGCCACTGCCTTGGCATCGGCCAGGATCTTCTTCGCTTCGTCGGCGCTCTTGCCGCGTGCCCCATAGCCGCCGAGCACATTGACCGCCTGGGGTGTCAGGCCGACATGGCCGATGACTGGGATGCCGCGATGCGTGAGGAAGTCGATGGTCGGCGCCATCGCCTCGCCGCCCTCCAGCTTCACCGCCGCACAACCGGTTTCCTTCATGATGCGGGCCGCGCTTTGAAAGGCCTGTTCGGGCGAGCCCTCATAGCTGCCGAACGGCATGTCGACCGCGACCAGCGCATGCCAGCTCCCGCGCACAACCGCTGCCCCATGGGCGCACATCATTTCCAGGGTGACCGGCACCGTGGAGGGCAGGCCATAGATGACCTGGCCCAGGCTGTCGCCGATCAGCAGCATCTCGCAATGCGGGTCGAGCAGCTGCGCCATGCGCATGGTGTAAGCCGTCAGCATGACCAGCGGCTGCTCGGTCTTGAAGCCATTCCCCTCGGCCTTCTTGCGCCCGCGGATCGCGGGGACGGTCATGCGCTTTCCGGGGACCGGGGTCGGCGTTGCGCGGCTGGTGGCCGTGTCTATCGTGAAGGTCGACATGCGGCCGTCTTCTAGCCGCTGTGCGGTGCCGCAACTAGCCCCGGCATCCCCACAGCCCGCCGACAACCGCGGATATTAACGGGGCCTGCTTCGTAACGGTCGGACGGGTCGGCCGTGCCCGCCCTTCCCCTGATCTCCAGCGGAGTATCAAATGCACAAATCGACGATGTTCCTGACCTCTGCCGTTGCTTCGCTCGCGCTGAGTGCAAGCGCGGTGCTGATCGCTCAGCCTGCGGAGACGCCTGCATCCGACAATGCGGCCGCCCCGGCCGAACCCGCCACGCCGGCAACTCCGGCGACGCCGGCCGATCCTGCAACCGGCACCGCCGCGACACCGGCGGATCCCGCCACGCCGGCCACGCCCGCTACGCCGGCTGCAAAAGATCCACTGGCGCCGGATGCCGCCACTGCCACGGACGCCACCGACACCAAGGCCGATGAAAAGGCCGACGACAAGGCGAAAAGTTCCAAGAAGAAGGCGAACAAGCCTCGCTGATGACTCCCTCTTCCGGGCGCGTTGCCCCCCTGTCGCGCCCGGACTCTTTTTTCCTACCTCAACCACCCCCGCCGCTTGGCAAGCCTTGAAAGCTGCCAGATGCCGTAGGAAATGATGATGATGATCACCGGGCCGAGCAGCGCGTCCGACGTCACCACGCGCATCTCCGGCACAATGAAGATGGCGCTGAACTGGACGACCACCGCGACCAGTGAGGCGAGCAGCATCCGGTCCGCCCACGACTTGCGCCATAGCAGGCCTCCGACACCGACCAGCCCGACCCAGACGGCGACGCCGAAGGCGGCATAATACCAGCTCGGGCGGGCGGCGAGCATCTGCCGCTGGTCGAGCGGCAATGACATGATTTGGGCGCGGCTCATCGTCACCTCGGCCAGATAGAAATAACAGCCGAGCAATTCGAACAGCAGCGCGCCGATGGCGGCTGCCCAATACCAGGCCGGCACCACCGGCTTCGTGCCCGCTTCGTCCACCGGCCCCTCCCGTCAAGTCAAAATGGACTGCCCTTGTCAGGCGGCCATCATGCTTTGGCAAGCCGTCGGCTAGACGCCTTCGCGGTTGCGGTTCTTTTTCAGGACTGACGAAATGGCGTGGCCCAGGCTGGTTGCGTCATAGGGTTTGTGCACCACGTCAAAATCCCGGTCGCCTTGGTCCAGCTCGCCACCAGTTGCCAGCAGCACCGGCAGGGTGGGTCGGCAAGTCGCGATTTCATCGGCAAGTTCGATCCCGGTCAGTCCCGGCATGACGACATCGGAAAATACCAGGTCGAGCGGCTGCGAATTGATAATGTCCAGCGCGGTAGCTCCGTCATTCGCGGTCACCACCTCGCAATGCATGTCTTCCAGCAAGCCCGCGGCAAAGTCCCGGACGTGGACATTGTCCTCGACCAACAACACTTTGAGCCCGCGCGGCAGCGACGCCGCACGCTTTTCCTCAGCCGCCTTGGACGCCGGCTTTTCGGATCGCGGCAGGATGATCTTCAAGGTCGTGCCCTGTCCCTCGCTGGACTCGATCTCGGCACGGCCGCCGGCCTGCTCGGCAAAGCCGTGGATTTGCGGCAGGCCAAGGCCGGTTCCCTTGCCGACCTCCTTGGTCGTGTAGAACGGCTCAAAGACGCGCGCGAGCTTGTCGGCGGGAATGCCGCTGCCCGTGTCGGCGATGCTGATGCACACCGCCGGCTGGCCCTTCAGGTCGCAGTCCCAGGTTGAAAGGGTCAGGGTGCCGCCATCGGGCATGGCGTCTCGTGCATTCACCGCGGCATTGAGCAGCGCCATCTCCAATTGCGTCGGATCGACCTCGACCCGCGCCTGTGTCGCCGCAAGGTCGAGTTCGACCTTGATCCGCGAGCCCACCGTCCGGCCGATCATTTCGGCGAAGGCATCCAGGCGGACGCCCACGTCGACCACCTTCGGCTGGATCGGCTGCCGGCGGCCGAAGGCAAGCAGCCGATTGGTGAGGTTGGTCGCCCGCTCGGTCGTTTCCGCAATCGCCTCCAGATAGCGGCGCCGCTTTTCCGCGGGCACGTCGGGATGCTTCAACAGGAAATCGCTTGCTCCCTGGATGACGGTCATCAGATTGTTGAAGTCGTGCGCGATGCCCCCCGTCAATTCCCCCAACGCCTGAAGTTTTTGCGATTGCGCCAGCGCTTCCTGCGCCGCCAGTAGGTCGTCCTGCACCCGTTTCTTCTCGGTGATGTCCCGGGTGACCTTGGCGAACCCCAGCAAGCTTCCGTCCGATGCCCGGATCGGATCGATTACGGCACTAACCCAGAACCGCGTCCCGTCCTTGCGCAGCCGCCAGCCCTCGGCCTCGAACCGCCCTTCACGGGCGGCCGTCCGAAGCGCCCGTCCAGGCAGGTCGGCGGCTATATCCTCCGGCGTGAAGAAGCGGGAAAAATGCTGGCCGATGATTTCGTCGGCCGTGTAGCCCTTGAATCGCTCGGCGCCCGGGTTCCAGGTCGTGACCCTGCCCTCGGTATCGAGCATATAGATCGCATAGTCGGTGACCGCACCGACCAGCATCTGGAAACGCTGCTCTTCCGATAAATTGAACAGATCGGACAATACGCCATCCTCGATCTTGACAAGCGGTTGAAAAAGCGCCGCTTCACACCCCAGGCGTTTTTACGAGCGCACGCGCAACAATCAAGTATGCCGTCATTTCCCGCATGAGCTGGAACTACGAAGCGTTACGACTCCTTTACGATCGCGGCTGGATTCGGCATGGAAAACGGACAGGCAACGGGCCTGGCCCCTCACGGCTGGGGAGGTTTGCGATGGGCGAGCGGATGACCGACTATCGGACGGTGAGGTAGCGATGCTGCCGCCCTATGCCGTTCGGCTGCTTCCGCACGACCCGCAGTGGGCCGAGCAGGCCGACCGCGAAGCAACCCGGATCCTCGAGGCAATCTGGCCCGCGATCATCGAAATGCACCATGTCGGGTCGACCTCGATTCCCGGCATCTCCGCCAAGCCGATCATCGACCTGGTCGGAGTGACCCCCGACCTCGACACGATCGAGGCGGCACGGCCGAAGATCGAGCAGCTGGGCTATGCCTGGCACGGCGAATATGGCCTGGAGGGCCGGAGGTTCTGCACCCTAACCGATCCCAAGACCGGCCTGCGCAAGTTCCACCTTCATTGCTATGCCACCGGCGATCATTCGATCCGCCGGCACCTCGCGTTCCGCGACTATCTTCGCGCCCGCCCGGCCATGGCGACGGCCTATCAGCAGATGAAGCGGGATTGCGCCGCCAGGCACCCCGACGACAGCAACGCCTATACCGCCTGCAAGGACGATTGGATCAAGCGGGCCGAGGCAGAGGCCCTCAGGAAATATTGACTGCCGATCGAGCGCCTCGTCGCGGTCACTCCCACTCGATCGTCCCCGGCGGCTTCGACGTATAGTCATACACGACCCGGTTGATGCCCTTCACCTCGTTGATGATCCTCGTCGCGCAGCGCGACAGGAAGGCGGCGTCGAACGGGTAGATGTCGGCGGTCATGCCATCGACCGAGGTGACGGCGCGCAAGGCGCAGACGTGGTCGTAGGTGCGGCTGTCGCCCATGACGCCGACCGTACGCACGGGCAGGAGCACGGCGAACGCCTGCCAGATGTCGTCATAGAGGCCGGCGCGGCGGATTTCCTCCAGGTAGATCGCGTCCGCCTGGCGCAGGATGTCGAGCTTTTCGCGCGTGATCTCGCCGGGGCAGCGGATGGCGAGGCCGGGGCCGGGGAACGGATGCCGGTTCACGAAGCCTTCGGGCAGGCCGAGTTCGCGCCCCAACGCCCGAACCTCGTCTTTAAAAAGCTCGCGCAGAGGCTCGACAAGCTTCATGTTCATGCGTTCGGGCAGGCCGCCGACGTTGTGGTGGCTCTTGATGGTGACGGACGGGCCGCCGGTGAACGACACGCTCTCGATCACATCCGGATAAAGCGTTCCCTGCGCCAAAAACGCGGCCCCGCCGATTTTTTTTGCCTCGGCCTCGAACACGTCGATGAAGAGCTTGCCGATGGTCTTTCGCTTCGCCTCCGGGTCGGCGATGCCGGCGAGCGCCCCCAGAAAAAGGGCCTGCGCTTCGACGTGAATCAGCGGGATGTTGTAGCTGTCGCGGAACATCGTCACGACCTGCTCCGCCTCGCCCATGCGCAGGAGTCCATGATCGACGAACACGCAGGTGATCTGGTCGGCAATGGCTTCGTGGATCAGCACCGCCGCGACCGCCGAGTCCACGCC
>JBJMUA010000004.1:0-25591 GCA_045811425.1 Sphingomicrobium sp. | reverse complement strand
GGTCGAAGAGGTCGAAGCTTCGGCCAACCGCATCCGCCAGGCGATGGAAGTGCAGGCCCAGACGGTGACCATGATCACCGCCGCGGTCGACGAAACCGCGCTTGCCGCCGACTCGATGAGCTCGACCATCGCCGCCATCCGATCCGACACCGAGCAGGTCGCCAAGGATATCGACCAGGTCGAACAGGGCTTCGGCAAGTTCCAGCAGCAGATTGCGGACTTCACCCGCCGGACCAAGGAATTCGTCGCGCACATGGCGGCGTAAATCCTTCCTCCCCAGCAGTTGCTGGGGAGGGGAACCAGCGTAGCTGGTGGAGGGGTATTTAACCGATAGCTCCTAGAACCCCTCCACCATCGAATCTTTGTTCGATGGTCCCCCTCCCCACGAACTCGTGGGGAGGATAAGAGGCTGCATGAACATCCTCCTGACTGGCGCGAGCCGCGGTATTGGCGCGGCGACCCTTGAGCTGCTTGCGTCGACCGGACACGTTGTTGCCGGACATTCGACGAAAGGCGGCGACGGCCTGATCCCCGGCGATCTTGCCAATCCCTTGTCGGCCCGGGGCATCTGGCAGGCGGCGCTCGACAGGCTGGGCGGGCGGATCGACGTGCTGGTCAATAATGCCGGCATCTACGAAGGCGTTGGCGACGATGCGTCCGATTCCGACTGGCAGGCCGCCTGGTCCCGAACATTGCAGGTAAACCTGGAAAGCCCGGCAAGCCTGTGCCGCCTGGCCGTCCAGCATTTCCGTGAGGCCGGCGGCGGGCGCATCGTCAATGTCGCCAGCCGTGCCGCCTATCGCGGCGATAGCCCCAGTCACTGGCATTATGCCGCGTCCAAATCGGCGCTGATCGGCATGACCAAGACCATTGCCCGCGGCTATGCGGCGGACAATATCCTCGCTTTCGCCGTGGCGCCGGGCTTCACCGTATCGGAAATGACCGAAGACTATCTGGCGGGGCGTGGCGGGGCGCAGATCGTCGCCGACATTCCGCTCGGCCGGGTGACCAATACGGCCGAAGTCGCCGAGGCGATCCGCTGGCTGGCGATCGATGCCCCTGCCGCTTCGACCGGGTCGGTGATTGACCTCAACGGTGCCAGCTATGTTCGCTAGGCTGGCTCTCCTTGCCGCATTTATGGCTTCCGCCGCAGCCGCTCAATTTACGTTCCCGCTCGGCAAGGCGCCGCGCCAAATCGAGCGACCCAAGGCCCCAATCGAGGAGTCGGGTCCGCAGTGGGCCGCGGCTTGCGGGGACTCCGACGAATGGGACAAGCCTGCCCCGCCGGTCCGGATCCATGGCAACACCTATCTGGTCGGGACCTGCGGCATTTCGGCGATCCTGATCGCGGGCGAGGATGGCCATGTCCTGATCGATGCCGGCACCGAGGCCGGCGCGGAACTGGTCGCGGACAATATCCGCCAGCTCGGTTTTCGGCTGACGGACATCAAATTTCTGCTCATCAGCCATGAGCATTTCGACCATGTCGGCGGCATCGCGCGGCTGCAGCAGCTGACCGGGGCGACGCTCGTAGCGTCGGCGCCAGCCGAGAAGGTGCTCAACACGGGCGTTGCCGGCACCGGCGATCCGCAGGCGGGCATGCACAAGCCATTCCGGGCAGCGTCGGTCGGCCGGGTGATTGCCGATGGCGGAGACGTGCTGCTGGGCAACATCAGGGTCTTTGCCATGACGACCCCGGGCCACACCCCGGGCGCGGTAAGCTGGCGCTGGGAAAGCTGCGACGGCGGGGTCTGCCGGACGATGGTCTACGCGGACAGCCTGACACCGGTCAGCCGGGACGATTACCGGTTTTCCGATCATCCGGACTATCTCGCGGCCTATCGCGCCTCGATCGCCAAGATCGCGGCCAGCCCGTGCGAGATCCTGCTGACGCCCCATCCGTCCGCCAGCTCGATGAAGGAGCGGATGATCGGCAGGCAGGCGTTGTTCGATCCCGATGGGTGCAAGACCTACGCGGCCAGCCTGACCAAGCGATTGGACGAGCGGCTGGCCAAGGAGGCGGGGAAGTGAGCAGGCGAGCAGTCATCCTCCCCACGAACTCGTGGGGAGGGGGACCAGCGAAGCTGGTGGAGGGGTCCTTGGAGGGCCGCATCGAACCCCTCCACCGCCTGCGGCGGTCCCCGTCCCCAGCAATTGCTGGGGAGGAGCTGCGGTGAGCTGGCGCGTCACGCTTCAGTGCACCCGGGCCGAGGCGGAAGCGCTGCCGGAATCCGCTGACCTTTTCCCACATGCGGACGAACCGCCGGTCATCGTCGCCGACGAGCCTGATCCGCATGCGCCCGACGATTGGCGAATCCACGCCTATTTTGCCGAGCAGCCATCGACGCAGGAACTGGCCCTGCTCCGCCGCCTGGCGAAGGATGGAGAACCCGAAGTCGAGCATCTCGAGGATACGGCCGACTGGGTCACGATGAGCCAGCAGGGGCTGGGGCCGATCCGCGCCGGCCGTTTCTTCGTGCACACGCCGATGCATTATGCCGACCGTCCGGCCGACACGGTCAATTTCGAGATCGACGCCGGCCTCGCGTTCGGCACCGGCCAGCATGACACCACCGCCGGCTGCCTCGCCGCGCTCGACAGGCTGGAGGTTGCCGGCCGGCGATTCCACAATCTGGCGGATATCGGCACGGGCACCGGCCTGCTTGCCTTTGCCGGACTGTCGCTTTGGCCCGACGCCAGGGCGATCGCCACCGACATCGACCCGATCGCGGTCAAGGTCAGTGAGGAAAATGCGGCGATCAACGGGGTGAAGCTCGGCCATGGCGCGGGAGAACTGCTGCTTGCGGTTGCGGACGGCATGGATCATCCGATGATCAAGGCGCGCTCGCCGTTCGACCTGCTGATCGCCAACATCCTGGCGGGCCCGTTGATCGAGCTCGCTTCCGCCTTCGCCAGGTCGGTTGCGCCCGGAGCCAGCGTCATCCTCGCCGGCCTGCTCGACACCCAGGCCGATGCCGTAATCGCCGCTTATCAGTCGGAAGGCATGAAGCTGATCGAACGGGGCCAGGGTGAATGGTGCGTGCTGGTGCTTGAGGCTTCCTAGCTGTTCAACCCGTCCTCGCCACTATATTCGAGCGCCCGGGCAATCGAAGCTCGGTCGAGGCGCTCCGACCTCTTGCGCCACAGTTGCAGCGCGCGGATGGCGGGCGGCAGGTGCTTATCCTCCTCAGGGCGCGAGAATAGCCTCTCGACCATCCGCCATCTGCGCCGCACTCCGCTCTTCTTCCAGATGTCGGTGACCCACACCGGTCCCGACCAATCATGGCCATCGATGCTTGCCTTAAGGTCCAGTTGAGTCGCGAACACCGTCACGGGTCCCAAGTCGCGGGCATAGACATCGCCGAACCGGTAACTATGGCAAACGAAGCTGGAGTTGGCGGCTTCGAGCCAGCTCTTCGCATCAAGTAACACCGACGGCTTCGACCCCACCACCAGCCGGAAATTGCGCGCGGTCAGGCTTTTGAGCGTACGCAGGTCGCCGCCTACCCAGGCCCGCATCCAGCGGTTTTCCAAGGTTTCGATGAGGAGCGAGATATCAGCCATATGCAAGCGGGAACTCCAGGCGGCGGTTAAAGATGCAAGGGAGGGATTAGAAAGCCTAGGCGTCGGCCACAATCTCCGCCCAGTCGGCCTCGTCGATGACGCGGATGCCGAGCTCTTCGGCCTTCTTGAGCTTCGATCCGGCGCCGGGCCCGGCAACCACCAGGTCGGTCTTGGCGCTGACCGAACCTGCGGCGCGCGCACCCAGGCGCTCGGCCTGGGCCTTGGCCTCATCGCGGCTCATCGTTTCCAGGCTACCGGTGAAGACAATCGTCTTGCCGGTCCACGCGGTTTCCCGCGCGGTCGAGACGAAGGCGCCGGGCCGCGCCAGGTCCAGGAGCTCGGCCAGCTCTTCCCGATTGTGCGGCTCATGGAAGAAGTCGACGATCGCCTCGGCGACAACGCCGCCGACGCCCTCGACCGATGACAGCTCGGGAACCGCATTCTCGCTTCGCGCGACCCGTTCCAGTTCCCCGATGGTGCCGAAGGTCTTCATCAAGTCCCTAGCGGTGACCGCGCCGATGTGGCGGATGCCGAGCCCGAACAGGAAGCGGGCCGGATCAAAGCCGATGCGGTTGTCGATGGCTGCAAGCAGATTATCGACCGATTTTTCCTGCCAGCCCTCGCGGCCGATCAACTCGCCGCGATGCTCCTTCAAGCGGAAGATGTCGGCCGGTCCCTTGAGCCAGCCATATTCGACGAACTCGACGATGCTCTTTTCGCCGAGGCCGTCGATGTCCATCGCCCCGCGCGACACGAAGTGCCGGAGGCGCTCGATGCGCTGCGCCGGGCAGATCAGGCCGCCGGTGCAGCGGACATCGACCTCACCCTCCTCGGCCACCGCCTCGGACCCGCATTCGGGACAATGATCGGGGAAGATGTAGGGCGCGCGCTTCTCGTCTCGGGTCAGGTTCTCGACCACCTGCGGGATGACGTCGCCGGCGCGCTGGATCCGTACCCGGTCGCCGACTCGCAGGCCCAGCCGTGCGATCTCGTCGCGGTTGTGGAGCGTGACGTTTGAAACGATCACGCCGCCGACGCCGACGGGCTTCAAGCGCCCAACCGGGGTCAGCTTGCCGGTACGGCCGACCTGGATGTCGATGGCTTCCAGGGTGGTTTCGGCCTTCTCGGCCGGGAACTTATGGGCGAGGCCCCAGCGCGGGGAGCGGGCGACCTGTCCAAGGCGCTCCTGCCAGTCCAATCGCCCGACCTTATAGACCACCCCGTCGATGTCGTAGGGCAGGTCCGCCCGCTCGCGCTCGATCCGGGCATAATGAGCCAGTGCCTCGTCGACCGTCTCGCAACGCTTCAAGAGGCCGCTGACCGGAATGCCGAAGCTTTCGATTTTCTTCATCGCCAGCAATTGCAACATTCCGAGCGGTTCGCTGACCTCGCCCCAGCCATGGGCGAGGAAGCAGAGCGGCCGCGATGCGGTGACGTTCGCATCCTTCTGCCGAAGCGATCCCGCCGCCGCGTTGCGGGGATTGGCGAAAATCTTGCCGCCCGCCGCTTCCTGCCGCTCGTTGAGCGCCGCAAAGTCAGCCTTGGACATGAAGACTTCGCCGCGCACCTCGAGCACTTCCGGCGCGCCCTTGATCACCTGCGGAATGTCCCGGATCGTCCGGGCGTTGGCGGTGACATCCTCGCCGACGGTGCCGTCGCCGCGGGTAGCGGCCAGCATCAGCCGGCCCCGTTCGTAGCGAAGCGAGCAGCTGAGGCCGTCGATCTTCGGCTCCGCGGTCAAGGCGACCGGTTCGCTTGCCGGCAGGCTGAGGAAACGCCGAACCCGGCCTACAAACTCATGCACCTCTTCACTACTGAACGCATTGTCGAGGCTCAGCATTTGCCGGGCGTGGGTGACCTTCGCCAGTGACGAGCTCGGCGCCGCGCCCAATCGGGTTGACGGCGAGTCTGGCCGGACGAGGTGGGGGTATTTTGCTTCAAGCTCCCGGTTCTCGCGGACCAGCGCGTCATAGTCCGCGTCCGACACCTCGGGCGCATCCTGGTCGTGATAGAGCTTGTCATGATGCGCGATCAGCCTGGCCAGGCGCATCAGCCGGTTGGCAGCTTCCGCTTCGTTCATTCCATCTCCGCCAGCAGTTCGGCAATCCGGGCCACGCTGTTCATATTCCGCGCCGTGCCCTGCTTGATCGCCGGCAGCTTCAGCTTCGAATCCGCGATCCCGCCACCATAGGAGATGTAGATGACCCGCGGTCCGAGTGCCAACCGCTCCTCCTTCACGTCGCGGGCCTCGTCAAGCATCGCCTGCGTCAGCTTTTCATCGATGAAAAAGGCCATGACGGCATTGGGCTTATCATCCGGGAAGGGATTCTTCTCGACGACCTCCTTCATCTCCCTTGTGTTCCGGACGAAGGCAGGAACCGGTTTGCCGAAATAGTCGGCGAGCTTGTCCTCTAGCCGCTGCTTGACCATGCTTTCCGCCTCGTCGCTCGAGAACAGCAAATTGCCGCTATTGATGAAGGTCCGGGCGTTATCAAAACCGCAGGCATCGCCCATTGCCTTCAGATCCTCCTTGGGCAGCTTGCCGGTGCCCGACACATTCACTGCGCGGATCAACCCGACATAGGCCTTCATCCCAGCGCTTCGGCCAAGAAGTTCACCAGGCTGGCCCAGCTGCGCCGCGCCGCCGCTTCGTTGTAGGCGACACCGGCGATGCCGATCTCATGCGCTCTTGGATTGGTGAAGCCGTGGCCGACATGGCCATAGGCATGGATTTGCCAATCGGCGCCGCCCTCGGTCAGCTCCTTGCCCAAAGCGACGACCGCTTCCGGTGGCACCATCGGATCGTCCCAGCCATGATAGGCGGCAACCTTGGCCTTGATCGGCTCAGGCGGGAGCCCGCAGGGGTCGAACAGGCCGTGGAAGGCCGCAATGGCGGCGACGTCGGCGCCCGATCGCGCCACATCGAGCGCGCACTGGCCGCCGAAGCAATAGCCGATCACCGCCACTCTTTCCTTATCCACATGCGGCCGTTTCCTTACTTCGTCGAGAATGGCGAGCAGCCGGTCCCGCAGGGCCGCCCGATCGGCACGCAATTCGCCCATCGCCGCAAAGGCCGCTTCCTTGTCGACGCTCGGCGTGAAGCGACGGCCAAACAGGTCGGCGACCACGGCATGATAGCCTTGATCGACCAGCTTCTCGGCAAAGCCGATCTCGAGCGGCTGCACACCCATCACGGTCGGTATGATCATCACCGTCGGCAGGGTGCGCCCGGTCCCATCATGGACAATGACATGGTCGAGGACCTGACCGTTATATTCCTGCTCCAAGGACTTCTGCTCGCTCATGCTGCCTCCAATAGCCGTGCCGCCTGCGCGCGGGCTTCATCAGTAATAGCCGCGCCTGACAGCATCCGCGCGATTTCCTCGCGCCTTTCCTCAGGGTCGAGCTTGCGCACGTAAGTGCGGGTGACACCTGCCTCGTGCGCTTTTTCGATCCGGTAGTGATGCGCGGCGCGCGCCGCCACCTGCGGCGAATGGGTGACTACCAGCAGCTGCGATTTTTGCGCCAGCCGGGCCAGCCGCTCGCCGATCGCGCTGGCCACGGCGCCGCCGACCCCGCGATCGATCTCGTCGAAGATCATCGTCTGTGCCGTCCCTGCTTCGGCCAGCGCGACCTTGAGCGCCAGGATGAAACGCGACAGCTCGCCACCCGATGCGATCCGGGTCAGCGGTCCAAAGGGCGCGCCGGGATTGGTCGATACTTCGAACTCGACACGGTCGATTCCGGATGAACCGGGATCGGCATCCGACAATGCGGTGCGGAACCTGGCGGCATCCAGCTTGAGCGGCACAAGCTCGCCCGACACGGCCTCGTCGAGCCGTGCCGCCGCCCCTGACCTCGCCCGGCGCAGTTCCCGGGCCAGCAAGTCATAGCGCGAGCGCGCCTCTTCCCGCTCCGCCTCGAGAGACTGGATGCGCTCGCCGCCAGCCTCGATCAACCCGAGCTTGGCCGCCAGCTCCTCGCCGAGCGCGGCGAGCGCGTCGGCTTCGACCCGGTGCTTCCGGGCCAGCCCGCGGATGTCGAACAGCCGCGCCTCGACCGACTCCAGCCGCGCCGGATCGAACGCCAATGCTTCGGCAGCCCGCGCGATCTTGTCTTCCGCCTCGCAGCCTTCGATCACCGCCCGGTCGAGGCTCGCAAGCGCGTCGGCCAGCAAAGGATGGTCCGCGGCCCCGCGCTCGATCCGGCGCGCCGCCGCGCGAAGTTGAGCCAGGGCCCCTTCCGATCCGCCCATAAGTTCGTCCAGCCCTGCCAGGGCTTCGCCCGCCTTGGCACCGGCCTGCATCGCGGCGCGCTCTTCGGCGAGCCGCGTTTCCTCGCCGGGCTCGGGCGCTAGAGCGGCGATTTCCCCGGCCGCATGTTCCAGCCAATCACGGTCCCGCCCCGCGGCCTCGGCGGCGGCGCGCGCTTCCGCCAGCTCGGCCTCGATCCGCTCAAGCTCGGCCCAGGCCTCCGCGGTGGGGGCGGTGTCGAGCCGGCCGAACGCATCGAGCAGGGCGCGATGGCCGCGCGGATTCAGCAGGCCGCGATCGTCATGCTGGCCGTGGATCTCAACCAGGCCGTTGGCAATGTCGCGCAGCAGGGCGGCGGACACCCCTGCCCCGCCGGCAAAGGCCCGACTGCCGCCGTCGGCCTTGAGGGTACGGCGGACCATCAGCGGCTCGCCCGGTTCCGGCGCGATATCCTGCTCACCCAATAATAGAAAAGCCGGATGATCCGATGGCAGCTCGAACTCGGCCGCGACGCTTGCCTGCGGCTGGCCCTGGCGCACCAGGCCGGTATCGGCACGGACGCCCAGCGCCAGGCCGAGGCTATCGAGCAGGATCGATTTGCCGGCGCCGGTTTCGCCGGTCAGCACGCCGAGGCCGGGCTCGAACTCCAGGTCGAGCCGGTCGATCAGCACCACATCGCGGATCGACAGCTGCCTCAGCACGCCGCCGATTTCCGCATCAGCTGGTCGGCTGCGCGGCAGCCGACGGCGCGTGCCGCTGAATCAACTCATAGCTGCGGCGATACCATTTGCTGCCCGGATAGTTGGCGCCGAGCACGGCCGCAGCCTTATGCGCCTCCTCCGGCAGGCCCAGGTTCAGATAGGTTTCGACCAGACGCTCCAGCGCCTCCGGCGTGTGGCTGGTGGTCTGATATTTGTCGACCACCTCGCGGAAGCGGGTCGATGCGGCCAGCCAATTGCCCTGCCGCTGGTAGAATCGTCCGACCTCCATCTCCTTGCCGGCGAGATGGTCGTTGATGAGATCCAGCTTCAACCGGGCGTCGGAGGCATAGCGGCTCTGCGGGTAGCGGCGGATCAGCTCGTTGAAGCTATCCGAGGCCTGCTGCGTGATCTTCTGGTCGCGCGTCACATCCTCGATCTGCTGATAATAGCTCATCGCGATGAGATAGTTGGCGTAGGGCGCATCCTTGTTGCCCGGGTGGATGGTCAGGAAGCGCTGGGCGGAGCTGACCGCATCCGGATATTTCTGCGCCATATAGTAGGAAAAGGCGCTCATCAGCTGCGCCCGTCGGGCCCAGACCGAATAGGGATGCTGACGCTCAACCTCGTCAAAGAAGATCGCCGCTTCGTCATACTTGCCCTTGTCGAGCCGCTGCTTGGCCTGACTGTAGAGCGTGTTGACGTCGCGGGCGACGTAGGCGGTATCGCCCTTCACCTTTTTGTTGCCGGCACAGCCGGCGACGGGAAGCATAATGACGGGCAGCAGCAACAGCGCCGCGATACGGGTCTTGTTCACCATGGGGACTTTCCTAGCGTGCACAATTGGTAAGGCCAAGCGGCCTTTCGCCACAATGAACGCTTAGCCCTGTCGGGCCGGCGCGGCCGTTCGATCATCCTCTTCCTCGTGCCTCAGGAAGCTATCCGGCTTGAGGCCGAGCCACACCAGCGCGGGCGCGGAGATGTAGATCGACGAATAGGTACCGATGAAGGTGCCGAGCAGGATGGCGACGGTCAGCCCGAAGAGGACATCGGGCCCGAGTGCCAGCAATACCGCCAGCGCCAGCATGATCGACAGCGAGGTTACCATCGTGCGGGACAGCGTCTCGTTAAGCGACTGGTTGAGCAGCGCCAGGATCGGCATCTTGCGATATTTGCGCATATCCTCGCGAATCCGGTCGTAAATGACGACCGTGTCGTTGAGCGAATAGCCGACGATCGCCAGGAAGGCGGCGACGATGTTGAGGTCGACCTGGAGCTGGGTCAGCGAGAAGAAGCCCAGCACCATCGACACGTCGTGGAACAGGGTGACCAGCGCGCCGACCCCGAACTGCCATTCGAACCGGAACCAGATATAGACCGCGATGCCGATCATCGCGAAGGCGATCGCCAGCGCGCCATCCCAGGCGAGCTCGCCGCTGACCTTGCCGGACACCGATTCGCCGGCGGTGACCTTCACCCCGGGGTAATCCTTGACGATCATGCCGCGCACCAGGGTCACCACCTGGTTGGCGGCGGCTTCGGGACCTTCCGGCTTGGGCAGGCGAATCTGGTAGGTCTTGTTGTCGCCGAACTCCTGGATGCTCGCTTCGCCGACGTTGAGCGTCGCCACTTTCCCGCGAAGTTCCTCGATGTCGACCGGCTTGGCGAAGGTTGCCCGCACCACCTGGCCGCCGACAAAGTCGATGCCGAGATTGAGGCCGCGGTAAGCGGTCAGCGCAAGGCTGGCCACGGTCAGCAGGAGCGACAGGATGAGAGCGACGTTGCGCCACTTCATGAAGTCGACGTTGGTGTTGTCGGGAACCAGCTTGAGCAATTTCATTTCGGAAATTCCCGTCAGATATTGAGCGCGCGCGGACGCCGGGACCGGATCCACAGGGAAACCAGCATGCGCGTGAAGTTCACGGCGGTGAACACCGAGGTGATGATGCCGATCAGCAGCACGACGGCGAAGCCGCGGATCGGCCCGGACCCGAAATACATCATCAGCGCGGCAGCGATGGTGTTGGTGATGTTGGCATCGAAGATGGCCGTCGAGGCCTCCTTGTAGCCCGTCTCCAGCGCGTCGAGCATCTTGCGCCCTCGTCGCAGCTCCTCCCGGATGCGTTCGTTGATCAGCACGTTGGCGTCGACCGCCGCACCGATCGTCAGCACGAAGCCGGCGATGCCCGGAAGGGTCAGGGTAGCATTGAACACGGCCATGATGCCGAGGATCATCAGCGCGTTCACCAGCAGCGCGAACGACGCATAGACGCCGAAGCGGCCATAGGTGACAATCATGAAGGCGATCACGGCCAGGGTAGCGACGACCGATGCGATGGTGCCGGACCTGATCGAGTCCTTGCCTAGTTCGGCACTGACCGTTCGTTCCTCCACAACGTTCAGCTTCACCGGCAGCTTGCCCGAAGCCAGGCTGATCGCCAGCTGGTTGGCGGTTTCGACCGTGAAGCTGCCGCTGATCTGCGCCCGTCCCCCCAGGATCGGTTCGTTGATGTTCGGCGCCGAGAGCACCTTGTCGTCGAGGATGATCGCGAAGGGCTTGTTGACATTTTCCTGGGTGACGCGGCCGAAACGGCGAGCGCCAGCGGCGTTGAAGGTGATGTCGACCACGGCGCGGCCGTTCTGGTCGAACCCCTGGGTGGCTTTTACCAGCTGGTCTCCCGACACCATTACCCGGCGCTGCACGGCGATGGCGCCGCTGCCGTCGGCCATCGGCAGCACCTGGCTGCCCGGCGGCGCATGGCCCGCGGCGACCTGCTGCGGATCCGCGGTCAGGTCGACCAGCTTGAATTCGAGCCGCGCGGTCTGGCCGATCAGCTGCTTCAGCGCCTCGGGATCCTCGATTCCGGGCACCTGCACGAAAATGCGCCGCTCGCCCTGGTTGATGACCGTGATTTCCTTGGTTCCGCCCGGATCGATCCGGCGGCGCACCACGTCGCGGGCGACCGTCAGCGAATCCTTGAGCGCCGTCTTGGTGCCCGATTCGGTCGGCGTGAGGACGATGCGGTTGCCATCGAGGGTGCTGACTTCCCAGTCGCGGGTGCCGGTTAGGCCCTGGGGCTGGCTGAGCGATCTCATCCGCTCGAACGCCGCGTCCAGCTGCGTCGGATCGCGGACCACGAAGCTCAGCTTGCCGCCGGACGTAGAGACATCGCCGATCTGGATGCGCGGCTCGCCGCGCCGAAGCTCGGTGGTGACTTCTTCTTCCTTGGCCTGCAGCCGCTGCTTGCCGGCATCGGCCAGGTCGGCTTCGAGCAGCAGCTGGCTACCGCCGGCGATGTCGAGGCCGAGGTTGATGCGGGCGCTGGGCAACCAGCCGGGCCAGCGTTCGACCTGATCCTTCGGAAGGAGGCTTGGAACCGCCAGCAGGACGCCGACGAGAATGGTGAGGCTGACCAGCCAGACCTTCCAGCGGGGGAAATCGAGCATTTTCTGTTGCTGCCCTTTAGTCGTTGGCCGGCTTGGCCGCGGTCGGATCGATCACCTGCGTCAGGGTCGATTTGACCGCATTAACGCGGATGCCCTGGGCCAGTTCTACCTCGACCTCGGTATCGGTGACCTTGGTGACCTTGCCGATCAGGCCGCCGCCGGTGACCACCCGATCGCCCTTCTTCACCGCCCCGATCTGGGCCTGATGTTCCTTCATCCGCTTCTGTTGCGGGCGGATCAGCAGGAACCAGAAAATGACGAAGATCAGGACCAGCGGAATGGTCTGGACAAAGAAGCTGGCACCGGCCGATGGCGCGGCCGCCGCAGCGAGAAGGGATATTTTGGTCATGGTCCTGGAAAACTCTTCTTCGAAGGCGCGCCTGATATGCCCCAAGCGCAGGAAGTGGCGGGCCGCCTATCACGCCGCGGGCCGCCTTGCCAAGCGATGCTCTGCGCCTTAGATGGCCCGCTCTCGCGTCCCCTTACGGGGATCGACCGGTCGGGGCGTAGCGCAGCCTGGTAGCGCATCACACTGGGGGTGTGGGGGTCGCTGGTTCGAATCCAGTCGCCCCGACCATCTACTTTCGCTGGCGGTCCGAGGGGCGGCCTGCAAAAATGCGTCCGATGAGACGTCGCCGCCGTTCCCGAAAGCTCCGCTGGCCCGCCCGACTCGCGCTCGCGGTCCTGGCCATCCCGGCCCTTTATCTTTTCGCGGCGCTGATCGGCGCGCTGGTCCCGGTCAATTCCGGCTGGAGCGAGCCGGAGCGCGGCGTCACCATCTATCTGGCCGACAATGGCGTTCACGCCGACCTGGTGCTGCCAGCCAGCGCCGAGGGCCTCGACTGGCGTCCGTTGCTGCCCAAGTCCGACTTCACCAATGTATCGGACCAGGCCCACTGGATCGCGTTCGGTGCGGGCGAGCGGCGCGTCTATCTGGAAACGCCCACCTGGGGCGACCTCACCGCCAGGACGGCGGCGGTGGCGCTGACCGGCGGCGAACGGGTCATGCATGTCCAGTGGACCAGCAGCCCTGCCTACGCCGCAAGGGAAATCCGGCTGAGCCCGGAGCAATATCGCCGCCTCTGGGCCTCGATCAGGGCGGGCTTCCAGCTCGATGCCGACGGCAAGCCGATCCGCATCGACCATCCCGGCTATGGTTTCGGCGACGCCTTCTACCGCGGCACGGGCAAGGCCAATGCGATCCACACCTGCAACCAATGGGCCGCCAGCCGCCTCAGGCTCGCCGGGGTCGAAGCGCCGCTGTGGTCGCCGTTCGTCCAGGGGCTGGTGTGGCGGTATAGGGAGGCAGGTTCCTCCCCGAGCTCGCTCGGGGCGGGGGATCGCTCGAAGAGCGGTGGAGGGGCCGGATAGGCTGCGGCAATGCCCCTCCGTCAGTCGCTTTGCGCCTGCCACCTCCCCGAGCAAGCTCGGGGAGGATTTGTCACAGAACATACCTCGACAAATCGGCGTTCTTGGCGATGCCGGCCAATTGGCCCTCGACGAAGGCCTTGTCGATCACCAGCCGCTCGCCCCTGCGCTCCTCGGCGGTGAAGCTGATGTCCTCGACCAGCTTTTCCATCACCGTCTGAAGCCGCCGCGCGCCGATATTTTCGAGCGCGTCGTTCACCTCGGCGGCGATCCTGGCCAGCGCGGCGATGCCGTCGTCGCTGAATTCGATCGTCACCTCCTCGGTCGCCAGCAACGCGCGATATTGTTCGGTCAGGCTGGCTTTGGTCGCCGACAGGATGCGGACGAAATCCTCCTCCGTGAGGGTCGCCAGTTCGACGCGGATCGGCAATCGGCCCTGGAGTTCCGGCAGCAGGTCGGCCGGCTTGGCGATGTGGAAGGCGCCCGACGCAATGAACAGGATATGGTCGGTCTTGATCGGCCCATATTTGGTCGCGACGGTGGTTCCTTCGATCAGCGGCAAGAGGTCGCGTTGCACGCCTTCGCGGCTGACCGAGCCGCCGCGCACGTCGCTCACCGCAATCTTGTCGATTTCGTCGAGGAAGACGATGCCGTTCGCTTCGGCGTCCGCCAGGGCGACGCGAGTGACATCGTCCTGGTCGACCCGCTTGTCGGCCTCCTCCTCGACCAGCTTGCCGAACGCATCCTGGACCTTGAGCTTGCGTCGCTTTTTCGGCGGCCCACCCATCGCCTTGGACATCATTTCGGAAAGGTTGATCATACCAACGCCGCTGCCGCCGGGAATCTCGAACGGCATGTTGGGCATTTCGGCGACCTCGATCTCAACCTCGGAATTATCGAGGCTGCCGTCGGCGAAACGCGCACGGAAGCTGGCGCGGGTCGCCTCCGATGAACCCTTGCCGGTCAGCGCATCAAGGAGTCGTTCCATGGCCGCGTTTTCGCTGGCTTCGCGGACCTTCTCGCGGCGGCGCTCGCGCTCCAGGCGAACCGCCTCCTCGACCAGGTCGCGGCCGATCTGCTCGACATCCCGGCCGACATAGCCGACCTCGGTGAACTTGGTCGCCTCCACCTTGACGAAGGGCGCGTCGGCCAGCCTGGCGAGGCGGCGGCTGATCTCCGTCTTGCCGCAGCCGGTGGGCCCGATCATCAGGATGTTCTTGGGCGTCACCTCCTCGCGCAGGTCGGGCGACAGCCGCTGCCGGCGCCAGCGGTTGCGAAGCGCGACGGCGACCGCCTTCTTCGCGTCATGCTGGCCGATGATATGCTCGTCCAGGGCGGCGACGATCGCCTTGGGGGTCAGGTCGTCGTTCATTGGCCGATCGTCTCGATGGTTAGGCGGTCGTTGGTGAAGACGCAGACCTCCGCGGCGATGGCCATGGCGCGGCGCGCCAAGGTTTCGGGGTCCTGCTCATATTCGGAGAGAGCCCGAGCCGCGGCGAGCGCATAATTGCCACCCGAGCCGATCGCGGCAATGCCGCCTTCCGGCTCCAGCACGTCGCCATTGCCGGTCAGGATCAGCATCGTCTCCGCGTCGGCGACGATCATCATCGCCTCCAGGTTGCGAAGATATTTGTCGGTCCGCCAGTCCTTGGCCAGCTCGACCGCGGCGCGGAGCAGCTGGCCGCGATGGGCCTCCAGCTTCTTCTCCAGCCGCTCGAACAGGGTGAAGGCATCGGCGGTCGCACCGGCGAAACCGCCGATGACGCTGTCCTCCGCGCCGAGCCGCCGAACCTTCCTGGCATTGGGCTTGATGATCGTGTTGCCCAGGGACACCTGGCCGTCGCCGGCGATGACGGTCTTGCCGCCCTTCTTCACCCCCAGGATGGTCGTGCCATGATATTGTTCCAACGCGCTCTCCCGCTCGATATCGGGCGGGATGTGGGAGCGGCGAACCGGCTTCGCAACCTAATCCGTCATGCTGAACTTGTTTCAGCATCCATTACTGATCCTCGGGAGCGGGGCCCGGAAATGGACCCTGAAACAGGTTCAGGGTGACGGTTAGGCTATTTCTCCACCCCCTTCACCTTCCCCCACGTCCGCGCGGCGGTGTAGCCGAGGTAGCCGGTGCCGAAGAGGGCATAGAGTTCCTCCGGCAAGCCTCGGAGATAGGCGGTCATGCCGTTGCCGATGCCGATCGCCATCGACGGGTTCAACGCCGCGATCAGACCCATCGGGATCGCCCACAGGATCATCGCGTACATGACGTAGAGGAAGCTGGGCCGCGCCCGGCTGGTCCAGGGATCGGCCGACTGGGCCTCGGCGACGATTGCCTGCATCTGCTGGCCGATCGAAGCCATTTCCTGGTCGCCCTGCAGCTTGATCAGCTCCAGCTTGGCGCGGTCGCGAGCCTCGGGGTCGGGGATGAGCTTGTCGAGCAGTTTCGATACCGGCCCGACGATGGCTTCGATGAACGCCATGAATGATGCTCCTTTTGCTGGAAAGTCAGTGAAAGGTCAGCCCAAAAACAGGTTCATTCCTGCCTCTGTTTCTCGCCACTTCGGTTCGCCAGCCACCCATAGAGGAATGCCTCATTGGCGGGCCGCTTCTCGGCAAGGCGCAGATAGCGCTCACCCTGCAGCGCTTCGAGCGCGCGCAGCAGCACCGTTTCGCCAGCTTCCCGTCCGCGTGCTTCGAGAAAGGCGTTCAATGCCGCCAGGGTCACTGGCCCGACCCGGCCGTCAGGCATCAGATCCGGATAATGTTTGCCGCCGCGATTGAGTGCGGTCAGGGCGCGCTGGAGGAAGGTCGCGGCGACCGCTGGGCCCATATTGGCGCCGGTATCGAACAGCTCGACCGCCACGCGTGGGGCCCGCTCCGCGACCTGGTCGAACCGGGGCCGGAGCCAGTAAAGCCGCCGGTAGATCGCCGCCGCTTCCTCGCGCGGCAGCCGCGCCATGGCGCCGGCATAGCCATGCGCCCGCGCCACCGCTTCGGTAATCCCGAAACGGGTCGGCCCGCCCCTGTCGGTGGAATGGTTGGTACAGTCCCCTTCCCGCTCGATCAGGTCTTCGATCAGCAGTTCAATGTCCATTGCGCGCTCCTCCGGTTCCCCCGAGTCGGCGAAGAGTTACCTATTTGGTGATATGTAGGAAAGTCGAATAACTGAATCGTCACGCTGAACCTGTTTTAGGCATCCATTATGATGATGACGGCGCGGGCGGCGAAAGGGACCTGAAACTTGTTCGAAGGTGACGGCTTGAGCCTTGCGCAACGGGCGCTAAGCTCCGGCAATGCGTACTATTCTTCTATTGGCCTTCAGCGCCCTCGCCCTTGTCGCCACCCCCGCAGCGGCCAAACTGTCGCCGGCGGAATCGAAGATGGCCCTGACCGTCGATGCCGAGCAGGAGCGGACGCTCCAGATGCTCGAGAAATGGGTCAACCAGAACAGCGGCTCGCTCAACATCCCCGGCGTGACAAAGGTCGGCGAAATGCTGCGGGCCGAGCTGGAGCCGTTGGGCTTCAAGGTGCAGTGGGTCGACATGCGCGAGACCGGCCGCGCCGGGCATATCATCGCCACCCACAAGGGCAACGGCCGGGGCAAGCGCATGCTCCTGATCGGCCATCTCGACACGGTGTTCGAGCTCGACAGCCCGTTCCAGCGCTGGGAGCGCCGGGGCAATGAGGCGATCGGGCCCGGATCGGGTGACGACAAGGGCGGCATGGCGGTGATGATCGCCGCGCTGCGCGCCATGCATTCCGCTGGCACGCTCAAAAAAGCCGATATCGAGGTCGTGCTGACCGGCGACGAGGAAGATAATGGCGTGCCGATCGACATCGCCCGCCGCGACCTGGTCGCCGCCGGCAAGCGGGCCGACGCCGCGCTCGATTTCGAGGGGCTGGCGCAGCAAGACGGAAAGGACATGGGATCGATCGCGCGGCGCAGCTCCGGCGCCTGGACCCTGACCGTGACCGCCCGGCCGGGTCATTCCAGCGGCATATTCTCGCCCAGCGGAGGCAATGGCGCGATCTACGAGCTGGCGCGGATCATCGACACGTTCCGCCGCGAGCTGCCCGAGGACAAGCTGACCTTCAACGTCGGCCTGATCGGCGGCGGCCAGACCAGCGAGCTTGACGCCGGCCGGATCAGGATCGCCGCAACCGGCAAGACCAACATCATCCCGGCGGTCGCGGTCGCGCGCGGCGACCTGCGCGCGCTGACCCCCGAGCAAATTGCTCGCGTGAAGGCAAAGATGGCCGCGATCGCCGCCCAGCCGCTGGCGGGCGCGACCGCGAAGCTTGAGTTCGACCCCGACGAATATCCGCCGATGGCGCCGACCGAAGGCAGCCGGGCGCTGCTGGCCAAGCTTAATGGCGTCAACGCCGACATGGGCCTGGAGCCGATGGGCGAGCTGGACCCCATGAAACGCGGCGCCGGCGACATCAGCTT
Organism: Sphingomicrobium sp.; assembly: GCA_045811425.1. Classification (GTDB taxonomy): domain Bacteria; phylum Pseudomonadota; class Alphaproteobacteria; order Sphingomonadales; family Sphingomonadaceae; genus Sphingomicrobium. Next base: position 7,814 of record JBJMUA010000004.1, on the reverse strand, counting down.
CGTCGCCAAGGACGTCGACGGGCTGATCGGGATGGGCCCGGCCAGCGACGGCGATCATGCGCCGGGCGAACGGGTCGACATCAGTTCCATCTGGCGCCAGTCCAAGCGCGCCGCGATCCTGATGAGCCGGCTGGCGGCGGAGAAGCGGTAAGGCGAACGAGCGGGACCTATTGCGGACGTTCGCGGCGTGCTTCCCATCAAGGCCATGTTGCTTAGGTTGGCCCTCGATATGCGATGGTGTTGCGAACCGTAAAACCAGCCCATCAACCAGATTTTTACCGCTCTAGCACCAAGCCTCTCGCGCGATCCTTAAAGGAGGCGAGTCAGGCGCGTCTATGCGAGTACATTCAATCGACATCATGCGGGGTGTGGCCGCCTCGGCTGTTGCGCTAGCGCATGTCGATCCTAGATTTCGCATGGGCGCGATCGGCGTCGATATCTTCTTCGTCATTTCCGGCTTCGTTATGGCGCAGGTCTGCCAGCATCGGACGCCGGGGCAGTTCATCATCGACCGGGTTTGGAGGATCTACCCACTATATTGGGCCATAGCATTACCATTCATTGTAGCGGCCCTAGTGACGGGAGCCGCATCGCAAGCATTGGCCGTGAACAGCTTGTTGCTCTGGCCGCAATGGATCGGCTTCGACTCCTCTTTCATCGGGGTCAGCTGGACGCTGGTCTACGAACTGGCTTTTTACGCCGCCATGGCCGTGGCCATGCATCTTCGCAGTATCGCGATCCCGCTGCTTTTGTTTTCAGCCGCATTGGTTTTGAGGCCATTCACCGACTATCCTTTGGTCGAGTTCGCCGGTCATCCGATCGCCGTCGAATTTCTTTTCGGAATCATCATCGCGCTAAGTCGGCGGGATGCCAGGCTGGGTCGCGGTTTGCTTGCGGTGGGTCTCATTTGGTTACTGCTATTCCCCAACGTTCAGCTTCATGATTTCTTCGGTGACAGCACAGAAGAATATGGCGTTCGTCGGCTAGCCCTTTGGGGGATTCCAGCCGCGCTGATCATCTATGGTGTCACCAGCCAGGAGAGCAGTCTCGCTGGCCGGAGCTGGACCCGTCCGCTACTGCTCCTGGGTACGGCGTCCTACTCCATCTATCTGGTGCACAATATCGTCGTAGCATTGCTCGATGCCCCATGGTTCATCGAGTGGCTGGCTTCGCTGGCAACGGGTATCCTCCTGTGGAACTTCGCGGAGCGGCCGATACTTCAATACCGCGCTCGGTTACGGAGACGAACGGTTCCGGAATGCCCCGAACCGGGTCCGCTTCCGGCAGGATAGAGAGCGGATCTTTTGATTGCGAATTGCGTGGCGACGGCGTGAGCCAAGGCGGCCGTGCTGCTACCGTGATCGGGAGGAACAGCAAAGCATGACCAAATTTCTCATTTCCTTTCCAAGCGAGGCCATGGTGCTCACCGAGGAGGAGTATCCAATTGTCTCCGCTGACGCCCGTGCAGTGATCGAGGAGGCCAAGGCGGCGGGCGTCTATGTGTTTGCGGGAGGTATCGAGGAGCAGGTCGACCCTGTCCTGGTTTCCGCCGACGGAACGGTCTCCGGCGACATCTACCCCGGGAGCAGGCTGAAGGGCGGATTTACGGTGCTGGAGTTGCCGACCCGCGAAGATGCCGTTCATTGGGCGCGGAAGATTGCGGCCGCCTGCCGTTGCGCGCAGGAACTTCGCGAGTTCGGGTTCGATCCGGCGAGCTAAACGTCCGCCTTCACCGATTGTGGTCATTAGACCGAGGACCGGACATCAGGATAATCGTCATCCCAGCGAAAGCTGGGATCTCCTCTTTACCATGTATCGGGAGCAATCCTGCACAAGGCAAAGCAGATCCCAGCTTTCGCTGGGATGACGGATGAGGGTGACGCTAATGTCAGCTTCCGGCCGCCACCGATCGTAGCGGTAGCGGGTGAGCATTCGGGATTATCCCAGGATTTTGAGCGCTGCGGCGTAGGCGAGGGGGTCTCGCGCGGCAGGCTTTGTGGGTCGCAACCCTGTTCGTCCGGGCTTCCCGACGATTAGTTTCTTGATGATATTTGTCATTGTTCGCTGGGCGGCGAGGCCGCCTTCATGGTTGATTGATTGAGCCGGTTGCGTTCCGCCAGGGCGGCCTGCTGTGCCAGCTGGTTCCAGGCCGATTCCGAACGGCGGCAACGTTCTCTCACATTGGATAACGTTGCCGCCTCGGCGTCGACGCCTGCCCGTTCCGCCTGGTTCAGGTAGAACTGCAGCACATTGGCGCTTGCCATTCGGTAGGGCTTTCTACGCGCCAGGCGTAGCTTGCTCTTCCAGCTTCAGGTTGACGGCGCTGGTCTTGCCGCGCTGATCCTGCTCCAGGTCATAGGAGACCCGCTGATCCTGGCGGAGCGTCTGCAGGCCGGCACGTTCAAGGGCCGAGATGTGGACGAAGGCGTCGGATTCGCCGGTGTCGGGCTGGATGAAACCATAGCCCTTGGCTTCGTTGAAGAATTTTACGGTGCCGATTGGCATGAGAATGTTCCTTCTGATGGGGAATCCGGACATCGGACTCCTTGCGCTAAGAGAAGCGAGATAGAAGGAAAAAGGTGCCGCAAAGCGCCAAAGACCGTCGATTTGCGACTGGTAGCCCTAATTGTATAGCCGAAATTTCAACAGTTTGTAAGGCCATTAAAAATAGGCCGCACGATTAGCTAGAATCGCCTTGTCATGCTATTGGGAGTCATCGCGCCTATTTGTTCTTGGGCCATGCGCGACTGAGAGACAAAATTGGGCTCCCCCTTATCAGTCAGGAGCGATGTTTTGGACCTCAACTATCTCTACCTACGCTATGGCGTTTCGCTTCAAATGGCGAAGAATGCAGCCTGCAACTCTTCGCGCATCGCTCACCGGAACCTGGCCAAGGGCTATGCGGCCCGGATTGCTGACGCGAAGCTCAACGGTACGCCTGCCCCCGCCCTGTAATTCCCCGTGGGGGCCCAATGCGGGTCTTGGTCGGGCGATGCCGATCGCCACCCTTAGCGACCAGCCGCCGCCGCTCGTCGATTATTGACATTGCTGTCACTTGCGTCGGCGATTCCGCCGTGCATTACTGTCGCCCGTGAGCCGCGCGTCCCGATGCGGCTTCGGGGAGGAATTTCATGACAAAGAGCCGTCTGTTTATGGCGTCGCTGCTTGCTGCCAGCGCGCTGAGCTTTGCCGCGCCGGCCGCCGCGCAGCGGATCGACAATATCGTCGCGTTCGGCGACAGCTATGCGGACGACGGCAACCTGTTCCAGATCCTCGGCATCGTGCCGCCGGCCCCCTATTCGACCGGGCGCTTTTCCGGCGGGACCAACTACATCGACACGTTGGGCCAGCTGACCAATTCATCGATCGAGAATTTCGCGATCGGCGGCGCGCTGACAAACAACACCAATACCAATGGCGTCGGCCTGCCGGGCTTCATCACCGAATGGAACGCCTTCCTGGCGGGGGGCGGCGGACCCTTCCCGACCGTGAGCGGCAGTTTTGACGAGAATGACCTGCTGGCCATCTCAGTCGGCGGTAATGATGCGCGATTCTATCAGCAGACCGGCGGCACCCTGGCCGGCGCCCCGGCGGCGGCGACGGGTTCGGCCGCCTTCGCGACGGCCGGCCTGAATGCGCTGGTGGCCGCGGGCGCGCAGAACATCAGTTTCCTCGCCGGCGACACGTCATTGCTGCCGGAAGTACAGTATCTGGCCAACCCGGCGCAGGCGGCCGCGATCCGCAGCGCCTTTTCGACGACGTTCAACGACGCGATGAAGACGACGCTCGCCGGCTATGCCGCCGATGGGGTGATCGTCCACTATCTCGACGGCACGCTGCTGTTCACCCAGCTCGCCAGCAATCCTGGCGACTATGGACTGACCGGCCTCGCCTGTCCGCCGCTGCCCAACACCAGCTGCATTGCCGATCCGAACCAGAAATATCTGTTTTACTTCGACCAGCTCCACCTGACCTCGGCGGGCTTCGCGATCGTCGGCCAATATATCGCGGCGCAGCTGGAGGCTCCGCTGACGCTGCAGGCGAGCAGCGACCTTGGCATGGATGTCGCCCGCCAGTTCGGCCGCACCCTGACCAGCCGCATGGATACGACCGCGCCGCGCGACGGCGACATGCCGGAAGGCTTGAAGGCGTTCGTTGTCGGCGACGGGTTCAGCCGGCATCTCAATGCCGGCCCGACCAATGACGCCTATCGCGCCAGCGGCATCGGCGCGACGGCCGGTGTCGAATATGGCTTTGGGTCGGGGCTGGTCGGCGCGGCGGTCAATTATTCCAAGCCCAAGGTCAATTTCGGCAACGACGCGGCCGAGACCGACGCCAAGTCGCTGCAGATTGGCGGCTATGGCGTATTCGGCGTCGCCGGCGGCTTCGTCCAGGGCTATGCCGGCTATGGCTGGGACGAGCATGACATCGACCGCGCCGGGGTCATCAGCGAGCTTGAGGCGGACCCGGACGGCGATCATTTCATTGCCGGGCTTAAGGGTGGCTATTTGTTCCCGATGGCCTCCGTCCGCATCGGGCCGGTGATCGGGCTCGACTATGCCAAGGCCAAGGTCGACGGCTATACCGAAAGCGGCGATCCGGTCCTGACGCTCAACGTCGATTCCCTGAGCTACAAATCCATGCGGGGAAGCGCCGGCGTGGAGCTGCGCGGCGATTTTGCCGGTGGCGGCGTCCAGCTGCGGCCGTTCGCGGCGGCGGTGGTCGAAAAGGATTTCACCGGCGACGCCCGCACCGTCCATTTCTCGCAGACGTCGGCACCGATCATCGTCAACAGCTTCAGGCTCGAGGATGCATCGAAGAGCGCCTATGGCCGCTTCTCGGGCGGCTTCAGCGCCCAGATCCTGTCGTCGGTCAGCCTGGATGTCGCGGGATCGGCGACGATCGGCAAGGACCAGGGCGAGGAGACTTCGGCGCAACTCGGCCTGAGGTTCGCCTTCTAGGCTCCTCCGCCGAGGCAGTCGGCGAGTACGCGGCGCGGCTCGGCGCCCGGGCTCACGACCAGCGGCGGCGTGCCGCTGATCGAGACCTCGACCGTGCCGGGACCTCCGAACGTCTCGGCGACGTCGCGCGCATGATCGTCAGGCGCCACGGCCGCGCGCCACTGTCCGCCGAGGCCGCCCGGATTGCTGATCGCCGAGACCGGTAATGAAGCGACCTGGCCATTGCCGGTGAAGCTGAGCGTCGCCTGACCGCCGCTGACGGGCGGCAGGTAGCGGACGAAGATCAACTGCGCCTTCCCTTCCCTCGGCTTCTGGCACTGGATCGAGAAGGCCGGTGAGCCGGGCGGGCCGAACAGCGCCGTCCGGTCCTGCTGACTATAGGCCCATGAGAGGCCGCTGCTGGCGTTGGGAAGCGCGGCCTCCCGGACCGCCTCCGCGGCGGCGGAATTGGCCGGAGCGGCAAGGCCCTTGGCCGCCAGGTCTCCAACCATGGCGCCGTCCGGGGCGACGGCATTGTCATCGACGGGATCGTTCTTGGCGCATGCCGCAAGCAGCAGGGCGAGGAAGAGCTGGGTACGCGTTACAACCTTGTACATGAGGCAGGAAACGCTCTGGCCGGGCTGCGGTTCAGAAATGGCGGTTTTCGGGCCTAATGAAAGGGTCAATTGACATGGTTCGCCAAATAGATGCTGATGCCGATCGGCCGGCATGGCGAAGGACGCCTTTACTGCCCGCATTGCGTTCCTGGGCTGCAAGACAAGCCGGCGTTGGAGGGGGAATGCATCATGGATGATGTGCAAACCACGAAGGCTCCGGTCCATCTGTGGATCGTGGGCCTGCTGTCGCTCGCCTGGAACGGGCTCGGTTGTTACGACTATCTGATGACCCGGATGCGGAACGAGGATTATTTCCGCAGCATGGCGCCCGACAGCGATCCGCAGGCGATGCTCGCCTGGGTCGACAGCTTTCCGATCTATGCGCAGTTCGGCTGGGGGCTAGGCGTCTGGATGGGCCTGCTCGGCTCGATCCTGCTGTTGATGCGCCATCGCTGGGCGGTCCCGGCATTGGCGCTGTCCCTGCTCGGCGCGGTCGTCGGGCTCGGCTATCAGATTTTCCTGGCCCCGCCACCGCCGCCGCCGATGAACGAGGGCGCCATGGCGTTCATGCCATGGGTCATCATCATCGTCGCCGCGGCGCTCTATTATTATGCCCATCGCCAGAAACAGGCGGGCGTGCTGCGCTAGTGCCTGACGCCTAGCGCGGATGTTCTTCTTCGAACGTCGGGCGCCCCAGCCACTCCGTCATCAGCGCGGCCAGGCTGGGGTGCTCGACCTTGAACGAGCGCTGCCAATCCTCATCGCTTTCCTCATCCTCGATTTCCTCGGGGTCCCAGGCGACGATCTCGCCTGAGTCCATATCGATGCACCTCAGCACCGGATTTTCGTTGAACAGCGGCAGGAGGTTCTTCGGCCAATCCTGATCGAGCGGTCCAAAGGGCTCGCGCGTCATCTCTCGGTAGCGGTCGACCATCTCCGCCAAAGGCATCAACCCCTCGCCCGGCCCGAAGCCGCCGTCGCCGATCGCATAGAGTTGCTGAACCTCGTCGGGCAGCGGCCGGCCGATCGCCGTTTCCGCTTCCGCCAGCGCCTGTTCGCCTGGACTCGGGTCGAGCGGCTGCGGGCCGGCCGGCTTGGCGCCTGCGCCCATGCCCATCATCCCGCCCGGGCCCATCATGGTGAAGCCCGGCATGTTGCCGCCGAACAGATCCTGCATCTTGCCGAAGGCGCCGAGCAGGCCCTGCGCCTGCGGCGGCGCATGCTTTTGGAAATCTGCCATCAACTTGCCCATGTCGAGCGGCATGGCATTGGCGTTGGCGCCCGCCAGATAGGTCCGTCGCATCGGATCATTGGCGCGCTCCGCAATATGCTGGAACAGGTCGAGTGGGATATCCGCCATATCTAGCCCCCTTTTCAACCCCGCCATGCTGCACCAGCGTGAGGGAGCTGTGAAGTCGCTTAGCGCGAGCGGATGAAGTCCCTGATGTCGCGCGACAGCTTCGCGCGGTCCTCATCGCGGACGTACATCATGTGGCCCGCGTCATAGTAGTGAAACTGGACGCGATCCTGCGGGATGCCGGTCCGCGACAGCGCATATTCGGCGGCGAAGAAGGGCGTCGCGAAATCATAATAGCCCTGGGCCACGAAGATCCGCATGCCGCGGTTCTCTCGTAGCGCCTGGCCGAGATAGGGTGCGACGTTCAGATAGGCGTTGCTGTCGCGCCCGCCGATGCGCCAGTCCCAATCGCGGCCGATGCCCGAAATCGACTGATATTCGCGGTCGGAGACGAAGCCGAGGGTGCCCCGGGCCCAGCTGTTGATCGCGGCGGTATAGCCCGCATCGATGCCGTAGAAGCTGGGATCATTGTCGGGGCTTTCGCCGGCGCTGTCGTAATCCTGGCCGGTGTAGCGCGAGTCCAGCCGCCCGACGGTGAGGCCCCGATCGCGCAGCAGCTCCTTGTAGAAGCGGTCCGGCGTAACGCGCAGGTCGGCGCGATCCAGGAACGCCTCGCTCAGCCCGGTGAATCGCGACAGCTGCGCACGGATATTGGCGCGTTCCTCGGGCTGAAGCTTCTGCCCCTTGAGGAGGGCCAGGGCATAGGGCCCGATCGCGAACTGCCGCGCTTCCTCGACGAATTGCTGGACCGAGGGCGCGCTGGCCTTGCCATGATAAAGCGCGGTCGCGGCCATCGACGGCAGATTGGTGATGTAGCTCAATTCATTGCCCGGCGTATCGGCGCCGGCGGCGAAGTCGAGCACGGTCGAGATCAGGATGACGCCGTTGAGGCCGACATCG
>JBJMUA010000003.1:0-16169 GCA_045811425.1 Sphingomicrobium sp. | reverse complement strand
TCGAACGGGTTGCCGCGGTGGGGCTGTTGAGATCTGGTTAGTTCCCCGGCGAAGGCCGGGGTCCAGGAGCGCCAATGGCGCTGCTAGCGCAGCGCCCTGGGCCCCTGCCTTCGCAGGGGAACTATTGAGTCAGCAGCCCGTGCTTCTTCTTGCCGAGGCTTAGCTTCAGCGGTTCGGTTCCGACCTCCAAAACAAGCTGCTGATCGCTAACAGTCTCGCCGTTCAGCTTGACTGCTCCTTCGCCGATCTTGCGCCGCGCTTCGCCATTCGATGCAGCAAAACCCAGCCCCGTCAGCGCCTGGAGGATAGAGATGCCGCCCTCCGGGACCTGCAAGGTCGGCAACTCGCCCCCTGCCGCACCTTCCTCGAATGTCCTTCGCGCCGTCTCCGCCGCCGCCTCGGCAGCCTTGCGACCGTGCAACATCGCCGTCGCCTCATTGGCCAGCACGATCTTGGCGTCATTGACCGCCTGGCCTTGAAGCTGTGCCAACTCCTCGATCCGTTCCAGCGGCAGGTCTGTGAACAGTTTCAGGAACCGGATCACGTCCGCATCGGCGGTATTCCGCCAGAATTGCCAATAATCATAGGCTGATAGCTGGTCGGCGTTGAGCCACACCGCGCCGCTTGCTGTCTTGCCCATCTTCGCGCCGTCGGCGGTGGTGACGAGGGGCGTGGTGATGCCGAATAGCTCGGCCCCGTCCATGCGGCGAGCGAGATCGACGCCGTTGACGATATTGCCCCACTGGTCGGACCCGCCCAACTGCAGCCGGCAGCCATGGCGCAATGACAATTCCCGGAAATCATAGGCCTGGAGGATCATGTAATTGAATTCCAGGAACGTGAGCGGCTGCTCGCGGTCCAGCCGCAGCTTGACCGAATCGAAGGTGAGCATGCGGTTGACGGTGAAATGCGGTCCGATCGTGCGGAGCAGGTCGATGTAGGCCAGCCGGTCGAGCCAATCGGCATTGTCGACCATGATCGCGTCGGTTGGGCCGTCGCCGAAGGTCAGGAAATGCTCGAACACCTTGCGGATCGAGGCGATATTGGCCTGGATATCTTCATCGCTGAGCAGCTTGCGGCTTTCATCCTTGCCCGACGGGTCGCCGATCTTCGTCGTGCCGCCGCCCATCAGCACGATCGGCCGATGTCCGGCCTGCTGCATCCGCCGCAGCATCATGATCTGCACGAGGCTGCCGACGTGGAGCGACGGCGCGGTGGCGTCGAAGCCGATGTAGCCGGCAACCACATCGCGCGACGCCAATGCGTCGAGCCCCGCTGCGTCCGTGGCCTGGTGGATATAACCGCGCTCGTCGAGCAGGCGGAGGAGGGAAGATTGAAACGTCATTGCCGTTTCGACTAGCGGAAGGTCTTTCCATCAACAACCGTTCGCCTGAGCTTGTCGAAGGACCGCACTTCCATCTAGCGTCGGCGAATGCCTTCGCTCTCCCGCCATCCCGATGCGCCGCCGGGCGCGATTCAAGCCATCGATGCGGAGCTTCTACGAACTCCCGGCGGGGCCGTGGCCGAATTTCGGGTGACCGGCGACATGTCGCGTCTGGTCCTGCCGGGGCCCGCGCAACCGGGACGAGCCGACGATTTGTGGCGAACGACCTGCTTTGAGCTGTTTGTCGCCGACGAGGGGGAAGAGTATCGCGAGTTTAATTTGTCGCCGTCGGGCGCCTGGGCCGCTTATCATTTTGAAGGACATCGTTCGGGAAGGAGCCAGGCGGCGGCTTCAATCAACATTGAAATATCGAAAAATAACAACGGCATGGAATTGATAGCTAATATCGAATCCGAATTTCGAAACCCGGCGTGCATCGGCTTGACGGCGGTCATCGAGGAAGCGGATGGGCTGCTTCGTTACTGGGCGACGGCATTTGCGCCCGGTGAGCCTGATTTCCACGCTGCCGCAACGCGGTCGCTGCTGCTTGATGGAGTAAGTGCGGAATGATGCTGGGTATCGAGCGACTATTGGTCGACCGGAAATTGCGAGAGCCGCTTCAAGGAAAACGGGTCGCGCTGGTCGCGCACCCGGCATCGGTCACTTATCACCTGAAACATAGTCTCGACGCGCTGTCCGAATGCGAGGACCTGCGGATCACCGCCGCGTTCGGTCCGCAACATGGCCTGCGTGGCGACAAGCAGGATAATATGGTCGAGAGCCCGGACTTCATCGATCCGGAGCATGAGATACCGGTCTTCAGCCTCTATGGCGAAGTGCGCCGTCCGAACGGCCAGTCAATGTCGACTTTCGATACGGTTCTTATCGACCTGCAGGACCTTGGCTGCCGCATCTACACCTTCATCACGACCCTGCTCTACATGTTGGAAGCGGCGGCCGAGCATAAGAAGAGCGTGTGGGTCCTCGACCGGCCCAATCCCGCCGGTCGCCCGATCGAGGGGCTGACCTTGCGCCAAGGCTGGGAGAGTTTCGTCGGCGCCGGGCCGATACCGATGCGGCACGGCCTCACCCTGGGCGAGCTTGGCCGCTGGTTCGTCGACCATTTCAAGCTGGACGTCGACTATCGGGTAATCGAGATGGCGGATTACCGGCCGGATGAGGCGCCAGGGTTCGGTTGGCCGACAGACCGCATCTGGGTCAATCCTTCTCCCAATGCGCCCAATCTCAACATGGCGCGCTGCTACGCCGGCACGGTGATGCTTGAGGGTGCGACATTAAGCGAGGGCAGGGGCACCACCCGTCCGCTGGAGCTGTTTGGCGCACCGGATATCGAGGCGCGAGCGGTGATCAAGGTCATGCGCGACCTGGCGCCGCAATGGCTTGAGGGGTGCATCCTGCGTGACACCTGGTTCGAGCCGACCTTTCACAAACATGTCGGCCAGCTGTGCAGCGGCGTGCACATTCACGCCGAAGGCGAAAGCTATGACCATCAATCGTTCAAGCCATGGCGGCTGCAGGCGCTGGCATTCAAGGCGATCCGCGCCTTGTTCCCGGAATATCCCCTGTGGCGCGACTTTCCCTATGAATATGCTTTCGGGAAGCTGCCGATCGACGTGATCAACGGATCGCCCCTGTTGCGGGAATGGGTCGATGATCCCGAAGCGGAGCCGGGTGACCTGGATAAATTGGCTAATCCCGACGAGCGGGCCTGGGCGGAAGAGCGGAGAGCTCACCTGCTGTATTAATGCCGCTGGTCGATTGGCATTTGCGACATCACTGAGCAGTGATAGAAAGCCGCCTCTCCAATGGTGGGAGGTTCCCCATGTTGCCCAGCCTGCTTATTCTCGCATCCGTCGCATCAATGGCAGCAGCGTCGCCGGACGCCAACCAGACCGTCCAGTCCAAAAACGGCGAGTTCATCTTCAGCCAATATCCGCCGCGCGCCCTGGCTGCGGGAGAACAGGGAGCCGTCCGCTTCCGCGCAGAGGTCGATGCCGAGGGCAATGTCCTGGCCTGCAAGGTTACCGAGGGGAGCGGCCATCAACGTCTGGACCGCGAAACCTGCGACCTGATCGTCGACCATGCGTCGTTCAAGCCCACGCTCGACAGCGATGGAAAGGCGCGGGAGGCGATCCATGACGGCATCGTCAACTGGCGCATTCCGGGTGCCGCTGCTCCGGCCAAGGTCGCAACCATTGGCGGCAAATCGCCGGATGAGGTGGTCTGCAAGCGCATCACCAAGACCGGCTCGCTGGTCTCCCACAGCCGGCTCTGCCTGACGCGGCGCGAATGGGTTCGCTATGCCGAGGAAAATCAGGATCGGTACGGCGAAGTCCAGGGACGGTTCGGGAGCTCGCGGGAGGATCAGCCGACGTTCCCGGGTAATTGAGGCTTAGCGCTTCCGGCTGAGGTCCCGCATCGCCTCATCCAGCCCGTCCAGGGTGAGCGAATACATGCGCTCGTTCATCAGCCGCTTGAGGATCGCGGTCGACGCGCTGTGGCCCCAATAGGCTTCGGGCGTGGGGTTGATCCATGCGGCGGAAGGGTAAGCGTCGGTCAGGCGCTTGATCCAGACGGCGCCAGCTTCCTCGTTCATATGCTCGATCGAGCCGCCGGCATGGGTGATCTCATAGGGCGACATGGATGCGTCGCCGACGATCACCAGCTTATGGTCGCGGCCGAACTTGTGGATGATGTCCAGCACCGGCGTCTTCTCGACATGGCGGCGGCGGTTGTCCTTCCACACGCCTTCGTAAATGCAGTTGTGGAAGTAATAATGCTCAAGATGCTTGAACTCGGCGCGGCACGCCGAGAACAGCTCCTCGGCGACCTTGACATGCCCATCCATCGAGCCGCCGATATCGAGGAATAACAGGATCTTGACCGCATTGTGCCGCTCGGGCCGGAGCTTGACGTCGAGCCATCCGCGCCGCGCGGTCCCGTCGATCGTGCCGTCGAGATCCAGTTCCTCCGCTGCGCCCTCGCGAGCAAAGCGGCGCAGCCGCCGCAGTGCCACCTTGATATTGCGCGTGCCGAGTTCCTGGGTGCCGTCGAGGTCCCGGAACTCGCGTTTCTCCCACACCTTGATCGCGCGGCCGTGCTGGCCAGGCCCGCCGATCCGTACTCCTTCGGGATTGTAGCCGCCATGGCCGAAGGGCGAAGTGCCGCCGGTGCCGATCCACTTGTTGCCGCCCTGGTGGCGTCCCTGCTGCTCGGCGAGGCGATCCTTCAACGCCTGCATGATTTCTTCCCAGGAGCCGAGGCTCTTGATTGCTTCCATTTGCTCGGCCGTCAGATAGGCTTCCGCCACCAGCCGCAGCCAGTCCTCGGGAATTTCGGCGCGGACCTCCTCGCCCGATTGGATCAGCCCTTTGAAAACCTCGGCAAAGACGCGGTCGAACCGGTCAAGCTGGCTTTCGTCGTGAACGAAGGTCGCGCGGGCGAGATAGTAGAATTGCTCCGGTTCGGCGGAGATTACCTCGGCATCCATCGCCTCGAGCAGGAGCAAATGCTCCTTGAGGGAAGCAGGGATACCGCCGCGCCTTAATGCTTCGACAAAACCGATGAACATGGCCGCCCTTTTGCCGGGAAGCGGTCACCCCGCAACCCTGTCGGATGCAACCGGCCGTATCTGGTCTGATTTGGTTGAAACCGCAAATCGTGGTTAACGGGCAGAAGATAGTTCGAACCGGCTAATTATTCATGGCCGGAGCTGTCCAGTGATCGGGTTCAAGCCGTCTGAGTGCATTACCGCGAGCGCGGTCCGGGACGTCGCGCGTGACTGTGGCGACCTGTCCATCGAGTGTACCAATGTTTCCACCGCGGTCGGCGAAGTATCTTCGCGCCTTGCGGCAAGCCTCAATTGCCTGGTGGCATTGCAGCACATCGCTGCCCGCCTGAAACTGGACCAAGCCGATGTATCCTGGTCGACGGACGAAGCACGTCTCCTGGCTCTTCATGCGCAGCAGAAACTAGCTGTCGGTCGCAAGTCCATCGAAGGCTGCATCGCCGAATTTGCGGAGCTGGCGGACCTGGTGGTTCGGCTGGGCAGCCGCATCACTCGCTTTGTGGAGGCGATGCAACATGTTCAATCGGCGTCGGTCGCGATTGAACGGATTGGCCATAAGACCAAGCTGCTGGCCATCAATGCAACGGTGGAGGCCGCGCGTGCGGGTAATGACGGCCACAGCTTTTCGATTGTGGCGGCCGAAGTCAAAAAACTGGCGCTCGACACGCGTTCGGCGGCCGAGGACATTACCTCGATCATCGGCAGGCTCACCAACGAAGCGGAAGGGGTGACGGCGCAAATCAAATCCGGCGTGGAACGAAACAGTGGTTCACACGGCGGACTGGCCGAGCTCGACGCGGCGGTGCATCACATCAGCGAGATTGTCTCGATGGTGGATGATCAGACGGAGAGCATTTGCTCCGCCTCCCATTCGATTCAGGCGAACATCGGCCAGGTGAAGGACGCGCTTGCCGAATTCACCCTCGACGCGCGCGAACAATCAAAGGGATTGAAAGCCAGCGAGGCGAAGCTCTCCGGGCTTGAGGCGACGTCCCATTCCATTTTCAACGCGCTTGCCCATTCAGGCTGCGAAACCGACGATAGTCCGTTCATCGAAATGGCAAAGCTGGGCCATGAGGAAGTGATGACGGAAATCCATCGAGGTCTCCGAACTCGCCAGTTGCAGATCGATGACATGTTTGATTTCGACTATCGCCCGATACCCAACAGCAATCCCCAGCAATATAATGTCCGGTTCAACGATTTTGCTGACCGGTACATCCGTCCGATCCTGGATCGGGTGTCCAGCCGCCATCCCGCATTGATCGGCTGCATCATCACGGACGTGAACTATTATCGGCCGACCCACCTGACAGCGCGTTGCCAGCCGCAGCGCGACGACCCGCAATGGAATGCGGAATATTCCCGAAATCGATCCCGCAACTTCTGCCCCAGAACCGAGCGAGCTCTCGCCAACGACGGCGACTTCTACATGGCCAGCAATCGGCCCAAGTTCGACTATGGCACCCCCTGCGCCGTCAAAAGCATCTTCCTCCCTATCATGGCGAGCGGCCGCAAATGGGGTGTGTTTGAACTGGCCTATCGCGTGGACCTGCAACGGCGATGGAGTGACGAGTGCCTGCCCGCGGATCAGGGAAGCGGGATGCCGGACGGCGCGAGTTCGGAAATCCGTGGTTAACTAGCCATTAGCGTTTGCAGGCTAAGCCGACATCATTCGCAAAGTGGGGAAGTGCCTGAAGATGGCGACGCTGGGGATTGAGGAAGTCACGGAGAATGCGATTCGCGCGGTGGCGCGCGATTGCGGCTCATTGTCGATCGAGTGCAGCGATGTTGCCGGCTATGTCGAGGGGGTTGCGGAGCGGATTGGCGAGCATCTGAAGGTGCTTGACGGTCTGGAGGAAGTGACCACCCGGCTGCTTGCCGACCAGGCGCGGGTTTCGGATTCGACCGATGAAGCGCGGCTGCTCTCGGAGCAGGCCAAGGCCAAGCTTGAGGCGGGCCGCGAGGCGATCGACGGGACCATCCAGGGTTTCAAGGGACTGACCGAGCTGGTCGTCCAGTTGGGCGAGCGGATGGCCGGTTTCGCCAGTGCCATGAACCAGGTGCAGACGGTGTCGTCGACCATTGAGACGATCGCGCGCAAGACCAACATGCTGGCATTGAATGCGACCATCGAGGCGGCCCGGGCGGGCGATGCGGGCAGGAGCTTCGCGGTGGTCGCGGCCGAGGTGAAGAAGCTGGCGCATGATACCCGCGCCGCCACCAGCCAGATCGCCTCGACCATCGGCGAGCTTACCCGCGAGGCGAGTGCCGTCACGTCGGAGATCAAGACCGGCGTCGAGCGGAGCCGCACGGCGCAGGCCGGCTTTTCTCAGATCAACGACACGGTCAAGGAAGTGACCGAGATCGTGTCCATGGTCGACCGCCAGACCGAGGGCATTGCCCATTCGACCTCGCTTATCCAGACCAGCGTCGACCGGATGAAGGCCGGCTTGTCCGAATTCGCCGGCGACGCCCGCGACAATGGCGGCCAGCTGATCAAGGCCCAGAAGCGCCTCAGCCACCTCGAGATGCTGTCAAACAATATGCTCGACACGCTCGCCAACTCGGGCGCCGATATCGACGATACGCCGATGATCCTGCTCGCCCAGGATGCGATGCGATCGATCATGACCGCCGTCGAGCAAGGCATCGACCGCGGCGATATCACCCTGGAGGCGGTGCTCGATCGCAATTATGTGCTGATCGAGGGGACCAACCCGCCGCAGTACGACAATGGTTTCTGTGATTTCGCCGACCAGCATGTCCGGCCGCTGCTGGACCGCTACAAGGCGCGCGAACCGAAAATCATCGGCTCGGCCATCACCAACCTCGATGGATATCTGCCGACCCACCTCAGCGAACGGTCCCATGCCCCGGGCCCGGATCCGGTGTGGAACGACGCCAACTGCCGCAACAAGCGGATCTTCATGGACGAGATCACCCGCAAGGCCTGCGAAAGCGACAAGCCGGCGATGCTCTCCACCTATCGGATGGAGTTGGGCGATCGGTATATTCCGGTGAAGAATGTCTTCGTGCCGCTCTATTTCAAGGGCCGGCGCTGGGGCAATTTCGAGCTCGCTTACCGCGACGAGTAATCAGGAGGAGGCCTCCGCCAAGGCCTGCTCCAGGTCCTCGATCAGGTCCTGAGGATCCTCGAGCCCGACGTTCAGCCGGACCAGCAGCGGCCCGCAGTCGAGGTTAGGGCGACGCAAGTCGCGATATGTCATGACCAGGCTGTTGGCGCCGCCCCAGCTGTAGCCCAGCTTGAACAGCTGCAATCCGTCGACGAAATCTTCGACCTGGCCACGTGTCCATTTACCCAGGACGATCGAAAAGATGCTGGCCGAGCCGCTCCAGTCGCGCTTCCAGATTTCATGACCTGGGCAATCCGGAAAGGCTGGGTGGAGCAGTGTGGTGACCTCCTCGCGCTGCTCAAGCCAGCGGGCGACCGTCAGCGCGGACTCGCCGAGCCGCTGGAGCCGGACATCGAGTGTCTTCAATCCGCGCAGCACGGCCGAACAATCGTCGGGCGAAACGCCCATTCCGGTCAGCCGCTGGGTTTCGCGAAGCCGGCGGTCGAGCGCCTCATCGCGCGTTGCGATCGAGCCAAGCAGCAGGTCGCTGTGCCCGCCCGCATATTTGGTCAGCGCCTGGATGCTGATGTCGACGCCGGCCTTGAAGGCATCGAACAGGATGCCCGCGCCATAAGTATTGTCGATCGCCACCAGCACGCCGCGCGCCCTGGCCGCCGCGCAGATGGCGGGAACGTCCTGTACCTCCATGGTGATGGAGCCCGGACTCTCGGTCCAGATGAGGCGGGTTTCGTCGCGGATTAATGCGGCAATGCCGTCGCCGATCATCGGGTCGTAGCGCTCAACCTCGACACCAAGCTTTTTCAACAAGTCGGCCGCCAGCTCAAGGTTCGGCCCATAGGCGCTCTGGGTCAGCAGCACATGATCGCCGGCTTTGCAGAATGCCAAATAAGGGAGCGCGATCGCTGCCTGGCCACTGGGGACAATAAGGCAATGGTCGGCCCCCTCGATCGCGGCGATCCGCAAGGCGAGGTCGCGAGTAGTCGGAGTTCCGTAGAGGCCGTAGCGATAATGGTCCGGGTCGTTGGCGTCGCGAATGTCCGCGACCTTGTCGAACAGGACGGTCGAACCGCGATAGGTTGGGACGGCAAGCGACTTGAAGTCCGCCGATGCATGGCGATCCGGGTGGATCAACCGAGTGGCGAGGCGCCGCTTTTTCGGCTCCTCGGACAAGTTCAGACCTTCCGCCGAGCCATGAAGGCCAAGCGCTCGAACAGCATGACGTCCTGCTCATTCTTCAGCAGCGCGCCGTGAAGCGGCGGGATCGCCCTGGTCGGGTCGCGATCCTGCAGCACCTCCAGCGGCATGTCCTCATGCAACAGCAATTTCAGCCAATCGAGCAGCTCGCTGGTCGACGGCTTCTTCTTGATGCCCGGGACGTCCCGCACTTCGTAGAAGATGTCGAGCGCCCTTGAGACGAGCATCTTCTGGATGCCCGGGAAGTGAACGTCGATGATTTCCGTCATGGTATCGCGGTCGGGAAACCGGATGTAGTGGAAGAAGCAGCGGCGCAGGAAGGCGTCGGGCAGCTCCTTCTCATTGTTGGAGGTGATGACCACGACCGGCCGATCCACCGCCTTCACGGTCTCCGCGGTTTCGTAGACATGGAATTCCATCCGATCGAGCTCCTGCAGGAGGTCGTTGGGAAATTCGATGTCGGCCTTGTCGATCTCGTCGATCAGCAGCACCGGAAGCTCGGGCGAGGTGAACGCGTCCCACAGCTTCCCCCGCTTGATGTAGTTGCCAATGTCGTGGACCCGCTCATCACCCAGTTGCCCATCGCGAAGCCTGGCGACCGCGTCATATTCGTAAAGGCCCTGGACGGCGCGGGTCGTCGATTTGATGTGCCATTCGATCAGCGGCGCGCCGAGTGCTTCCGCGATCTCATGGGCCAGCACGGTCTTGCCGGTGCCAGGCTCGCCCTTGACCAGCAGCGGGCGCCGGAGCTGGACCGCGGCGTTGACGGCGACCTTAAGGTCGTCGGTCGCTACGTAATTTGAGGTGCCTTCGAACCGCATCCACTCGCCCTATGGGGCAGAGCGGCGCGGCGCAAGCTTGGGCTAAAGGTCGCCCCGGGCGTGCGCGCGGGCTTCCAGCAGGTCGAACAGGCCCCGATTTTGGAGCAGCAGCTGCTCGCCGCCAAAGCCAAGAGCGCGCTCGCTGGCCAGGCCATCCGTTCCGTCGCCAATGACGCGGACAATCGACTCAGGATCAGGAAGTGTCAGCACCGGCTTTTGCATGCCGATGCGGTCGCCGGCGCGATCAAGGACGGCGCGAACTGCCGGCCAATCGCCCATCAGCGCGGTCGCAGCGCCCAGCGCGCAGCCGTTGCGTTCCGACTTGGCAAGAGTTTCGATCGCGTGGCGCTGGCCGACCATGGCGGCCTCGGTTTCCGCGGAACCGGGAGTCGAGGGCAGGGGCCCGACCGACGCGGTCAGGCGAACGAGATAAAGCCGCTCCCGCTCATAGGCATCCGATGCCTCGCGCAGCCAGTCTCGTACAGGGCCTGCCGGGCAATTGTTGAGCGCGATCTCGATCAGACCGGGATAGCGTCCATAAAGGGAGCAGAAGAGATGGATGCAATCGGCAAGGTCGCGATTGGCCGTCGGGCCGCCGGCGCTGAGCAGCGCGAGACGGTGCGGGTGATCGGCGCAGCCCTGTGCTTCGACCCGCGCAAGCTGCGCCTGGGCAGCGGTCATCGCCGTCCGGTCGAGTGCCTGATTGAACGCCATCCCCGTGATCTCCTCAGTCCTTGCTCAAGGTTCTGGCGAGGAACCTAGGGACCTTTTCTATCCCGGTTCCGTAAAGACAGGGTTTAGGCGGGCTTCATCTTTTGGTGAGCGAGGTTAAAAACCGGCTCAAATTGGTACGTTTTTTGGTTTTGCGGCGGCGCGGAGCGCGAAAACTGTGGAAAAGTGCGGCGGACGGATCGTCCCGGGCGGAGCCAAAGGGAGCCGGGTAGGCGCGGAGCCATCGCGCCCTTCGGCCAGGGGTTGCACGCCCCGCCCGGGACGAACTGGTTCAGGCGGCGATCGGCAGCGGCTCTTCGTTCCCGACGATTTCGACGGGCTTCGCGTCGACCAGCTGATCGGAAGCGGGCTTGTCCTTCACCAGCCAGTGAGTGGCGGCGACGACCAGGCCGAGCCCGAGATAGGCGGCGATGGTCAGGGTCACCGAGAAGAACATCGGGGGAATGAAGGCCAACCGCAACCAAGTCGGATTGAAGCCGAAGTCCTGGCCGATCGCTTCGCATATGCCAAGAATAGTGTCGTGGCGCAGGGGAAGCGGGGTCTGGTTCGTCATGGTCAGTTCCTCTTGGCTGGCAGTCAGGTTGCTCATGCCGGATTAGAAGCAAGGGCTGTGCCAATGACGGTTTCGAGCCGTTTTTGCCTTGAATTGGGGGATAGAGTTGGGGCGTGGCACCAATTCCCGACCGCCAAGTTGGGAAATGCCACCAATCTTGAGGGCGGCTAGTCGGCGGCCAGCACGCGGTCTTCGCGCAAAAAGCCCTGGACTGCCGCGTCGATCGTCGGGTGGAAGCAGTTTTCGCCGAGCAGCTCCAGCAGGCCAAAGCGCCGCATCTTGTCCTTGACCGGATCCTTGAGCTCCGCGAACCGCAGGTCGATCCCCTGGTCGGAGAGCTTTTGCGCCAGGTCCGCGAGGGCGTCCGCAGCCGTCACGTCAACGCTGGTAATCGGTGCCGCGGAGACGACGATCCGACGCGCCTGCGTCGGGGAATCGGCGACGACACGGAGGATGCGGTCGTTGAACTGCTCCGCATTGGCGAAGAATAACGGCGCGTCCCAGCGGAACAGGACCAGGCCCGGAATGCGCCGTGCCTCCGGATAGCGGGCGATGTCATGATAGCCCTCGACGCCTTCCGGATCGCCCAGCACCGCATAATGGGGCCGCCAGCCGTCCCACAGAAATTCGATGACGGCGATGACAATCGCCAGGCAAATGCCGGGAATCGCCCCGAATGCCGCGACGCCAACGGTGCACAGGATCGACAGCCAGAACTCCCACCGCTGGATGCGATAGATGCGGCCCAGGTCGCCGAATTCGAACAGGCCGATCGCCGCCGCGATCACCACGCCGGCCAGCGCGGCATAAGGGAGATATTGGAAGAGCATCGGCGCGGCGACGATGAGCAGGGCGACGATCAGCGCACCGACCACGCCGGTCAGCTGCGTTTTCGCGCCTGACGCTTCCGCAACCGGCGTCCGTGAGGAACTGCTGCTGATCGCGAAGCCCTGGAAGAAGCCGGCGGCGAGATTGGCGGCGCCCAGCCCGACCATCTCCTGGTTGGGGTCGACGCGGGTGTTGGTCCGAGCGGCATAGGTGCGCGACAGCACGCTGGTATCGGCGAAGGCGACAATGGCAACGGCGATGCCGCCGATCAGGACCGGCACCAGGTCGCCGGACTGCAGCCAGGGGATGGTGAGCGCGGGCAGCCCCTGCGGCACCGGGCCCAGCACCTTCACCCCCGCCGTCTCGCCGAGGTTGAAGAAGCCGGCCGCGGCCGTCGCGACGATGACTGCAAGCAATATCCCCGGGAAGCGCGTGTAGCGCTTGGACATCATGATGACCGCGAAGGTCCCGAAGCCCAGGGCAGCGGCGGTCCAGTTGGCCTTGCCGTCGGCTATCCCCAACGCGATCGACCAGAGGTCGCGCAGCGGACCGGTGCTTTCGATCGAGAAGCCGAGCAGCTTTGGCAGCTGGCTAATCAAAACTGCCAGCGCGATGCCGTTCATATAGCCATAGCGGATCGGCTTGGAGAGGAGTTCGGTGACGAATCCCAGGCGGAAGATGCCGGCCAGGATGCAGATGGTTCCGGACACGATCGCCATCGCGCTCGCCAGGGCGATGGCGCGGACCGGGTCGCCGCCGGACAGGGGAAGCACCACGCCGAGGATGACCGGCGCCAGCGAGGAGTCGGGCCCGAGGACGAGGATGCGGCTCGGCCCGAACAGCGCATAGACCAGCAGCGGAACGATCGTCGCGTAGAGCCCGTAGATGGCGGGGACGCCGGATGCGACCGCATAGGCCATTCCGACCGGGACCAGCATCGCCGACAATACGACTCCGGCGACGATATCGCTCTTGAGCCACGCGGCCTGATATTCGCGCAGGACTCCAAGTCCGGGGACCCAGCTCGTCCATCCCTTGCGCTCAGCCGCCGCGCCCGCGAATCCGAGGTGCGCAACAGTCTGGGAAATCAGTAGACCTCCTTCACCAGCTTCACCTGCTTGACGTCGATCTGGTCATTGTAGCGGTCCTTGTTCGACCGTTTGGGCAGCTTGATCTTGTCACGCTTGACCCGCTTGTAGGGAACCAGCGACAGGATGTGCTTGATGCCGTTGAGGCGCGCCCGCTTCTTGTCGTCGCTGTGGATCACATACCAGGGCGAGGTGTCGGTGCTGGTCGCCTTGAACATCGCGTCCCGTGCGCGGGAATAATCATACCAGCGCGAATAGGACTTCTGGTCCATCGGGCTCAGCTTCCACTGCCGCAGCGGGTCCTCGATGCGTTGCGCGAAGCGGCGGTCCTGCTCCTTCTTGCCGACCTCCAGCCACAGCTTGATCAGGATGATGCCCTGTTCGGTCAGCCACTGTTCGAACTGGGGAACATTGCCGAGGAAATTCTCGACTTCCTTCTTGGTGGCATAGCCCATGACCCGCTCGACGCCGGCGCGGTTGTACCAGCTGCGGTCGAAAATCACGACTTCGCCGCCGGCCGGGAAGTGCTGGAGATAGCGCTGAAGATAGAGCATCGATCGCTCGCGCTCGGTCGGCGCGCTGAGCGCCACGACGCGGAACGTACGGGGGCTGACCCGCTCGACCAGGCGCTTGATCAGGCCGCCCTTGCCGGCCGTGTCGCGGCCTTCGCAGACGATGATGACCCGGGCGCCGGTATCGCGCACCCAGTCCTGCAGGTAGCTGAGCTCGACCTGCAGCTTCTGCAGCTCCTTCTCATATTCCTTGCCCGACATTTTCTCGGGCTTGGCCGTGCCCTTCGCAGCCTTGTCCGGCTTGCTGTCCCTGGCCTTCTTGACGGGCTTTCCTTTTGGGGCGGTGACCGGGCCGAACGGCGCTTGCTTCTGGATATTCATCGACGCACCTCGCAATCTGATGGGCAAGCCAACCAGAGGCGGGGTCGGGATGCTATCGGGACTTGCCCGGGTTTCGAGTGCGACCATCACCGGAAAAGAAGCGGTCGCGGAGCCGCTGCCTCGCGGCAATTCTCGGGCGCAGCCTGACAGGCGATGTCGGGAAGATTACGAATATTCAGAGGGGCTTGCGCCGGCCTATCAAGGATATGGAGGCCAATGATGTTCGGAAACGACGGTCAAGCACAGCAAGCAAGCAGGGCGATCGGACCCCGCATCTATCGCGTCTGCCTGTTCGAGCCGGGCGCAGTGGTCCCCAAGGTCCAGCTGATGAGCGCGACCAACGACGAACAGGCGATCACCTTGGCCAGCACGCTCGAGCCCTCGGCGGAGCGGGAAGTGTGGGAGCGCCATCGCCTGGTCGCTCAGATCCCCGCCATTCGAAGGCCGGTGATGGAGCTGACCGTCAGGGCGTGAGGCTTATTCGCGAAGCGGGCCGACCGTTATTTGCCGGCATCCAATCCAAACAAAATTCCGCCGTGGCTAGCGATCGCCCTTGTCGCCTTCGCCGCGCTTGGTCTTGTTCCGCGCATCGCGCTTCTGGTCGGTGGCATGGCTGCGGCCGACGTCGTCGCTTTCGCTGAAGCGGCCTTCTTCGTCGCGGCGTACATAGCGTTTGTCGGTTCCGGTATCGATCAACTCGCGGGGCATCATAGTCTCCTTCGACCATCCACAACGGTCGAGGCGGAGTGACGTTTCCCGAAAGTCGGCAATTGCTAAGGCATCGCCTCGCCTTCGCGGCGCGTGATCATTTGATAGGTAATCTGGATCCGCACCCATTCGCCGATCATCGGCTTGCCGCCGATCCGCGGCGGGCGGACGAGGAATTGCCAGGCGGCCTGGCGGACGGCGCCGGCGAGGTGGGAGCCGGGCGGCGAATTGCCTAGCTCGACGCAGTCGGTGACGCGGTAGCGATCGGCCGTCTTGCACGCGACCATGCCCCAGCCGCCATTCTCCGGCATGTTCTTGGGAAGATAGGTGCTGAGTTCCTGGTGGGTCGGCTCGCGATACCATTCGGCGGCGTAGAGCGGTTCGCCATTGGGGGCGGTGCCGACCTTCTCGCTGTCTCCGGGGCTGTGCCCCTCGGCCATCCGAGGGCCGGACGGGCCGTTGGCGGCGGTGCCGAGCCTGGCGATGTCGGAGGAGTGGAATTCTTCCGGCGTGACCTCGATCATCTGCAGCGGGCGCTTGGGAAGCTCGATGGTTGGCTTGGGGATGGGCAGCGCAGGGCGCGGCTTCGGCCTGGTGACGGCCTCCTCCTGCTTGCGCTCGGACCTGGTCGCGTCGGCATCGGTATCGGCGGAAAGATCGAAGGTGGAGAGGCGGCCGCCCTCGAACTCGGGCTTGCTCGGCTCGCGGAAATTCAATGTGAAGAAGGCGAGCAGGAGCAGGACCTCGATCGCCAGGGCGAGGAGGAAGGAGCCCGTGCGCCGCGCCGCCGTGGGGCGATCGCGGGCCGGGAGCGGGATATAGTGCGTCGCGCTCAAGCGCGCTGCCTTAGGGATGCGAAGCTGTCAGGCAAGTGAATTTGGACGACAAGGGCCCGAGCATCGGCGAGCGGTCGGGTGGCGGGCGAGAGCTTACTTCGCGACGGCCTCTTGAGGCGAAGGCGGTACCGGCACCTCCGCCGGCGCCGGCTCATCGACGCCCCATTTGCCGAGACGGGGGTAGGGCGTGGTCTGCGCGATCAGCTCGGTCACGATCACCATATAGCTGTCATTGTCGACCTGGTCGCAAATCGCCCGCGCCAGCGCGCGCCGAGCCTCATCCGCCTCATGCGGCAGCTTCGACCTCAGCTTGCGCTTGATCAGGGAAGGGGCGGTGGCGATGGCGACGAACACCAGCGCTTCAAGGTCTCTACGGGCGACTCGGTGCATGCGTCCTTATGGGAACATATAGAGAACAAAACAACGGAGGAGTGTAGGGCGAACC
>JBJMUA010000002.1:0-11640 GCA_045811425.1 Sphingomicrobium sp. | reverse complement strand
ATTGGCGATTGCCGCGCTCGACCGCTTCTTCCTGTCACTGGGCGCGATAGCGGGGGACCTCGCCCTGGCTCACGGCGCCAATGCCGTCGTGATTGGCGGCGGGCTGGGCTATCGGCTCAAGGATCGGTTCGCGACCAGCGGATTCGCCGATCGCTTCATTGCCAAGGGCAGGTTCGAGCAGAGGATGGAGGAAATACCGGTAAAACTCCTCAATCATCCGCACCCCGGCCTTTTTGGCGCCGCCGCAGCCTTCGCCAGGGAGTTTGCATGAGCATCGATGATGTGATGCGGAGCGCGCCGGTAATCCCGGTGCTGACGCTCGACGGTTCGATCGATCCGGCCGCGCTGGCGCAAACATTGGTGGCCGCTGGATTGCCGGTGATCGAAGTGACGTTGCGGACGCCGGCTGCACTTGCGGCAATCAGGGCGATGGCCGCGGTCGAAGGAGCGATCGTAGGGGCAGGCACGATCCTCAACGAGCGAATGCTGGGGGAAGCGATCGGCGCCGGCGCAAAGTTCATCGTCTCGCCTGGCCTGACAGAGCCGCTCGCAAGGGCCGCGATTTCCGCTGGCGTTCCCTTCCTGCCCGGCATCGCCACGGCAAGCGACATCATGCGCGGGCTCGATCTTGGGCTCAGCCGGTTCAAATATTTTCCGGCCGAAGCCGCTGGTGGGCTAACGGCGCTGAAGGCGCTTGCGGCGCCATTCGGCAGTGTCCGTTTCTGTCCAACTGGCGGAATTAGCCCAGAAACGGCACCCGAGTGGCTGGCCCATCCGTCGGTGCTGTGCGTCGGCGGAAGCTGGGTGGTCCGGCCCGGCGAGACCGACCTTGAGGCCATCGCCACGCGAGCCCGGATCGCATCTGAATTGCGGGCTGCCGAATGATTTGGGCGCTTCGCTGGCCGCCTCCGCCGCGGCCGTAACGAAACCTCGGGGCCTGCGATAACGTTGGTAGCGCATGTATGAGCCGCGACTCACGCGACGAGACCGCGCCGTCACCTTCTCGATGGTTGTGGCGGTCCACGTCGCACTGGCTTTTGCCCTGATCAATCTGTCGCCCCCTATTCGGCAGGCGCTTCCCGAGCAGGTCGTCGAGATGTTCGACGTGACGCCGCCTCCGCCACCCGAAGAAATCGTCGTCGAGCAGATTCCCACCCCCAAGGACTCGCCCAAGGAAGAGGAAGGAGCCGCCTCACCAAAGAATATCCGCAGCCAGGCAACCCCAGTGGTCGCGCCCAAGCCGCCGATCGCGCTGCCCATCCCACCGCCGATGCCGGTCACGCAGACCCCCAACACCGGCAGCGAGCGAACCCAAGGCGCATCGAATGTTTTGGGCCCCGGCACCGGGGCAGGCGGCGTCGGCACCGGTACTGGCAGCGGTGGCTCCGGCAGCGGAACCGGCGGCGGTGGATCGGGCGGGATCGGCACCCGGCCATCGGTCGTCCGCGGCATCACCAATCGCGACTATCCCAACGAAGTGGCACGTTATTGGCCGCGCGGCGGTGCGGTGTTCATCGCGGTTCGGGTCCTCCCCAACGGCCGCGCGACTGACTGCAAGATCAATCGATCGATCGGCATCCCGGCGATCGACCAGTGGACCTGCAAGCTGGTCGAAGAGCGGGCGATCTTCCGTCCGGCGACCGACAGAAGCGGACGCCCGGTTGCCGCCTGGTACGGCTATATCCAGCAGGAAACTCGCCGGCGCTGAGCGCTGGCCTTTTCGTTGCTCTTGCGGCAAGGCGCTCGCGCGACAAGGGAGTCAGCGATGATCGAAGCCGAATGGTGGGAATATGACAGTGCCGAAGAGATGGCGGACGCCGTCGCCGGCGACATCGGCTTCATCATCGAAAGCGCGATCGATGCGCGCAACGAGGCGTTGCTGGCGCTGCCGGGCGGCGAGACGCCGAAGCCGATTTTTTCAAAGCTGGCGGCCGCCAAGCTGCCTTGGAAGCGAGTGACGATCGTGCCCGGCGACGAGCGGCTGGTGCCGATGGACAATGAAATGTCCAATGTCCGCTCCATCGCGCAGGCCTTCCTGCCCGTCGGCGCCCGCGTCGTGCCGATTACCGGCGACATCGCCGATTACAAGCTGGCCGGCAATTCGGCCGATGCCCGCCTGCAGGACCTGCATTGGCCGCCCGACCTGGTTTGGCTCGGAATGGGAAGCGACGGACATACGGCGTCGATCTTCGGCGGGCCGGACATGGACGATGCATTGAATGCACCCAAGGCGCGGCGCGCGGTCGGTGTCATGCCGGAGCCCATGCCCAAGGACGCGCCGGTCCCGCGAGTGACCCTGACCCGGTCTGCGATCCTGTCCGCCCGGACGATCCTGATCACCATCCGGGGTGACGAAAAGCGAGCGTTATTGGAGCAGGCGATCGAGGCGGGACATTCGTCAAAGCTGCCCATCGGCCGCGTGCTGGCCGAGGCCGAACAGCCGATCGACATTCACTGGGCGCCTTAGCAATCCGCCAATGGCTTTCCCGCCGTTTCTTTCATGAAGATCAGCGCGCAGACCACCGACAGGGCCGTGAACGCGATCGGGTACCAGAGCCCAGCGTAAATATCCCCCGTGATCGCCACCAGCGCGAAGCTGGTCACGGGCAGGAAGCCGCCGACCCAGCCGGTGCCGATATGATAGGGAAGGCTCATGGCGGTGTAGCGGATGCGGGTCGGGAACATCTCGACCAGCGCCGCCGCCTGTGGTCCGTAGAGCGCCGTGGCCGCGATCACGAAAACCAGCAACCAGCCGTAGAGCTTGAGCCAGTTGATTTGCCTTGCGTCGGCCGAGGGCGGATAGCCGGCGGCGGATAGATTGGCCTTTAGCGCGTCCGCCACATTGGATTTGCGCGCCTTGAGGGCCGGCCCGTCGAGTGCCTTTCCGTCTGGGACTTCGAGCACCGTCGTGCCCAGCAGGATGCGGGTCGCGTGGTCGGCTGACATCCGTTCCTTATATCCGATGCCGGTCGAGGCCAGTTGGCTCTTGGCAATGTCGCAGGCGCTGTCGAACCGGCGGGTCCCGGCCGGATCGAATTGGACCGAGCAGGTCGCGGGATCGGTTTCGACCACCACTGGCTTCACCTGCTGAGCCTTAACCAGCCCCGGGTTCACTGCGTCGGCGATGCCATGATAGCCGGGGATGTAGGCGATCAGTGCCAGCAGCATGCCGGCGACCATAACCTTCTTGCGGCCGATCCGGTCGCTCAGCCAGCCGAAATAGACGTAAAGCGGTGCGGAAACGATCGTCATCACCATGATGACCATGTTCACGGCGGCCCCGGCCAGCCCAAGCGTCCGCTCCAAGAACACCTGGATGTAGAAGAAGCTGGAATACCAGACCGCACCTTGGGCGGCCATGAAAGCGAAGAAGGCGACAAGGACGATTTTCAGGTTCTTGGGATCGGCAAAGGCCTCCCTGAGCGGGGCCTTGGTGACCTCACCCTCGGCCTTCAGCCTGGCGTAGGCCGGGCTTTCGCTGAGCTTGAACCGCATCCAGACCGAGATCGCGAGAAGCAGGATCGAGGCGAGAAAGGGAATGCGCCAGCCCCATGCGGCAAATGCTTCCTCGCCGAGCGAGGTCCGCGTCACGAGGATCACGGCCAGCGCACCGATCAGTCCGACCGCGGCAGATGACTGGATCCAGCCGGTGGCCGAGCCGCGCTTGTCGTCGTCGGCATGTTCGGCGACATAGATCGCCGCGCCGCCATATTCGCCGCCTAGCGCGGTTCCCTGGCAGATGCGCAGGAAAATCAGCAGGATGGGGGCGAGGATGCCGGCCTGGCCGTAGGTCGGCAGCAGGCCAATGGCGAAGGTTGCGCCGCCCATCAGGCTGACCGTGGTCAGGAAGGTCGCCTTGCGGCCGATCCGGTCTCCCATCACGCCGAAGATGATCGCGCCCAGCGGGCGGAAGGCGAAGCCGGCGGCGAACAGGCCCAGCGCCGCGATCAGCGCCGAGGTCGGGTCCAATCCGGCGAAGAAGACCTTGGAAATGACCGTCGCCAGGCTTCCGAAGATGAAGAAGTCATACCATTCGAACGCGGTTCCCGCCGACGATGCGGTGATGACGCGGGCCATCGACCAGGGTTTGGCCGGATCCGACATGAACTACTCCCCCGCTACTCTTTTTGCTTTTCGGTTGAGGACCCTAGCGGCGGCTGCGCCCCACGCAAGTCAGCGCTTTTCGATCCGTTCGGTCAGGGTCGCGACCTTCATCCCGAATTTGTGGAAGGTCGAACGATTGTCGAGGGCTTTCCCGCCCGGCACGGGGGTCAGGACCTGCTCGACCCTGATTCCATTCGTCATGACATATCGGATTTGTACCAATTGGCCGACGTCGATTTCGACAGGTCCCTTGGCATCGCTCAGGGTCCCGCGGTACTTCCCGGGGGCCGTCGGCCTGAGCCGCCATTGGCGCTGCCGGATCGGATCGCCTTCGACCGCGACCTTCTGATCGAGCACCAGCAGGCCATCCTTCTCCACGTGCCCGACGCTGGCGGTCTGGACGCGCTTCCCTTTGCCGAGCAGCTCCTTGAGCATGCCCTCGCCCCGCGTCGAACCGGTGAAGAAGGCGACCGGATCGAACGGCCTGGGGGATTGGGCGGGTGCCGCGCCTGCCAGCGCAAGCGCGGCAAGGGCGAATTTACTCGCCAGCCGGAATGCCGGCCTCGACGTCGATGACGAAGCGGTAACGTACGTCGCCCCTGACCAGCCGGTCGTAAGCCTCATTGACCTCATCAATCCGAATTGTCTCGATCTCCGGATGGATGCCATGCTCGCCGCAGAAGTCGAGCATTTCCTGCGTTTCGGCGAGGCCTCCGATCAGCGACCCGGCCAGGGTCCGGTTCTTCATGGCCAGCATCGCCCCATGGACGCTGGGCAGCGGCTCGATCGCCCCGACCAATACCATCGCGCCATTGGGTGCCAGCAGGTTCAGGTAGGGATTGACGTCATGCGAGACGGGGATCGTGTCGAGGATGAAATCGAAGGTGCCAGTGGCAGTCAGCATCGCCGCAGTGTCCTTCGAAATAAGCACCTCGTCCGCTCCAAGCGCGCGGGCGTCGTCGCCTTTGCCTGGGGACGTGGTGATCATGGTAACGTGGGCGCCGAGCGCATGGGCGAGCTTGACGCCCATATGGCCCAACCCGCCAAGCCCGGCGACGCCCACCTTCTTGCCCGGCCCGACGCCATATTTCTTGAGCGGCGAATAGGTGGTGATGCCGGCGCACAGGAGGGGCGCGGCGCGGCTGATGTCCAGGCTGTCGGGCAGCTTCAGCACGAATTCCTGGCGGACGATGACATGGTCGGAATATCCGCCATAGGTCAGCGATCCGTCGCGCCGGTCGGTTCCGCTGTAGGTCAGGGTCGCACCCTCGGCACAGAATTGCTCGTGGCCCGAATGGCACTGGCCGCACTTCTGGCAGCTGTCGACCAGGCAACCGACCGCAACCCGGTCGCCGACCTGATATTTGGTGACGCCCGGCCCGATGCCGGTGACGATGCCGACAATCTCATGACCCGGAACCATCGGGTAGCGGCTCATGCCCCAGTCGTTATGCGCCATGTGCAGGTCGCTGTGGCAGATGCCGCAATGGGTGATGCGGATCGCGACATCATCGTTCCGGAGAGCTCGCCGCTCGATGGTCATTGGCTTCAAGGGGGTATCGTAAGTTTCGACGCCCCAGGCCCGTGCTGTCGTCGGACTTGCCGTGGAATCGGAAGTGGTGGCCTCACCGGGTTGCACAGTCGTCGCCATTAGAGCCTCCTATCGGGATCGTGCCAGTACGCGCCTCGCTTGAATGAGATGGGGGCGGTCGACCATTTTTCCAGCAACCGACAGAACGCCGGCTTCGGGATCGGCGGCGAAGGCCTCGACGATCGCCGTGGCATGCGCAATCTCGTCGGCGGAAGGGGTGAAGGCGGCGTTGATCGGCGCAACCTGCGCCGGGTGGATGGCAAGCTTGCCGGCGAAGCCCTCTGATGCAGCCGCGCGAGCTTCGTCGATCAGTCCCGCCTCGTCGCGGAAATCGGCGAAAACCCCGTCGACCGGCTGCACTTCGGCAGCGGCCGCACCAGCCAGGCACAGCGAACGCGCCAGCTGATAGGTGAAGGCAAGGCCGCCGCGCGGCGAATATTTGGACGATGCACCCAGCGCGGCCGACAGATCCTCAGCGCCCCAGCTCATGGCGGCGAGGCTCGAACAGCAGTCGCGATAGCTCAGCAGGCCGAACAGGGACGCCGCCGTTTCCGTGACGATGGCATGGATCGGCAGGCTGAGCGGGGCGAGCTCGGCGGCAAGGTCCGCGACATCGTCACCACATTCCGCCTTGGGCAGCACCACGCCGTCGATGTCGAGGTCCTCGAGCAGGTCGAGATCGTCGCGATGCTCGTCGGTGCCGAGCGGATTGAGCCGAACCCAGCGCTCGGGCCCGCCGTCGCGGCGGTCAGGGAGCAGGCCGAGGAGTTCCCGCGCCATCGCCTTCTGCGCCGGGACGACGCTATCCTCCAGATCGAAGATTACCGCATCGGCGCCGCATTCCAGCGCCTTCATCATTTTCTTGTTGCTGTCCGCGGGCACGAACAGCCAGCTGCGCGGGGGAGGTGCGCTGGCGCTCACGCGGGCTTTTTCAGCAGCAGGGCGGAGCGGGTGCACTTGCACACGAGTTCGCCGCGCTGGTTGAAGCTGCGATGCTCCCAGGTGACGATGCCGGCATTGGGCCGCGACTTGCTTTCGCGCGCCTCAAGGCATTCGCTTTCGCTGCGGAGCGTGTCGCCGACAAATACCGGCGAGGGGAAGATCAGCTTGTCGTAGCCAAGGTTGGCGACCAGGGTTCCCAAGGTAGTGTCCGCGACCGACACTCCGACCATCAGACCGAAGGTGTAGATCGAATTGACCAGCGGCTTGCCGAATTCGCTGGCGGCCGCGACCTCATGATCGAGATGCATCGGCTGCGGATTGTGGGTGAGGGCGGAGACCAGCACATTGTCGGTCTCGGTAACGGTGCGCGTGATGTCATGGGTAATGACGTCGCCCACCTGCCACTCGTCGAAATAGCGTCCTGCCATGAGCTCGCCTTAAGCGAGCGGCGGGAAACTGCCAAGCGTCAGACCGCGCCGCGGCGGGTCAGGCGGGCCTTCAACTCGCACATGCCGATCCGGTCGACGGCGAGGTCCGGCGCCGCGGAGCGGGTGACGCTGGCGATATGGCCAAGCATCTGGCCGACAATATCGACCGTCTGGAGCGCCACGCCATGGCGCATGACCACGCCCATGTCCGCCGCCAATGCGTCACCCATGGCATCAAGCATCCGCCGGGCATAATCCAGCTCTTCGGCCAGGCGCAGCTTGAGTTCGTCGTCGGCTGGTACCAGGGCCGGGTCGAGCGGGGGCGCATCGTCGCGGCGGACAGAGCGTCTGTCGCCGCTAACCTGTTCGGCCCGATACTCGGCCTGGATCTTGTCGCAAATCTGCTGCTCCCGGCGAAGATGGGCCGGAGCCCCGAAATAATGTTTGCCGGTCACGGCCGAGCCTTCCTTGCCGCAGCCGCGACGCGCGACTCCGTTCAACCCGAATAGAAGGAATGGGGTTAAGGAAGGATTTTCAATTCTTTAGACGAGCAGGATTTCCGCGGCCGCCTCGGTAATTGCGGCACCGTCAAGCCGGTAGGCGGCATAGAGGTCGGGCAGATTGCCGGTCTGTCCGAAGCGCTCGACCCCTAGCGGCGCGACCCTCTGGCCCAGCACGCCGCCGAGCCAGCTGAGGGAGGCGGGCGCTGCATCGCAAAGAGTAACCAAGCCGGCCCCGGGCGGGAGGCGCGACAGCAATTGCTCGATGTGGCTCAGTTCGCGCTTGCCCGACCAGCGCGCCGCCTGGGCGGCGGTCCATCCGCGATGGAGCAGGTCCGGCGAGGTGATGCTGAGCAGGCCGAGGCCCGGAAGGTCAGGCAAAAGTCCCTCCCACGCGGCCAGGGCTTCGGGCATGAGCGCGCCCATGGCGACAATCGCCGCTTCGGCGTTTGGGCCGGGCTGGCGCAGCCAGTAGCCCCCTTTCAGTGCGTCTTCCTTCCAATCGTCGTCGGTACGCTCAACCTGTTCGATCGACC
Organism: Sphingomicrobium sp.; assembly: GCA_045811425.1. GTDB lineage: Bacteria > Pseudomonadota > Alphaproteobacteria > Sphingomonadales > Sphingomonadaceae > Sphingomicrobium. The sequence goes on along the minus strand of JBJMUA010000002.1, from coordinate 3,539 downwards.
GGGTCGAAAGCCGGAGGTAGGTCGATTCCCCATTGGGATCGTCGATCAGCCGGAAGGCCTCCTCCATCATCGCCGCTACTTCGTCGGCATAGGCAGGCTCGTAATGACGGAGGCCCGGCTGGCCCAGCGCGATCAGCGGTGGGTTGATCGACTGATGAGCGCCGCCCTCCGGCCCCAAGGTCACGCCGGACGGCGTCGCAACCAGAATGAAACGCGCGTCCTGGTAACAGGCGTAATTGAGGCTATCGAGGCCCCGGGCGATGAACGGGTCGTACAGCGTCCCGATCGGGACCAGCCGCTGACCGAACAGGTCGCCCGACAGCCCGAGCGCGGCAAGCATCAGGAACAGGTTGGATTCGGCAATGCCGAGCTCGATATGCTGCCCATTATTGGATGCGGACCATTTTTGCGCCGACGCAATCTTTGCCGTTGCAAAAACATCCTTCATTTCGCGCCGCTTGAACAATCCGCGCTGATTCACGAACGCACCCAGGTTGGTCGAGACGGTAACGTCGGGCGAGGTGGTGACGATGCGGTCGGCCAGTGGATGGCCGCTCTTCGCCAGGTCCAGCAGGATGCGGCCAAACGCCGCCTGGGTGGACTGCTCGGCGCCCTGTGGTACCGGGATGGCGGGCACATTCAGCTCGCCAAACGAGCGGGGGCGTTTTTCCCTGCTGATCCGAGCGCGGTCCAGGACTGCTTCGACACCGGGTTTTTCATTGGCGCCGACCCCGGCCAGCGCCTCCCATTCCTCGCCTTCGCCCACACCCATCGCATCGCGCATGGCATGTGCCTGGGTCGGATTCATCAGCCCGGCATGATTGTCCTTGTGCCCGGCAAAGGGCAGGCCGAAGCCCTTGACGGTCCAGGCCATGAACAGGGTCGGGACATCGTCCTGGGCGGCGTCGAACGCCTGAACCAATGTCTCCATGCAATGGCCGCCGAGATCGGTCATCAGCGCGCCGAGAGAGTCGTCATCATGGGCCTTGAGGAAGGCGGCCGCGCTTTTGCCGAGGTCGGCCTCGATGCGCGCGCGCCAGGCCGCGCCGCCCTGGTAGAGCAGGGCCGAGTGGTCGGCGTTGGGCAAGGCATCGAGCCATTGCGCGATTGCCGGAGACCTGGCCAGCGCGGCCGACAGCCTCTTGCCATAGCGCAGCTCGACGGTCCTCCAGCCGCAGGAGCGGAAGATCTCGTCGAAGCGTTCGAACATGCGGTCGGCCGAGGTCGCGTCGAGGCTCTGGCGGTTATAGTCGACGATCCACCAGCAATTGCGGATGTCGTGCTTGTGGGCCTCGATCAGGCATTCATAGATGTTGCCTTCGTCGAGCTCGGCATCGCCGATCAGCGCCACGAAGCGGCCTCGTTCCTCTTCCGGCATCAGTCCATGGGCGGTCAGATAATCCTGGACCAGGCTGGCGAAGGCGGTGATCGCCACGCCCAGGCCGACCGAGCCGGTCGAGAAATCGACCGGGATCTTATCCTTGGTCCGGCTCGGATAGCTTTGCATGCCGCCGAAGCCGCGGAAGTTCTTGAGCTGCTCCAGTGATTGCGAACCGAGCAGATAATGGATGGCATGAAGCACCGGGCCGGCGTGCGGCTTGACCGCGACCCGGTCATTGGGCCCAAGGGCATGGAAATAGAGCGCGGCCATCATCGCGGTCCTGGATGCACAGCTCGCCTGGTGCCCGCCGACCTTCAGCCCATCGGCCGACTCGCGGATATGATTGGCGTGATGGATCGTCCAGGACGACAGGAAGCGAAGCCGATCGTCGAGTATCTTGAGCGCGTCGATGTCCGCCGGAGTCTTCTTCAACATCGGCGCGCGATAGCCGCTTCGCCGTTTCGCGTCATCCCGGCGATTGCCTAGTGCAGCGACTGCGCCTCGACCGCCAGGCGTGCGAATTCCCTGCGCAATCGCGGCGCCGCGAAGTCGAGGAAGGCGCGGACCTTTGGCACGGACGCGCGACCCTTTGGAGTCAGGAGATGTACGGGCAGCGCGGGATATTCGGCGGCCGCCAATACCACCCGCAACTGACCGGCGGCGACCGCGTCGGCGACGTGATAGGAATAGAGGCGGGTCAGCCCGCGGCCGCGGACCGCCGACGCTCGCGCGGCGCGAACCGAATTGACGATCAGGCGCGGCGCGAACTGTACGGCGCGCGGAATGGCTGAGCCGGGAGCCGGCGCGAAGCTCCAGCTATCCAGCCCGAAGTTGGTGAATGCGACGATGTCTTTGCCCGCCAGGTCTGACGGCTCGTTGATTGGCGGATGGTTCGACAGATAGCCGGGCGAGGCAACGACCACCCGCCGGACATCGTCGCCGACCTTGGTCGCGATCAGCGATGAGTCGGGCAGCTGCGCTACCCGCAGCGCAATATCGAACCCCTCCTCGACCAGGTTGACTGACCGGTCGAGCAGCAGCAGCCGCGCGGACACCGGCGGATAGGCATCCAGGAACTCGTCGAGAATAGGCCGCAAAATATCTTCGCCGCTGATTGGCGGAGCGGAGATCGTCAGCAAGCCGCGCGGTGCCGATTTTTCACCGAGCGCGAGCATTTCCGCTTCGTCGAGCTCAGTGAGGATCCGGCGGCAGGCGACTGCATAGCGCTCGCCGGCCTCGCTCAGCCGCAGCGAGCGCGTGGTGCGGTGGAGCAACTCGACCCCCACATGGGCTTCCAGGAAAGCGATCGCGCGGCTGACGGCGGCTGGAGACCGACGAAGCAGGCGTCCGGCGCCGGCCAGGCTGCCCTCGTCAAGCGTCGCAATGAAAATCTTCATGGCCTCGATGCGGTCCATCACCTCACGATAGCGATTATTCCTAGAATCGGAAGAGTGTAGCTCGAACGATGGATATTCTTTCGCGGAACGAGAGGGTCCAGATGGCCGCATTCGGCGCAATTGGGCGCCACGTCGCAAGGACATCGAGACTTACAATGAGTGACAATCGCAAAGTCGCCGTCATTACCGGCGCATCGCAGGGCATCGGCGCCGCACTGGTCGAAGCCTATCTGGACAAAGGTTATCGGGTGGTCGCCACGTCCCGGTCGATCAAGCCATCGTCGAACCCCGACGTGTTGGCCGTTGCCGGCGATATCGGCGATCCTGCGACCGCCCCGCGCGTCATCGAGCAAGCACTCGCCAAGTTCGGCCGGGTCGATACCTTGGTCAACAACGCCGGCATTTTCATCGCCAGCCCGTTCACCGACTATACGCCGGAGCAATATTCCGACGCCACGGCGACCAACCTGGACGGCTTCTTCCTGATTACCCAGGCAGCGATCCGGGCGATGGAGAAGCAGGGCAGCGGCCATGTCGTCAGCATCACGACGACCCTGGTCGACAACCCGACTTCAAAGGTGCCTTCGGTGCTTGCCTCCCTGACCAAGGGCGGCATTGCAGCGGCGACGAAGAGCCTGGCGATTGAATATGCGACGCGCGGGATCCGCGTGAACGCGGTCTCGCCCGGAATCATCAAGACGCCGATGCATGCCGAGGAAAGCCATGGCTTCCTGGCTGCGCTCCACCCGGTCGGCCGGATG
>JBJMUA010000001.1:0-5950 GCA_045811425.1 Sphingomicrobium sp. | reverse complement strand
CCCGCATCCTGCATCTTCGCCAGCAATTCCGCCTTGGTCATCGAAGCTCTCCTTGTCCTTTCCGTTGCGACTAGCGACGCAGAGGCTTGGCGACAAGCACCCTTCATCCTCCCTGCCGCGTAGCGGTGGGGAGGGGGACCGCTCAGCGCAGCTGAGTGGTGGAGGGGCCACACAAAAACACCAGCCTGTCGGCGATCGTGACAGGATCTGCCAACACCTCGGCGGCGCGAATCCGGATCACGTCCAAGCCGAGCAATCGCAAATAATCGTCGCGAGCGCGGTCTCGGACGACGGATTTTGGCTGGTCATGGATCATTCCATCGATTTCAATCACCAGCTTTGCCGCGGGACAGTAGAAATCGGCCACATAAGGCCCGATCGGGTGCTGTCTTCGAAATCGAACGCCGCCTGGAGATCGCCGAAGGAGAGCCCAAAGCCTCACTTCCGGCGGGCTCATGGCTCGACGCTGTTTTCGAGCATTTCGCATCGATTTGCCGGTTGCGTGCATGGCCCCTCCACCATGCTGCGCATGGTCCCCCTCCCCATTGCTTCGCAACAGGGAGGCTGAGTCAAGTTGCAGCGGATACGAGCCGCGCCTATCTGCGAGCCATGAGCTACGACACAGACCTGCAGCTATTCATCGACGGCGTGTGGAAATCGGGCGAAGGCCGCGATGCCCACCCGGTCGTCAATCCGGTCACCGCCAGCGCGATCGCCGAAGTGCCCTATGCCAGCAAAGCCGACCTCGACGAAGCGATCTCGGCCTCGAACCGCGCCTGGCCGGAATGGCGCTCGACTGACGTCGAGAAGCGCGGCGCGATCCTGCACAAGGTCGCCTCGCTGCTGCGCGAGCGGGCCGACCATATCGGCGCCATCCTGACGCAGGAGCAGGGCAAGATCCTGGCGGAAGCCAAGGCGGAAGTGCTGGGCAGCGCGCAGCTGTTCGACTGGTACGCCGAGGAGATCAAGCGCGATTATGGCCGCACACTGGTCCGCCCGGCCGGCCAGCTGTCGCGGGTGATCCGCCAGCCGGTGGGTCCGGTCGCGACCTTCACGCCGTGGAACTTCCCAATCTATCTGCTGGCCAAGAAAGTGGCGGCCGCGCTGGCCGCCGGCTGCACCGTGATCTCGCGCCCGCCGCATGAAACACCGGGCTGCGCCACCGAGCTGTTCCGCTGCCTGGCCGACGCCGGCATTCCCAAAGGCGTCGCCCAATTGGTCCATGGCGATGCGAACCTGATCAGCACCACGCTGATCGCCAGCAAGGAGGTCCGCAAGATCAGCTTCACCGGATCGACCAATGTCGGCAAGCATCTGATGAAGCTTTGCGCCGACAGCATGACCCGCGTCACGATGGAACTGGGCGGCCATGCCCCCGTGCTGATCTTCGACGACTGCGACCTGGAAAAGACGCTCGACATGGTCGTGCCGCAGAAGTTCCGGAATGCCGGGCAGGTGTGCGTCTCGCCGACGCGTTTCTATGTCCAGGATTCGATCTACGAGGCCTTCCTGAAGGGGTTTGCCGAGCGCACCCAGAAAGTGAAACTCGGCAATGGCTTGGATGCCGATACGAGGATGGGCCCGCTGGCCAATGAGCGCAGGCCGGAAGCGGTCGGCGCGCTGATTGCGGACGCCGAAGCCAAGGGCGCGCGCGTGCTCGCCGGCGGGTCAAAGGGCGACGGCGGCTTCTTCTTCCAGCCGACCCTGCTCGCCGACGTGCCCAACGAAGCCAATATCATGAACGAGGAGCCGTTCGGCCCGGTGGCGGTGACGCGGGCCTTTTCGACCTTCGACGAAGTGATCGAGCAGGCCAACCGCCTGCCCTTCGGCCTCGCCGCCTTCGCCTTCACCGAGAATGGACGACGGGCGAACCTGATCGGCGACCTGATCGAGAGCGGCATGGTCGGCATCAACACCTTCGCCATCTCCGTCGCCGACGCGCCGTTCGGCGGGGTCAAGGACAGCGGCTTCGGCTCAGAGGGCGGCAAGGAAGGGCTTGAGCCGTACCAGGTGGTGAAGGCGATTCACCAGGCCTAGCGCAAGCGCGGCCGCCTGATCCTCCCCTCCCTGGAAGGGAGGGGTTGGGGGTGGGTAGCGCGCAAGCGCTCCGAGCACCTCGCTAAGACAAATTCTGCAGCACCATCCGGATTGACCTCAACCTCATTGTTCCAGAGCCGGATCACCGTCCAGCCTTGGTCTTCGAGGAATGCCGTCCGGCGTCTGTCATATTGGATCGCCTCCGCATGTTGGCCGCCATCAAGCTCGATCGCGACCTTGGTCTGGCGGCAGGCCAGGTCGACAATATAAGGAGCAATCACGTGCTGCCGTGTGAAGCGTGGACGATAGTGGCGCAACCGTAGCCAGAGAAGTCGCTCAGCCTTTGTCGAATTATTGCGAAGCTCGCGCGCATTGGCAGTGAGTTGTTCGGACACGCGCTTCATTTGGCAAGCCTAGCAGAGCTCGCTTTGCTCGCCACCCACCCCCTGCCCCTCCCTTGCAGGGAGGGGAGCAATTCAGTCGGCGCGCCGGACGTATGTCTTCTCGTACACGTCGACGACGATCTTGGTGCCCGCCGAAATATGCGGCGGGACCATCACGCGCACGCCATTGTCGAGCATCGCCGGCTTGTAGCTGGAGCTGGCGGTCTGGCCCTTCACGACGGCGTCGGCCTCGACGATGGTCGCTTCGACCGTGTCGGGCAGCTGCACGCTGATCGGGCGCTCCTCGTGAAGCTCCATCACCACGTCCATGCCGTCCTGCAGGAAGGCGGCCGGCTCGCCGATCAGGTCCTCGGGAAGCTGGACCTGCTCGTAGCTATCCTTGTCCATGAACACGAGCTGGTCGCCGTCATGGTAGAGGAACTGGAAATCCTTGGTGTCCAGGCGGACGCGCTCGACCGTTTCGGCCGAGCGGAAACGGACGTTGGTCTTGCGGCCGTCGATGAGGTTCTTCATCTCGACCTGCATATAGGCGCCGCCCTTGCCCGGCTGGGTGTGCTGGATCTTCACGGCGCGCCAGATGCCGCGTTCATATTCGATGATGTTGCCGGGACGAATGTCGACGCCGCTGATCTTCATGAGGTGATCGCCTGTATGCCAGAGAGATGAAAAAGAGCCGGGGCGGCGAACCGCCCAATCCGGCGCGGCCCCTAGCGCGTGACGGGCTTTCCGGCAAGCAGCGGATAGGGATTGATCGGCGTGCCCTGCCACCAGCTCTGGCCCGGTTCCATGCGGTTGATTGCGAAATGAAGGTGCGGCCCGGCCGGATTGGCGTTTCCGGTGTGCCCGACCCGCCCGAGCAGCTGGCCGCGCTTCACCTGCTGCTTCTCCGCAAGGCCCGGGGCGTAGGACTGGAGGTGGGCATAATAATAAGTCCAGCGCTGGTCGGGCGAGCGGACATAGACGGTGATCCCGCCGCCGCCTTCCGAGAAGAAAAGCTTCTCCACCGTGCCATCGGACGCGCTGAGGACCGGCGTGCCCTCGGCCGCCATGATGTCGAGCGCGTCATGGGTGCGCGCCCCGCCGGCGCGGGCCTGGGTGAAGGTGTCCGACAAGCCTTCCGGTTTCACTCCCTGGACGGGAATGGCAAGGCCCGCCGGTCCAACCCAAATTCCTTCCGCCAGGGTGACCGGCGGCTGCGCTTCGGGGTCGACCACGACCTTTTGGCCCGAGGCCGTCACCTTTCGCTCGGCCGCCGGCGAGCCGAAAATGCCGAAATAGAAAATCCAGAAGGCACTCACCAGCACGGCCGTGACGACAACCCACCCCAGCCGGTTGACGAAGGTGCCCATCAGGCCCGGAAAATCGCCTTGAACCCGGGCTTGAGCATCCGCGAGAGGCGCAGCACGTCCCAATTGGTCATACGCAGGCAGCCGTGGCTTTCGGTCTTGCCGATATTCTGCGGCTCATTGGTGCCGTGGATTCCATAATGCTCCTTCGAAAGGTCGAGCCAGGCGACGCCGACCAGCCCATTCGGCCCGGGCGGCAGCATCTTTTCATCCTTGCTGTCGTCGACATCCCAGAACAGGTCGGGCTGGTAGTGGAACGGCGGCAGGAAGGAGTAGGTCGGGACCTTCCAAGTGCCCATCGGCAGAGGGTCGTGCTCCGACCCGGTCGTCACCGGGAATTGGGCGACCAGCCGGTCGGAGCCGTCCATGACCTTCAGCTGTCCCTCCGACTTGTCGACGATGACATAGCTGCCTTGCGGTACATTGCCGTCGACGTTGAGCTTGACGAACCATTGGCGCTGATCGTCCTTCAGCGGGGAGCCGCCATAGTTGGTGCTGGTCGGCAGCACATTGGGAAGCCGCAGCGTCTGGCCAACGCCGATCAGCGCAGTCGGGCCATTGAGGGCGACGATCGTGTCAGGCGTCGTATGATAGCGCTCGGCAACCTCCTCGAGCATGTTGCGATAGGCGGCGAACGGAAGCTTGGCCTGGCCCTCGGGCTTGCGTGGAAAGGGATAGACGTAATTGCCGCTGATGTCGGCGCGGGTCAGCTTGACGGTGACGGTCGATGATCGGCCTTGCTCAAGCAGCGCGCGGCGCGTCTGGGGGTCGAGCTTTCCCGTTGGCTGAAGCCCATGCGCCTCCTGAAAGCCGCGTACAGCCTCCTTGAAGGAGCTGCCCTCCTTGCCGTCGATCACGCCGGTCGAAAAGCCGGCCGCGCTCAGCAGCACCTGGGCATGAAACACGGTGCCGTCGATCGGGCTGCCCGGAGTGCCGGGCGGCACCCAGGCTTTGGCGGCCGGCTTCGATGGTTGACCGGGCGCGCCGGCCGACAAAAGCACCGCTGCCAGGCCGAGGCAGGAATATTTGACCAGAGACTGCACGCAACTCTCCTCTGCGATTACCGGTTTTGCAGCAGACAACGTGGCAAAGTGCAGGAGTTTCCCTCGTGGCATCGATCCGGGTGGGATGTTCGGGCTGGGTATACAAGCATTGGCGCGGCCTGTTTTATCCCGCCGAACTGCCGCAAAAGCGCTGGTACCAATATTATGCCAGCCACTTCGACACGGTCGAAATCAACAACAGCTTCTATCGATTGCCCGCCGCGTCCACTTTCGACCGCTGGCGCAACCAGGCGCCCGACGGCTTCTGCTACGCGGTCAAGGCAAACCGGTTCATCACCCAGGCCAAGAAACTCAAGGATTGCGAGGAGCCGCTTGATCGCTTCCTCGGCCCGACCAGACAGCTTGGCGAGCATCTCGGGCCAATCCTGTTCCAGTTGCCGCCCCGGTTCCGCCTCAATCTGGAGCGGCTCGAGAATTTCCTCCAGCTACTGCCCGGTGACCTCATCCATGTGTTCGAGTTCCGGGATAAGAGCTGGCTGATCGAAGAGACGCTGGCGCTGCTCGATAGGTTCGGCGCGGGCTTCGTGTCACATGATCTGACCGGTTTTGAAACGCTGGATTGGGCCTGCGGCAAGGCGGCCTATGTCCGGTTTCACGGCACTGCCGGCAAATATCGGGGCCGCTACTCGGCGCGGCAAATCGCGAAATGGGCGGAATGGTTTCAGGACCAGCAGTGCTCCGGGCGGAGTTGCTGGGCCTATTTCAACAACGATATCGGCGGCGACGCGATCGCCGACGCACTGGCCTTGAAGCAGAAGATCGAAGGCTAGGCGCCGGCGAACAGGGCCGCGAACTTCGCGACTTCGCCCGCAGGATCGTCCTTGCCCCACACCGAATTGCAGACGGCGATGAAATCGGCGCCCGCCGCAACCAGGGGAGCTGCATTCTCCGGAGTGATCCCACCGATCGCGACGCAAGGAATCTCGAACAGGGTCGCCCACCAGCTGAGAATGGCCAGGTCGGGCCGGTGATCGCTGGGTTTGGTCAGGGTCGGATAGAAGGCCCCGAAGGCGACATAATCGGCCCCCGCTTCTCCTGCATCCATCGCCAGGTGGCGGCTGGCGTGGCAGGTAATTCCGATCTGTTTCGACGGCCCAAG